>JAEUHG010000176.1 GCA_016795425.1 Verrucomicrobiales bacterium
GCCCGACGTCCGTCCAGGACGCAGGCAAATAGGCCAGTTCGCCTTCGTCGTTCACGTAGAACACCCGCCACTGGCCCCACCGTCGTTCGCAGTTCACCAACTCGAAGCGCTTCCCCCGCCAGGGGTGAAACGGATGGGTGACCGTCACATGTTGCTTCGATTGGTCGGCACCAGTTGCAGTGCGCGACCGACGCCAAGGGAAAGACCGAGAACGGGATCGCCTACCTCAAGGGCAATGCCCTGCGCGGGCGCGCCTTCCCCAGCTTGGCCGCCCACAACGAACACCTGCGTGAATGGGAACGCAGCGTCGCCGACCAGCGCATCCATGGCACCACACGCCAACAGGTGGGCCTCCGTTTCGCTCTGGAGCAACCGGCGCTGGTACCACCGCCACCAAACTTGTTCCCGGTGTTTCATGAGGCGCGACGCGTGGTGCACCGCGACAGCTACATCGAGTTGGAGCGCTCGTATTACTCGGTGCCCCCGGAGTACATTCAACGGACGGTGTGGGCGCGGTGGGACACGCGCGAGGTGCGCGTCTTCAACGAACGCTGGGAGCAAATCGCCCTGCATCGCCGTCTGGAACGCGGTCAATTTAGCCACTGCCTCGGACTGGGGGGTGGTCACGGTTCGCTCGATCGCCAAATCGCCTACTGGCAAGGACGCGCCGCAGCCTTGGGAGAACCCTGCGGCCAGTGGGCCGTCGGCGTGCTGGAACGCAAGGGCCCGATCGGCTTGCGCACCCTGATGGGCCTGGTCGCCTTGGCCCAGACCCACCCGTTCCGCTCGATCAACGACGCTTGCACCCGAGCCCTGGCTCGCGGGGCATGGCGACTGCGTGATGTGCGCGCCTTGCTCGACGCGCGCACCCCGACCCAACTCCCCCTCCGGCTCAACGATCATCATCCCCTCATCCGCAACCTGGCCGAGTACGGCCTATTCATCGAAACTCATGCCTGACCCGCTTCAACACGCCTGTCGCCAACTCCATCTTTCCGGCTTGGCCCAAAGTCTGGAACTCCGTCTCCAAGAGGCCGCCTCGCACGGCCTCTCCCATCGTCAGTTCCTTGAACTGCTCTTCCAGGACGAACTCAATGTGCGGGCGCAACGCAGCCTGGAACGGCGCAAGAAGCTGGCCCGCTTCCCCGATCTTCAACCTCTCGAAGCGTTTGATTGGCAGTTCAACCCCCAGATCAACCGCGCCCAGATTTACCAGTTGGCCACCGCCCAGTTCGTGCGCGAACGCCGCGACGCCCTGCTCCTGGGTCCACCGGGGTTGGGAAAGAGCCACATTGCCCAGGCCCTGGGATATGCCGCGCTGCGCGCCAATTGCAGCGTCCTCTACTACTCGGTGTTCGAGTTGGTGCGCGAACTTCAGGCCGACCAGTCTCCGGCCGAGGCGCAACGCACGCTCGCCCGCTTCCTGAAACCGGATCTGCTCTGTTTGGACGATTTTGGAATGAAAAGCTTCCCGTCCAAAGGCGCCGAATCGCTCTTGGAGATCATTGTGCGCCGGCATCGCAACCGCTCGACCCTCATGACCAGCAACCGACCCATCGAGGAATGGGGCGCGCTCTTGGGCGACGTCCCGGCCGCCACCGCCATCCTCGACCGTCTGCTCGAGGGGGCGGAGATCGTCCGCATGACGGGGCGCAGCTATCGGCTCCGAAACGCCCAGCAGGCGGCGGCGTCCAAGAAGAAAAACCGCGAACCGGTGGCGGTACCCGAATGAAGACACCCCGGATCCATGCCCGACGACTCCAACCGGCGCGCCCCCCGATGGGGCCCCAGTCGCACGCCGCGGGCCGCGAGCTGTCGCTCGCTATGCTCGGCCCGCGGCGGCTCTACCCCCATCGGGGACCGCGCCTCGCGAATCTCGGGGTCACGCCACGATCAGGCCTAACCCGACTCAAACACGCTTGAAAACCATCAACCAATGATGGCCACTAACCGCCGTGCAGGGGGTGGGGGATTTTGACGCACCCTATTTCGACCCTGGGTGGTCCCTTTTGAAGTGATCGGTGACACCATCGCCCGGGATGACCACTTCACACGGGCCGGGATTCGACTGCCGTTTTGAGCGGAAGCCGCAGATCCTTTTTTGGGGCCCGAGTCCACGCCAAGATCGCTGCGTCCTCCCTCCATCAGTCCGGCGAAATGGGACACTTATGAGACATTTGGGACGTCGCCGCGCCTACCGATTTGGCTTGGGTGTTGTTCACCCTCTACAAACGGTTCACGGCCTGCCCCACGTCTCCGGGTGTGGTTCGTGATCGTTGTTCCAGCGGCGGCGGGCGCTGTCGGTGGCGGCGATCCAGTTCGTTTGGCGGGCCGATTCGACGTGGGCGTCGACGAAGAGCATGTTCGCTGCACCACTGGCATGGCTCACGCCTGGCCAGAAATCGCTATTGGTCGAGCAGACATCAAAGTAACTCGAACCGCCAAAGGCCAGGCGGGATGGATACCTCGGTGGCATGTCCCAAGTCGCCCCTGGGGTAACGTCGCCGACTGCGATCAGGCTGGCAGGTGAGATCACGCGGGATTCCGCGGTGGGTTTGAGGGTGCCGTCCTGGTAGCCGCCGAGGCCGAGGTTGAAGGCGCTCTGGAACCTCGCGGCGCCGGAAGCGTTGTAGGCGTACTGGGCATTGCCCCGGGCGCCATCGGACTTCGTGAGGGTGAGGGGGCAGCGCAGCGTCCGCATCGTGGCGGACTTGTCGACGAAGTTGTCGCCTTGAACGCCGATAAAGGGGATAAGTGCGTGCTTCCAGTCGCTCATGGCGAGGACGCCGTAGGCGTGACCGGCGCCGACGAGCGTCCAGCCCTCGACGGTGGGGAAACGATCGCAATCGTCGACATACATGCGCAGGGCGAGGCCGAGGGTTCGGAGATTATTGCGGCACTCGGCAGAGCGAGCAGCGGAGCGGGCATGGCCAAGCGCGGGCAGTAGGAGCGAGGCGAGCAAGCCGATGATGGCGACGACGACGAGGAGTTCGACGAGCGTGAACGCCCTGGAGGGCAAACAAGGAGACCGAAGCGACGGGCGCATATCCCTTCAGGGAGCGGGTCCGGACGCGAGGGCCCATGCGGGCTGCTGGCTGCGCGTTGCGCCCGCGAGCGGCGAGTTTCTGATCACGGTTTGCGTAGCCTGAAGAAGGTGGCTCCATCCCTCAAGTCGACGTCGAAGACAAACTGAGCGCCCTCGACGACCGGGACACCGGAGGCCGTCGTCCAATCTGAAGCCGGGAGTGAATCCGCGGTCTCCAGGACGAAGCCGGTGAATGCGACGGGCCATGACAGCCGCAGGCGCGACTTCGTCCTGGTGAACGTCAAACCGACCTCGACCGGGGCGGGCTCTTTCAGATGCATGAGGAACGGGCCTCCGTTGGCGTGTCCGACGACCAAAGTGCCTCCGATCGAGTCGGGAACAACGTGATTCAGGTAGTTCCATGCAACTTGGGCAGGGTCGAGGACCCATTCGACAGTCCCGTTCCGATCCGTCTTGCCGATAAAATAGCCGGGTGAATCGCCAGGGGGGTTCACCGAGTGCCCATCAAGTTCGAGCACTTCGCGCGTGCTCCCGGTGAAGAACAGTTCCCCCTTCGAATTGGGGGCGGCGATTTGAAGCGTCGCGCCCCTCACGCTTCGGTCCCAAAGAAGGTGGCCGCTGGAATCGAGCTTCGATATCCCGGAATAGACATTCCCTTGCGAATCGACCGCCAAGCCTCCGATGGGGGCTGCCTTTGCCCAGATCAGGTCCCCGGTGGGAGCGAGCTTCGCGACAAAGGAACCCAGGCGTCCAGGGTCGTCAACGGCGATCTGGGTGCCGCCGAGCTGGGCCCGACCATCGATCATCGTGCCACTGGTCAGAACGTTGCCGTCCCGATCCATGACCACGCCGTTACGGTAGGAGAGACCAAAGGGGGATGGCGGCAGGGCTTTGGCCCAGCGGACGTCCCCCGACGAGCTGTACTTGGCGAGGAAACCACCCGCCCCCGGGCTCACGACGGAGTCCACGATGGCGATGGAGACGGCGCCGAATCTCGCCGTGCCAACGTTCATGCTACCCGAGATCATGATCTCTCCGTCGGGCGTAAGAGTGATGCTCGCCGCGTCCCCACCGCCGACCTTCCAGTCTCCATAGTCCTTCCAGATCCCCTCTCCCCGGCGGGCCCAAAGCAGGTTCCCATCCGTATCGTATTTGCATAGGAGGGGGCCACCTGCGGAGTTGGGAAACGACGCGCTGCCATACCTGGCCGGACCGTGAGAGAAGCCGGCCACATAGGCATTCCCAACGCTGTCCGTGGTGATCTTGAGACCTCCGTTGATGTAGTCCGCCGAAGCGAGCGTAGCGCCCGCGGTGCGCTCCCAGAGCAGCTTCCAGTCACGGGAATACTTCGCGATGTAGAACTGGTACTTCATTCCCATTCCGAGATCGGCGGGGCGCCAGACGCGTCCGGTGACGTAGGCGTTGCTGTTCGAGTCGATCGCGACGCTTTCGATCAGTTCGCCCCGCGAGGGCAAGGCGTCGAGCAAATGACCGGATTCATCATATCGCAGGAGGATCGTCTGAATGCCCGACCAACCAAGATTCGTATCGTAATCGTAGTGACCCGGGAGGAGGATTTCTCCCGACGACGAAAGCGTAATATCGCGAATCACTCCTACTCCCGGATGCTCGGGTTCGCCCATCAGCTCCCAGTCGACGATGGGCTCGGCTGACCGGACGACGTTCCCAAGCAGCGGCAGCGCGAGGAGAATCCAAAGCGGCAAGACCCAGCGACTGCACCGAGAGTACGAGAGAGGACGTTTCACGAAAGAACTCGGCCGAGCGGACACGTTGACGTGAGTGTGCATCGCGTGACGAGGATGGTGGAAGCTCTCAGGGCTCCTTGCGAAGCAGCCCGACCTGGGGGTTGTTTCCTCCCGGTTCGGCGATCTCGCCCACGGCGAACACCGCCCCGGTGGTATTGCAGCCGACAGCGTGTCCTTTGGACCAAAGGGTTCCGAACGGAAAATGGGGCGACTCATAGGCGGCCACCCAGGATAGGGTGTTTTGGGGTGATTGACATTCGATGATCGCCCAATGCGGCGCATCGGCGTCCAGGGGGCGGATGGCACCCGACAACGTTACCGCACCCGAAGCCCCGATTCCCAATGTCCAGGCTCCCAAGGTTCCGGCACCGCCTTTCACGTCGAGGACGGTCTCCCAGGTGTCGGGGGCCCCACCAGTCTGGCTCATGCGGATGACACAACCCGTCAAAAATGCTGGTTCGTAAACGTCGTAGTGATGGCCGACGACATAGATTCTACCCTCGGCGTCGCCAGCCACATCAGTGGCGATGACATTGGGGTTGGCACGCGACCACCTGGCGTCCACGTCGAACCAGGTCGTTCCTTGGTCAAGGCTTCGGCGGATGGTCCATTGTTGATTGGCATGGCCCACGACGAAGATGGCATCCTGCGCAGTGAACTGGACCCCTCCGGGCACGACGGTGACCGCGTTGGCGATGCAGTCCCCTTTGCTCTTCAAGTCGGACACCGTCGCCCAGAGGCCTTGGCCAAAGCGTTTGCGCCGAACGATCCAATGACGCTGCCCAAAGACAGCCCAGCCACACGCGTACGCGTTTCCAGCGGAATCCACCGCGAAATCCAGGGCCGAGGAGGGCTTCCCCTTGGCGAGGAAGAAGGTGTCGTCTGCGTAAAGGGAGGCAAAGTCCCCAGGGTCGCTTTTGCACACCGTCCACAGCTGGGCTCCGCCACCGGGGCGTTGGCCAACCGCGTAAAGAGCGTCGGTCCTGCGGTCGTAGCCCAGGCTGGAGAATTTGACTGGGTCGGTCGTGTTCACCCCGAGTGCTTGCACGAGGGGCGGCAAGCTCCAATCGCCGTTCTCGGGCGATAGTCGGTAGACGGCTTGATCGGAGGCTACAAGGACGCTCTCGGCGGCCGGGGCGTCAGCGATAGTATCGACGAGGATCGCTGTTCCCCTTCCGCTTAGACCGTACTCGGCGTTGGGAAGAACCGGATTCCAGGTTTGCGCCGAGGCAGAGAACAGACTCGTCGCCAAGGTCAGAGGACCGACCCACCATCTCGTTTTCAGGGTACTCATGGTTTTTTCTTCTTGTCTTGAATTTCTTTCAAATGCTCACGAATGCGGGTTTCCGAGGGATCGTTGCGCGACAGGTCCACGGCCTTTTGCAGGAGGCGCTCCGCCTCCTCCATTTCGCCGAGCTGAAAGAGTGTCCAACCCAGCGTGTGCAGAAACGAGGGCATGTCGGGTTGAGCCGTGACGGCGCGGCGGGCGAGGGTCAGAGCCTCGTCAAGCCTGAGGCGGTGATCGGCGAGGAACCATGCAAGTTCGATGGCAAGCTCGGGGTTGTCGGGCTCCAGGGCCAGCGCCCGGCGGTGGAAAGCCTCGGCCTCCGTGAGCTTGCCCTGTTTTGAACACGCGATGGCGAGATTGACGAGGAAGTTGAGCGGGTTGATCCGCGGGTTCCGGGCGGCGAGGTCGAGGAGGGCGCGAAGTTCCGTCTCCGCCTCCGCGAACCGCCCGCGCATGGCGGCGATGATGGCGATGTTGTTGCGTGGGCTGGGATCGTCTGAATCCAGCGCGACAGCCCTGCGGTAGGAAGCTACGGCCTCGTCGAGTTGACCGCGCTCCCGCAGGACTTCGCCAAGGTCGTTGTGGAGCCACGCGAGACCCGGCTCTATTTCGCACGCACGGCGGATGAGGTTCTCGGCTTCCGCAAGGCTGCCGCGCTGCATCCGGATCGAGCCGAGAAGGCCGAGCGACTCGGCATCGTGCGGAGCCACTTCGAGCGCCCGTTGAAGGAGGGATTCGGCCTCATCGAGCCGCCCCTGGCGTCTGGCGAGTTGTCCCAGTTCCCGGAACGAACTTGGGTCGTCGGGGGCCAGTTCCGCTGCTTTTCGGTAGGCGGCTTCGGCCTGGACCCATTGGCGGCGGTTGGCAAGAACGTTGCCAAGGTTCTGGTGGGCCACCACGAAATCTGGCTGCAACTCCAGAGCGCGACGGAAAGCCTGCTCGCCGTCAGCGAGTCGGCCGCGGTCATTCAGGATCAGACCGAGGTCGAGGTGACGAAGCGGATCGTAAGGAGCCGATTCCAGCGCCTCGCGGGAGACGGCCTCGGCCTCGACCAGGTTGCCCTGAAGGTGTAGCGCACCGGCGAGCAATCCCAGAGCGGTGGGGCAGGTCGGATCGAGTTCCGCGGCGCGCCGCCCGGCATCGGCAGCCTCCGCGGCCCGGCGCTGCTTGGTCAGCACCTGGGCCTTGAGCTCCCACAACCCGTGATCGTTGGGATCTGCTTGTAGCGCGGCCTCGGTCTGAGCCAGGGCGGCGCTGTCCTCGCCCAGCAGGGAGTGGATCTCCGCCAGGCGTTTCCGCGCCGGCGTGGAGTCCGGCGCGAGCCGGGCCGCGGCAGCGAGTTCCTCCGCGGCCCGCTCGAAGCTGCCGATCTTCCGCAGGGCGAGGCCGAGGTTGAAACGGTAGAGCGGGACATTCGGCTCCACTCGAACGGCCCGGTCGTAGGCGCGGATGGCGGGGCCGAGGGCGTCTTCCAACTCCAGCGCGATGCCGAGGTTGTTCTCGGCGGCGGCGCGCAGGATGGAAGAACCCTGAGCCTCCCGTGCGCCAAGGTCACGGAGGTCGTTGGCGGGCAGGCCGGTGGATTGAGGTTTCGCGACGCTCAACCACCGACGGGTGATTTCGGCCAGGAGGGTCTGTTGGTCGGGGTCGAGCTTAGGACCCGGGAGAACCACCGGCTGGAGGGTCGCGGTCAGCTGGACGGAAAGGGACTCGGCGCCGCGGCGGAGAGTGAGCGACCCGGCCGAAGTTGGGTCCAACCCTACCTGGGTGGGGGAACCGTTGCTGGGGATGAGAAGGGGGCGGTGCAGTTGGCTGGCACGGGTGACCGGCTGCCCGTTGAGGGCGGTGATGATGTCCCCGGGTTGAAGACCGGCTCGGGAAGCGGGTGAGTTTGGAAGGACGCGAGCGACCCGCACCTCGCTAGTGGCTCCCGCGGCGGGGGCCGGGGCCCCGGCGGCTACGGGGAGGTCGAGCGCGACCAGCCCGATGGAGCCTCCCCCACCTGCCAGACGAGCGGCGGCCTCCGGCCAGTCCAGGGGCGACGTGATTAGGGACCAAATCTTCGAACCGCCAAGGCTGACGACCTGCACTGTCTGGAGGCGGCGGGGTTCGGTAGGCGCCGAGTCGGCACGGGCCGTCGACTCGGTCATCGCGGTGGCGCGAACCGAACCGAGGGCATTGGTGAAATCGACGGTGCCCTCCTTTACGGTAAGGACGGCGGTGACTGGCGGACCGCCACCGGCGACGGGGGGATTGATCGACAGGAGGTCGATGCGCCGAAGGGAGACTCCGAACTCGGTGCCACGGGCGATGGCGGTGGCGACGTCGGTGCGGATGGCGTAGGCCGGGGCGTTGGTCAGCTTGGCGACTTTTGTCCAAACCTGGCCTTTCAACATGCGGACCTCGGGTGGCCGCAGCAGAGCGTTGGTGTCGGGCAGTTGGGGGTGTGCCGCGAGCGGCAGCTCGATGCTCGTGTTGAAGGCGAGACGCAGCCTGGTGCCATCACGGAAGCGGATCTCGGCGCGGTCCGCGTCGCCGGTATCGAGGCGGTCGCCATCGAGAACTGAGATTCCTGGCGTCGCGTCCATGACCTGCGAATGGCCCGACCGACGGATGGTGGGGACGCCGACGACTTCGACGAGTACCCCGAATATCGCCGGGGTAGGATCGCGATGTCCGAAGCCCCCCAGCCATAGGGCAAGTCCGATGACGACAAGGCCGGCGCCAGCGGCCACGAGCCCGCGGGCCGAACCCCTCAAGGACGCCAGGGTCGCCCAAAACCTCCGCCAAGGCTCGCCCGCGGGGATCTGCAGCTTTCCCGTCGCCGCGGCATTCGGGACGCTTCTCCAGGGCGCGGCGGTCCCCCAGCCGATGGTCTCGGCCAGGACCCTGGCCTGCAACTGGTCGGTGGACGGTCCTGCCGCGGCGGCGAGGACCGATTCCCTGAGGCGCTGGCGGTCTGAAGCGGATGCGAGGACGGAACGAAGGAGGCAGTCGATTCTCCGCTGGTCGAGGAGGCTTTGGAAAGACCTTGGGTCACGCTCGAGCTCCGCAGCGAGGGCATCGCACGTGCGATCATCGAGTGCGTCTTCCAGGAGAGCCGCCATTTGATCCGTGGTGATCATGACGGCTGGGTGTTGAGTCGGCGCTCGATGCAGCGCTTCAACTGCTGGCGAGCGCGGCAGAGGGTGGTGCGTACCCAGGCGAGGCTTCGCTCGGTCAGGC
>JAEUHG010000179.1 GCA_016795425.1 Verrucomicrobiales bacterium
GAGGCAGTGAATCTGTTCGGGTCGTCCTACGTGCCAAGCCGTGCGTGAGCGAATCATCGTGAAGAGCCCGGTGCGGGAATACCGCTCGCCGGGATCTGTGGGGGGGGCGCCGGGCAACCGGCGTCCCTACCCCGATCGCCCTTATCGCCGTCGCTGTCGGCGCGGAGCGGACGCAGTGGATCGGGCGATCAGGGGCGCACGACTGGCGAGGTGCCGAGTCCCGGGCCGAGAACCACCGAGTTGAGGAAGACGCGTTCGGCGCCGCGTGATCCAGCGCGGTGAGTTGGGGACGAGGCGAATAAGATGACCTGGCCGCGGCCCAGGTTCTCTCGTGTGACCCAGGCACTGTTGGCGATGCGATGTCCTGCCTCGGGCCATAGCAGTCCACTCATGCGCAGGTGCATGGCGGTCCCGGGAGGGAGGGCGGCCCAGCCCACGCGTGGTGGTTCATCTTTGTCCTTGGTCTCCTTGGCCGTCGCGCCTCCAGGCGGGATCGGATTTGGATTCGGATTCGGATTTGGATTCGAGCGTGCCGGGGTGTCCGCCTCTTCGGCGGGCTTCACGGGGCTGGGCGGGGCGTTCACGAGGTATCCGAATCGTATCGGAGCGTCCGCGCCTTCCGCGGACATGAGGACCGGGCTGCGTCCCGTGAGAATGGGGAGGGGTTCTGGACAGCCGGCGGTCAACCAATGATTGGTGTCGATCCGGGTGGCGAGAATGGCGCCGGCGGGCATAAAGAGGGCCTGCCAGGCGTCGCGCTTTTTCAATTCCTTCTCGTCGGAGTGTGGACCGGCGGTCGCCTGCCACGGGTAATCGATTTTGGTGGGAGCCAGATAGGCCCAGACGTTGGTGGTGGCGGGCATTGGGCCGGCGCGACTCAACCACTCGCGTTGCACGGTGAGTTCATAGTCGGCGAGTTTGGGCAGGACAGTGGGCAGGTCCCGCACACGACTGAAGCCCGCTTCCTCCCGGATGAACGCCCGGGTTGTATCCCCGATAGCGACGAGAGTGCCTCCGTTTCTGACCCAGTCTTTGAGGCGATCGCGGACCGGAGCAACGATGTCGGAGCCGCCATCCGGCAGGATCAACACATTGTAGCGGTCAAGATCGCCGAGGTTGTTGAGGTCGAGTTGGGAATGCCGGATGGCGAGGCGGTGATCGAGGAGGAACCAGGTGAATCCGTAGTCGGTGAATTGGGTGGCCTCGCGTCCCGCAGTGGCGATGCGAGGCGGCGTGAGAAGGGGAAAGAGCGAGCCACCGAGATCGGGCAGGTCTCCCACGCCGAGCCCGGAACGAAGGGCGGTGGGCGCAAGGCCGGACTCAGCGCCGGCCTGGTGGACCAGCGCCGCGAGGTTGCCGGTGACCGCGCGATTATCGAGACGAGTCACCACGATGGATCCGCGCGCGAAGGTTTGGTCGTCGATTCGGAATTCCTTGGTGGCTGCTCGCAGTTGGACGCCGCGTTCGAGAAGTCGGGCGGCCGCAGTGACGGACAGGTCGTCGGCACCCGTGAAGACCCAGCCCACGGGCGGGGGAGTGTCGGCGTGCTGGGGAGTTGGTGCGGGGGCTGGCCCCAGGGGCTCGGTGTCTGGAGGAAGGTCCGAAGCGAGGGTCACCGCTGGCAGGCCAAACATCTGGGTGAGATTCCAGGCCGTCGAATCGTAGATCCGAGATCCACCCGTGCGCAGCACTTCGCGTCGTTCGTCTTCGAGGGCGTCGGCGGAGAGTTTGGGATCGAACTCGAGGAAGGCGGCGAGCAGGTGCCCGAGCGGCTGGCGGTTGGGAATGAGCAGAGACCCGGATGGCACGGTAAAGGAGTCAAAGGTTCGTCCGAGTTGATCGGTGGCGGTGACGGGGGTGATGTCACGGGTGGACCGGTGGAGTTCGAAGCCATGGATTTGCAGGGTATCGATCAGGGCCTGGAGTCGGGACCGGTTGCCTGTGGGCAACACCGCGAACGAACGCCGGCCGTAGGGACCGTTCGGATCCACGGCGAGGGATCGGGTGGCGTGGAAGCCGGCCAGCAGATCGCGGCCGTGGGCTTTTACCGTCTGGAAATTGGCCATGGCCCCCACGACGTGGTGCAGGACCGATTCTCGGTAGCTGAGAATGCGACCGCCCGGGCGGCGGACGCCGTCGGCGGCGATACGGGCTTGTTCGTAGAGGATGCCAATGCCGCCGCGAAAGGTGGCCAGGCTGTCGGTGTAGCCGGGGTACCATTCCTCGGCCCATTCGCCGTTATAATAGAGCAGGCCCCGTTGGTCGAACGCCCGGGCCTGTTCCTGGCTGAAAAGGTTTTCCCAGTTTCGCCGGTGTTGCGGGACATGCGGGTTGATGGGTTCTCTGGGAGGGCCGAAGAGGTGGGTGTCCTGGGCGCCCATTCCGTGGGCATCAATAAAGAGCGTGGGATTCCAGCGCGCGATTTCGCGGATGCGACCCCGGGTTTCCGGGTGGACGGCGTAGAGGTAGTCGCGATTGAGATCGAAGAGGTAATGATTGCCGCGACCCCAGGGCCAGTAACCGGCATGAAGCAGCGATTGCTCGTCGAGGTTCGGCGTGGTGCCTCGATGTTCGGCGATCATCTTCACAAACCGATCGCGGCCATCAGGATTCATGAGGGGATCAATGATGATGACCAGGCTGTCGAGCAGGCTCCGGACGTCCTGATCGTTGGCGGCGAGCAGGTGGTAGGTCAGGACCAGCGCGGCATCGGAACCTTCCGTTTCATCCCCGTGAATGGTTGCGGCAAACCAAGCCACGGGCGGCGTGCGTGCCAGGATGGCCTCGGCCTGGGATTTGTCGGTGGTTCGCGGATCTCCCAGCCGACGCAGGTCAGCCTCGATTTCATCGAGTCGGGCGAGGTTTTGGGGAGCAGTCAGGATGAGGTAATGCAGGGGACGCCCTTCATGGCTGCGGGCGTATTCCACCAGACGGGTGCGATCGGGGAGGGCCGTGGACCAGGCTTTGAAACAGCGTTCGATTTCGGTGCTGGTGGCAGCACGTTCGCCGGTCGGGAATCCGAGGAGATCGGCAGGGTTGGGGACGTTGGTGGCGTAGAGGGTTCCCGGAAAAAAGTCATTCGTGTATCGCAAGTCGGGAAGTTCGGTGGGGGGGAACGGGCCCTGTATGGCCGCTGCTACGGTCATTGTGGCGAGCACGGGAATGGCCAGCAGCCAGGAGCGCCATGTCGATGGGGTAGGCCGGGGGCGCGGGCCGGAGATGAGAGAGGTCATGGACTCGAAACTGAGAGAGGTTCGGGGAGTTCGGGGCGATTCTCAAGGGTCGGCTTGGCGCCCTCGGGCACCCGTCCTCATGATCGCTGGTCAGCGGCGGGTGATCGGTTCAGAATCCCCTCATGGGAAGTGCAGATCCCCTGGAATTGCGTCGGCGACCGCGTCGGCTCCGACAATCGGCGGCGGTCCGTGCCTTGGTGCAGGAAACGCGTGTCACGGTCGACGACTTGATCGCTCCGCTCTTTGTACATGCCGGCGACCAAGCGCGCATTCCGGTGACTTCTCTGCCTGGAGTCCATCGATTGTCCCTTGAGACCGTGGCCACCGAAGCCGAGGAACTGTGGCGCCTCGGAGTCAAGGCGGTGGCGCTCTTTCCGGTGACGCCGCCGGAGCTGAAGGACGCTGACGGAACGGAAGCGCTGAATCCGAACAACCTCATTTGCCAGGCGGTGCGGGCTGTGAAGAAGGCGGCGCCTGAAATGGTGGTGGTGACAGATGTCGCGCTGGATCCGTACACCAGCCACGGGCACGACGGATTGTTGAATGCGGCGGGCGTCGATGTGGATAACGATGCGACGGTGCGCCGTTTGGCAGACATGGCTGTTCTGCAGGCGGCTGCAGGCAGCGATTGGGTGGCGCCTTCGGACATGATGGATGGTCGGGTCGGAGCAATTCGTTCGGCGTTGGATGGCGCCGGCCGGACTCAGACACTCGTGCTCGCCTATGCCGCCAAGTTCGCATCGGCCTTCTACGGTCCGTTTCGAGATGCCGTGGGGAGCCGTTCCGCGGCCGGCGGCAAGTACCTGGACAAGCGGACGTATCAGTTGAATCCGGCGAATCCGCGGGAGGCCATCGCCGACGCGCTGTTGGACGAGGTGGAGGGTGCGGATTTGCTCATGGTGAAACCGGCGGGACCCTACCTGGACATCCTTCAACGGCTGCGCGGGCAGACCCGATTGCCGCTGGTGGCCTATCAGGTTTCTGGAGAGTATGCGGCTTTGCATGCGGCGGCGGAGCGGGGGTGGCTCGACCTGGCGGCGGTTCGGGATGAATCCCTGCTGGGAATCAAGCGTGCCGGGGCCGACCTGGTGATCACCTATTTTGCTCGTGCCGTGGCGGAATCGCTGGCCTAAGGGGGCGGGCAAATCCTTTGACACCCCGGAAAGGGAGCCAGCAGACTCTCGCGGTCGTTTTGGGTCACTCAATTATGAACCAGATGCGGGGCCAAATCGCGGCCCGGATCCTGTCCTATCCAGGCGTTCGCGCCCTGGGTTCGGTGCTGTTGTTGACTGTGGCGTCTCCAGGGGCCGGGGCGTTTTCCCTCGAGAGCCTCACCTCGGCGGCGGAATCTTCCGGAAGAAATGCCCCGCTGCTGTCGGCGGTAGCCCGGGTCGGTGCCGGGGGGCCGGACGTGCCGATGGCGGCGGCGCGGCGGGTCGCCAACGCGCGCTTGCCGCTGGCCTTTGAGCCCGTGAGTGAAGGCGCGCCGGCCGGGGCTGGGTATGTCGCCCAAGGCCAGGGATACACCGTCTTTGTCGGACCCGAGGGTGCATTGCTCGCTTTGCCGACCGGGACGGGAAACTCCGGGGATCCCGCGGTGTCGGTCCCCTCCGGACGATTCGAGCGGCGCCGTGCCTCGGCGTCGGCCCTGGAATTAGTCGGTGTTCGTCTGGAAGGCGCCTCGAGTGCCGCCACGGCGGAGGCACAAGCGCCCTTGTCCGGGCGGATTCATCGGCTGAAGGGAAACGATCCTCGCCAATGGCAAATCGGGATTCAGCCGCACGCGCGGGTGGTTTACCGCGGCGTGTATCCTGGGATTGACGTGGCCTATTACGGAAACAACCGCGAGCTCGAGTACGACCTGCACGTCGCGCCGGGGGTTTCGGTGGCGTCCGCACGCCTGCGATTCGATGGCGTGCGGCGGGTGAGGCTATCGGAGGACGGAGGTCTCGAACTGGAAACGGGCAAAGGAAAGCTCCTGCAGCGCCGGCCCGTGGCCTACCAGGTGCGGCCGGGCGGGAAAGACGCCGTGGAAGTGGCGTATCGGTTGAACGAAGATGGATCGGTGGGGTTTGAAGTGGGAACTCATGACGCGGCCCGTCCGTTGGTCATCGATCCGGTGCTCAGTTATTCCACCCTCGTCGGCGGCCTGGGTCTGGACCAGTGCTGGGACATCGCCGTGGACTCCCAGGGTTCGGCCTACGTGGCCGGGGAGACCGAATCCCCCAACTTCAGCGCCATCCGCGTGGCCTCGACGAACAGCTTTCGCACCAATTTCCAGGGCGGTTTGACCGGCGTTGCGGGTGATGCCTTCGTGGGCAAACTCAATCACGACGGGACTTCGTTCGAGTGGTTGACCTTTCTCGGAGGGGTAGACTTAGACGTGGCCTTCGCCATTGGCCTGGCCGCGGGCGGGGAACCGGTGGTGGCGGGCTTCACGACTTCGACCAACTTCCCCATCACGACCGGGGCCCTGCAATCGACCATCGATGGGCTCACCAATCGTTTTACCACCCGTTTGCCTCTGGAGGCGTTCGTGACCCGGCTCAAAGCCGACGGGTCGGGTCTCGTGGCCTCCACCTTTTTCGGTGGTAGCGGTGAAGATCAGGTGATCGATCTGGTGGTGGCGGACAGCGGATCCGTAGCCGCCGTCGGCAGCACCACCTCGACCAACCTCGTGTTTCCGGCGAGTTCCGGACAGTCCACCAACGGAGGCAGCACCGATGGTTTTCTGGCTGTCTTCGACGCGAACCTGGGTGCCTTGGTGTCGGGGACCTACCTGGGGGGTTCGAGTTTCGATACCCTCGAAGGGGTGGCTCTCGGGGACGGTGGGGTTGTGCATGCGGTGGGCCTCACGTTTTCAACCAACCTCACGGTGATGGGCGGCGGTTCGCCGACCAATTCCGGGGGGGCGGACATCCTGAGGGCAGGGGTGCGCGGTGCCGATGGATCCTTTGTTTACGCACAGTATTTCGGCGGCAACTCCGATGACCTGGGACTGCGGCTGACGCGCGGCCAGGATGGTGCGTTCTGGGTGGTGGGGCAGACGATTTCGACCAATCTGCCGGTCATCCATCCGCTGCAGAGCACGAATGCAGGTGGCATCGATGCCCTGCTGGCGCGACTGTCGGCGGATGGCATGTCGGTCGAGTTCTCGAGTTATTACGGCGGGGCGAGCACCGATATTTTGTGGGATGGTCGGTCCGATGCGGCGGGTCGCCTGCATTTCGTTGGGGAATCGCTCTCCATCGTGCTGCCAGGGATTTCCACCAACGTTTCGCTGTATGCCACCAACTCCGGCTTCATTGATTTGGTGATTGGCCGTCTGGCGCCTGATCTCTCCGTGGAGGCGACCTTCATCGGCGGGGGAGGCGATGACGTGGCGTATGCAGTCGATTTGGATCCTGCGGGCAACGCCTACATCGCTGGCCGGGTGCGGTCGGTCGGGACGTTTCCAATCAGCAGCACCAACGTCGCTCAGACCGTCTACGGCGGCGGACGGTCGGATGGTTGCGTCATCAAAGTGGCTTACGAACCGTCACTGACGGCGGCCTTGGCGGGAGACGGCGTGGTGGTCTCATGGCCGGCGCCGAATCCCGGATTTGTTCTCGAGACGGCCCCGGTTCGCTCCGCAGAACCAGCCCAGTGGACCGCGGTAGAGGGTTCCGTCTCCCTCGCCGGCAGACGGCACGAAGTCCGGCTTCCGTTGGCCGCCACCAACTGTCTCTTCCGGCTGCGCTGGGCGGATTAGGCGGAAATCTCTCGGTCTTCGAGCAGGCCTCCGACGATTCGGGGCAGGTCATTGAGGTCGTCATGCCAGACGAGTCGGCCGCCGTAATCCTCCGCGCGGGCCTCTTGGGCGGCGATTATTGCGTTGGCATCCAACGCCGCATGCTCAGCTCGAAACTTGTGGATATAGAGCATCCACCGGGCGAAAGGACCTCCCAGTCGACGGCACCGCGCCGCTTGTTCTTCGATCAAGTCGGACAACCTGGAAAGTTCGACGTTGGTCTTGGCCTCGATGATGAGCAATCGGCCGTCGCCGGAGACAGCGATGTCGATCTCCGCCATCCGTCCTTGCTCCCCTGGGTTTAGGCGAATGGCCCAGCCCACGTCGGTGACACCACAACGCTCGCGGATTTGAGCCCATAGGAACACCTCCAGAAAGGACGCGCGCAGGAACCGCGCATTGGCGTCGTAGGCGGATTCCAGGTGAAACTTGGGAAGTGCTGTGTTGGCGGCCAGCAGAAAGGAGCCGGGCTCCGGACCGGGTTCGATCAAGCTCGCGCGCTTGAGGATGTAGAGAAAGCCGGAGTTCAGTCGGCGCGGCGTGATGGGCAATCGATCGGCGCCTGCGAGTTGAAAAAGGTCTCCGCGTTCGGAGGGGCTCGCGTCCAGGATCGCGTTGGCAGCGATCACCAAGTCCGGGCTGGGGGTGTATTGGTGGGCGAAGTCCGCCGGTGTCTGGGCAGCGTCCACGGTGTGTCCAGCCGCCCGGAAGTGGGCGAGCAGGTTCAATCCGAGTCGCAGGGCATCGGTCACATCCACACGGGAGGTGCCCGAGGCCAGGTCTTCGATGTGGATTTCGCGGCTGGCCGTTCGCACGAAGAGCGCGCGTGCGCGGCGTTCCTCAGCGACTCGACGGGCGGCGAAACTCATCACCTTGGTTCCGCCGGTCCAGTTGTAGGAGGCCTCCGGACAGTCGTCCGCGACACGCCGCAGAGCGGCGAGGCATTCATCGAGATCGAAGGGAGGCACTTCGATGGGCGTCGCGACCGTTACGTGCGACCCGGCAGCGCGCAAGGCGTCGCGCAGAAAGTCGACCAGACGGCAGGCCGCCGGGGTCGCCACGGGAATGACGCGATCCGCCTGGTCGTGCAGTGCCCCAATGACATTGGCCATCAGGTCCCCGCTTAACAGGCAGACGTGAGTGATCATCGGGATGCGTCATCCCGAGGCCCGGGAGCGCGTTGTGTCAATGCACTTTGCGAGCGGCGCAGTCCGATGGAAGGTCACTCGGAATGGAGGGCAGCGACTCGAACCAAGTGCGCGCGGAAGGCGCTGTCCCGCCGGACCCTCGGCCATGATGGACGAGGCGGCGACCTCTCCGAAGGCGCCGCGCGAACCTTTCTGCGCCGAATCCCCCTTGCTGGGGCCTGAACGGTTCGCCAACCTCTCCAAACTCGTCGAAATCCGGGCCGTCGGAACCCTATCCTGGGGCCACCGATCCAGGGAGGGGGCACGGATGTGTCGGTCAACTGCCCATCCACAATCACCATGATTCCTGTCTACTTTGCGACCAACCGAAACTCGATCAGCGACGGTAAAACCCATTTCGGAGACCGGTTTCATGCCGATGGACCCATGTTCTACCGAGTCGGGAAGGCGCAGTTGTCGGAAACCAACTCCCAGGATCCTGACGAGAAATACGCGGTGCGACAGGTCGAGGTCTTTCCTGAGATCGCCGAGGACGGCGTTGAGAAGCTGGTGGGCAGCAAGAAGTTCTTCGAGGACCTGCGGAGGGAGATCAGCGTGGATCGACGTGATGTGGTGGTGTTGATCCACGGGTTCGCCTGTGACTTTGAAACGAGTTTGAAACGGGCGGCCCAGATCAAACAGGCGTATCTCATCGAGCGCCGTTCTTCGGAGAACGACGGTGGCAGCAGCGGAGACGTCTACGAACCCCACGTCGTCGTGTTCTCCTGGCCCTCGAACGGACGCGTCTCGCCACCGTGGGAATACCACAACGATCGCATGGATGCGGCCGCTTCAGGAGTGGCGGTGGCTCGGTTCATGAGGCGGCTCGTCGATTTTCTGACCGATCAAGAATCGGGCCGCTGCGAACAAGGCATCCACCTGGTGGCGCACAGCATGGGGAATTGGGCGTTGCGGCATGCCGTGTTGTCCTTGGCAAGCCTGGTGGACCAGGCGCATCTGCCGACCATCTTCAGCAACGCCTTCTTGATGGCGGCTGATGAGGACGACGACACCTTCGAAGTGGATCACAAGATGGAGCGTCTTCCGGAGCTTGCCGCGGCGATCCATGTCTACCACAGCCGCGGGGACAAGGCGTTGCTCATCAGCGACACCACCAAGTTCAATCCGAACCGGTTGGGGGTGCATGGACCGAAATCGTTCTCGGGTCTCAGCACCCGAATCGTGGCGATCGACTGTTCCCGGTGTGACCACACCAAGACGGCGCATGCGAATCACCAATATTACCGCATCCGCAAAGAAGTGATTGCCGACGTTCGGGCGGTCCTGTCCGGGCGCTTCCTGCCGGACCAGGTTCCGGGACGCCTGGAGGTGGAATCGGGGCGCCGTTATCGCATTGATCCGTCCGCCGCACCGTCGGCCGGTGGCTAGGTCAGTGCTTGGGGGACGTGTCGGCGGGGTGCATCCCGGTGCGGATGACATTTGGGCCGTCGCTAGTGTTGCGGGCCAGGCGCCTTTCGGATGGCTTCCATGACCGAGATCACGGGGTCCTTGGGATCGACCGGGCCTTTGACGGCCAACGGTTCCCGTTCCTTTCCGTCCGTGCCAATCACCGACAGTGTTTTTTCAAGTGTCGAGGGTGACTGGGCTGAGCGCAGGGTGAGAAGGCCTTTGCCATCGGCGGAAAAATTCGCTCCAACGAGAACGTCGCTTCCCAACAGGCGGGACAATTCCCTCAACGTTTCGGGTTTCTTGAAGTTGACGGGAATGACCACCGTCATCGTGCGCTCGTCCGGGTTTTCGAAGGCGTAGGCGTTGGTGTCGGCCAGGTGCAGGATGGGGGTGTCCCTCAGTTCCTTCAAAAATCCTGCAGATATGGCAATGACACGACCGTCACAGATGTTCGGATCCTGTTTCCATTGATAACCATCTTTCTTTCGAAAAGGACCGCGCTGTTTTTGGGACTTGCAGTCGAAGATCAAGATTTCTTCGGCAAGGTTGGTGGCTGCCGAGGGTACCAAGCGACCTGTGAATTGCTGATTCTTGGTGAGATGCGTCACCAAGTACGCCTCAGAGGGGGTCTCCCCCCGGGTGGTAACATGGAGGAACAGGGCCGTGAGCAAGGCGGTGGCTCGGCGGAATAGAGTGATGGCGGATTTCATGGGAGGCTGGACCGTTATTAAGAAGTCAATCGACGTTCACGCTCAGAGATTCGACCCGCTCCATAGGGAGAATCACAAACCGAACGTCCAAATCCCCGGGATCCACCCAGTCCTCCGGGCCCACCTTCCAACCGTGGATTCGGGTCAGGCACACGACCTTGTCATTCCGGGCTACGAGACGTCCGGCAGCGATCGCCGTCGCGGTCTCATCACCCAGAGGATGATACCGAACGATGACCGGGGGGAGGAATTGGGAGAGGCGTTTGAAGTTCTTGGCGCGCAGGCGTCCGTGGTGGGTCCCCACGATGGTCACAATGACGGCCAACAGGGCAAGGGCGAGGGGAAGGACCATGGGCCGTCGAAATCTCCAGACGAAGGAGAATTGGAGCGTGAGCCAGAGTAGAACCCAAGTTGCCAACAGGATGAGCCCGTAGGGCAGATCGTCGGCGCTCCACACGGTGAATACTTGGTAATCGCCCAAGAGATACAGCAACCCTTGGATGAAGTAGTCGTAGTCCCCGAACACGAAGTCCTGGGGTGTCAGCCCGAGGCAGGTCGTAAATGCTCGGAGGGCGACAAAGCCGTTCACAAAAGTGAATCCGGCAACCACCAGGAGGCGTTTCCACCAGTCTTCCCCGCCTTCTTTCGGAGGATCTGTCTCGTTGGAATGGATGGTGCCCGATGATGGGGGCGGGGCGGGTGCCGAGGTCGGGGGCACCACGGTCGTCGGCGTCGGGCCGGGGATCGGAGGAGCGACCGGCCCGACCGGAGGTGGGGTCTCCGGTTGGGACCGAGGCGTCGACGGCTGGGGCTCAGGCTCGTTGGTGTTCACGCCAGGCTTTGGGTGTCGCCCGATCGCTCAAGCGCGCGGCGCCGCAGTCGTGCGATCGTCGCCACCATGCAGCCATGAGAACCCAAAGTGTTTCAATTCATTCTTTTCTCTTACCTATCGGAAAGAGGGAGATGAGTCCAAGGTTGGGCTTCGAAGAGCCGGCTGGCCTGGCAGCGGCACCGAGCGGAGGATCGCTGCGGCTCCTGGTATTTTGGCTCCGGGGCATGCTCTTGCGCGAGGAGTGTCCTGGTGGGCTGGAATCTGGTCTTGTTCGTTCAACTTCAATCTGCTGCGCTGGGCGAAGCGTGTTGGTTCCACCATCTGCGGGAGGATGTAGGTTCGCTTTGGGTTGAGGCCGTTGCGAACTGACCGGGACGAAGTCCGCTTTCCATCTATGGCTGTACCCTTGTTGGATTTGAAGCAGCAGAATCTCGCCCTTCACGGCGAACTGACGGCGGCGTTCGACCGCGTCCTGCGGTCCGGGCAATACATCCTGGGCTCCGAGATGGACGCTTTCGAACGGGCCGTCGCTCCCCTTGCCGGGGCCCCCTTTGCGTTGGGAATCTCATCGGGGACCGACGCGCTTTTGCTGGCGTTGATGACCTTGGGAATCGGTCCCGGAGACGAAGTGTTGGTACCCTCGTTCACCTTTTTTGCCACCGGGGGGTGCGTGTCACGGGTGGGCGCGACGCCTGTCTTCGCGGATGCCTGTCCCATCTGCTTCAACCTGGATGTCGCCGATGCCGAGCGTCGGATCTCCTCCCGGACCAAAGCCGTGATTCCGGTGCATCTTTTCGGGCAGGCGGCCGACATGGACAGCGTCATGGGATTGGCGAAGAAGCACGGATTGGCGGTGATCGAGGATGGAGCTCAGGCGCTGGGGGCGGAATACCGGGGCAAAAAGGTCGGCGCGTTTGGGGATTTCGCGACCTACAGCTTTTTTCCCAGCAAGAATCTGGGAGCGTTGGGGGATGCGGGGCTGTTGGTGGCTCGGGATGAAGCCTTGGCGGAGAAGGCGCGTTTGCTGCGGACTCATGGTGCCAAGCCGAAGTATTATCATCATCTGGTCGGGGCCAACTTCCGGATGGATCCCCTGCAAGCGGCTTTCCTCGCGGTCAAGTTGCCGCACTACGAAACCTACACGCGTTGCCGGCAAGCAAACGCCGCCGATTACACGGCACGCTTGAAAGGGTTGGAGGGGGTAGTCGTCGCCAGTCCTGCGGATTGCGGTTGTCGCGGCGGTGCGAAGGCGGCCACCGCCCGACTGGTGCTGCCGGTGGCTTACCCACACGTCACCCACATCTGGAACCAGTACACACTGCGGGTTCCGGGACAGGGCCGGCGGGATGCGTTGCGCGAGCACCTATCATTGAGGGGGATTGGATCTGAGATCTACTACCCGGTCCCGTTGCATGCCCAGCCGTGCTTCGCCGCCGGGAGGGTGGACCGGGGCCCTTGGCCGGTGAGTGACCAACTGGCATCGGAAGTCATCAGCCTTCCCATCTTTCCTGAACTCACCGAAGCGCAGCGGGAGGAGGTCGTGTCCGCGATCTCGGAGTTCCTGGCGAGCGGTCGCTGACAGGGTTCATGGGCGGGGATCGAGCGATGACCGCATCGAAATGGTGTGTGACGGGGGTCGCCGGCTTTATCGGCTCGCACCTTCTGGAGGCGCTCCTGCGACAGGACGCGTCGGTGGTCGGCGTCGACAACCTCAGCACGGGGAGTTCCGGCAACCTGGAGGAAGTGCGAAACCGGGTCACCCCGGAGCAATGGGGTCGGTTCCAGTTCGTCGAGTCCGATATCCGGCAACGCGGTCCGTGGGTGACGGCACTTGATGGATGCCATTGGGTGCTGCATCAGGCGGCGATTGGTTCGGTTCCGAGGTCCTTGGAGGACCCGGCCGAGACGCATGAGACCAACGTCACCGGCTTTCTCAATGTGATGCTGGCCGCGCGAGAAGCGCGGGTGACACGAGTGGTCTACGCCTCCAGCAGCGCGGTCTATGGTGATTGCACGGACAATCCGGCCCGCGAGGATCGGATCGGTGCGCCGCTCTCGCCTTACGCGCTTTCCAAACGGTTCAACGAGGATTATTCCGCCGTCCTCCGTCGATGTTACGGACTCGAAGCCATCGGCCTGCGCTACTTCAATGTGTTTGGTCCACGCCAGGATCCCGCCGGTGCTTACGCCGCGGTGATTCCGCGCTGGATCCAGGCGATGTTGGCGGGACGGGAAGTGCGGATCCACGGCGACGGGCAGTCCAGCCGTGATTTCTGTCCGGTTCAAACCGTCGTGCACGCCAATCTGACGGCCGCTACTGCGGCACTGTCGTCGGAGGCGCCCGCCGTCTTCAACGTCGGACTCGGCGCCGCCACGACGTTGAATCATCTCTTCGAGCTGATTCGCAACGAAGTTTTGAAGGCGCGACCCGAGGCGGCCAGGATAACGCCGGTGCACGGGGATTTCCGGCCCGGAGATGTGAGGCATTCTTGCGCGGATATCCAGCGGGCGGTGCAGTGGCTGGGTTTAAAGGCCGGCGCGGACTTCACCGCGGACCTGCGAGAAACCGTGCGTTGGTTCGCCCGGCACACGGAGGGCTGAAAAGCTTCCCGCCGGTGCCAGTAAAGAGAATGGGGGCGGCGGGCCGGCGAGACCGTCGATGCGGTTGTTTCCATCCACAGGCAAGTTGTGAAAAAAGCCCTGATTACCGGAATTACCGGTCAAGACGGTTCCTACCTGGCGGAATTACTGTTGGAGAAAGGGTATGAGGTCCACGGGATCATCCGCAGGGCTTCGACCTTCAACACCCAACGCATCGATCATCTCTACCAGGATCCGCACATTCACGGAGTCCGGTTGCACCTGCACTACGGCGATCTCGCCGACTCCGTGCAGATGGTGAAACTGTTGTATGACCTCGAGCCCGACGAGATCTACAATCTGGGTGCGCAAAGCCACGTCCGCGTTTCCTTCGACATTCCCGAGTACACGGGCGATGTGGTGGGACTTGGTACGGTCCGCATTCTCGAGGCGATCCGAGAGGCCGGTTTGGTGAAGAAAGTGCGCTTCTACCAGGCCAGTTCCTCGGAAATGTTCGGCAAGGTCCAGGAAGTGCCGCAGACGGAGCAGACCCCGTTCTGGCCGCGGTCCCCGTACGCCTGCGCGAAGGTCTATGCCCACTGGCTCACCGTGAATTTCCGGGAATCCTACGGTCTGCACGCGAGCAATGGCATTCTCTTCAATCATGAATCCCCGCGGCGCGGGGAGACCTTCGTGACGCGCAAGATCACCCGGGCGGCGACGCGCATCAAAGTCGGTCTTCAGGATCGCCTGTATCTTGGCAACCTTGGCGCACGCCGCGACTGGGGATATGCCAAGGAGTATGTCGCCATGATGTGGCTCATGCTTCAGCAGGAACAGCCGGACGATTTTGTCGTGGCGACTAACGAGACGCATTCCGTCCAGGACTTCTGCGAGGAGGCGTTTTCGCATTTGGGCCTCGACTGGCGACAGTTTGTGAAGCACGACTCGCGTTATGAGCGTCCGGCGGAAGTCGATCTGTTGATCGGGAATCCTGAGAAGGCCCGGCGCATTCTCGGTTGGGAACCCAAGGTGCGCTTCAAGGAATTGGTGCGGATCATGGTCGACGCTGATCTCACCCTGGCGAAACACGAGAAGGCGGTGAAGGAAGCCACCAGCACCTGAAGCAGCGATGTCCTTCGATCCACACCAACGCATCTTCATCGCCGGCCACCGGGGCATGGTCGGTTCGGCCCTGGTTCGGCGATTGCGCGCGCTGGGCGCCAGCGACCTGGTGTTGCGCGGTCGGTCGGAACTGGATCTCACCGACGGCGCGGCGGTAGAGGCGTTTTATCGCGAGTCCAAGCCGTCGGTCGCGATCATCGCCGCGGCTCGGGTGGGGGGCATTCACGCCAATCAGTCGTTTCCCGCGGCGTTTCTTCAGGAAAACCTGGCGATCGCCCTGAACACGATTCACGGCGCGTTCCGTCAGGGCGTGAAGCGCCTGCTGTTTCTCGGGAGTTCCTGCATTTATCCGAAGCACGCGCCCCAACCCATCCGAGAGGATAGTCTTCTGACCGGCCCGTTGGAGCCGACGAATGAGGCGTATGCCATCGCCAAAATCGCCGGGCTGAAGCTGGCGCAGTTCTACCGGCGTCAGCACGGCGTGCTGTTCCATTCGGCGATGCCGACCAACCTTTATGGTCCCGGCGATTTCTATCACCCCACCCATTCCCACGTGATCCCCGCCTTGTTGCGTCGGTTTCATGAGGCGCGGACCACCGGTTTGTCCGAGGTCGTGCTCTGGGGCAGCGGATCGCCGCGTCGCGAATTCCTTCACGTCGATGATCTGGCGGCCGCCTGCGTGCATCTGCTGGGACTCGAGGATCCGCCCGATTGGGTCAACGTCGGCACGGGTACGGACGTCACGATTCGCGAACTCGCGGAGTGCGTGCGGGAGACCACGGGGTTCGCGGGCGGGTTGGCCTGGGACGCCTCCAAGCCCGATGGAACACCGCGCAAACTGTTGGATGTCGGACGCCTGACATCCTCCGGGTGGTCGGCTTCCATCGACCTGGTCAGCGGGTTGCGGCGGACTTATGCGGATTTTCTGAGCGAGATGGCTTCAGGGACGCTGCGAACCTAAGCCGGCACGCGTCGTCTGGCCCGTGGAGGCAAAGCGGGTGGGTGCCATCTCCAACACCTGGCAAGACCGCTGGCGGTCCGAATGCGAGTCACGCGGTCCCAAGCGGTGGATGAGAGGAGTTGGAATTGGCTGGGGGCTTGCCTCGGATTGATCCTGCTGGCTGGAGGGCAGGGAAGGACGCGGGCGGGCACCGAGTTTGGCGGGGCTCTGGTC
Organism: Verrucomicrobiales bacterium; assembly: GCA_016795425.1. Lineage (GTDB taxonomy): Bacteria > Verrucomicrobiota > Verrucomicrobiia > Limisphaerales > CAIMTB01 > CAIMTB01. The sequence continues at coordinate 16,042 of JAEUHG010000179.1, forward strand.
GAACAAGGAGGATCGTCCACCTCTTCGACGTTGCTTTCTGGGTTGCAGACTCGAGGTGGCTTGGCCTGGATCCGCGGGCATTCGGCCACGACGGCGGCTTTCGGGTTCCGGCGCATCGATGATATCCGGCATTATCTTTCGGCCCCGACCCCGGAATCGGGACCGTTGCCTTCCGATCTCTTTGAAGTCTATCGCGCCGGTCGCGATCGGATTCCGACCGGCGATGGGGCTCCGGTAGCCTGGGAGGTGTGGAACGAACCGGACTTCTATTTCGTCAGCGACAATGCATCCGACATGGCGGCGGTGCTGAAGGCCGCCTGGTGGGGGATTCGATCCAAGGCGCCAAATGCGACCATTCTCATGCCGTCCCTTGCCTTTGCTCCCTCTCGGTATGCGGTGGAATTGGCACAGAACGGGGTCGCGCGTTGGACGGATGGGTGGAACATCCACTTTTACGGTTGGGCAGCGGATTATCCCGATTTCCTGGCACAGCACCGTAGCTTCACCGAGGCGTTGGGATGGCAGGCGCCCCTTTGGGTGACGGAAGTGGGTTACCTCCAGATGCCGCAGAGCTTGGTCGACGATCTCGACACGCTCGGGCGGCAGGCGGCATTTCACGAGCGCGCCATGGCCGAGTCGTGGATCGGCGGTGTGGCGCGCCATTTTGTTTTCTCGCTGGATGCTTTCCGGCTCTCGTCGTGGGAACTCGGCTTGAGCGATTCCGCGGGCCGAGGTTATCCCGCATTGGATTCGGTGATCGCCATGGCCCGACGCCTGGAGGGCACCCGGCCACTCTGGCGGCTGGTGCATCAGCGGAGCGGCGCCAGCATCGGTGTCGTTCTGGAGGAGGCCGATGGCCGGTGGTGGACGATGCTGTGGTCCCCCGGTCGCCCCCGCGAGTCCGGCGGTCCGGCTTGGAACTCCCCGCCCCCGGCCTTGGAACGATTGCGATTGACGCTGCGCTGGCCTCGTTCGGTGCCAGAGATTCACGTGGGACTGGATGCGGCGACCTCGCTGGTGCCCTCCCAGATGCCGCAGGTTGAACTCGCCCCCGAACGCAACGTGCATTGGAGGACCCCGCCGGGGCGGTTTGAATTGGAAGGGTGCCGTTGGGAACGCCTGAATGCCCCATTGGAAAGTCCGTCGATGCGCCGCACGTCCGCTCCGGGGTGGAAGCGGTCCCTGCGCCGGGAACTCGCCACGGTACCGGCTGCCGGCACCCTTCGTTCCACGGTTGTCGTGCGGTGGCGCGCCGGGAGCGGTTGGGTGACCGACAAACCAAGCCAGACGCAACGGTTGCTCCGTGGCGCACGCGGAGATGCGTCTCTGGATCTCTACAACTTCGGTGTGGAACCGGTGCGCGGGCGGTGGGAAATCGAAACCCCGACGGGTTGGACCTGCGGGACGTCGTCGATATCGGACGCCTCCGTTTGCCATGGCGATGTGGTGATTCAACCGCAAAGCCACGTGGCCGTTCCGGTCTCGGTCCAGTGTTCCGGAGTCGCGCCGGGTGATTCTGGCCGGGTAAGAATTCGGTGGCGGGCGGAAGACGGGGCTGCCGATGACGCCAGCGTGCTCTGGCAACCCGTGGTGGAGAACCCCACCGCGTGGCATCGATTCGGTTGGCGAGATTTCCTGGCCCGAGGATCCCAGCCCGATGCCTGGCAGGTTTTCGAAACGCATCCGGGTGAGTATACGTTCGAGATTCGCCGGCCCGGCGGCCCGCAAGGAGACGTGGCGCTATTTCTGGAACTGCCGCGTGGAAAGCAGACGCGTGATTGGTTTTGTGCACGGGTGAAGGCGCCGAGCGCCGCGGGCCGGCCATTTGGCCAGCTGTTCCTCATGACGGCGGATGGCGAGGTTTGGCGCCACGGCGAGTGGCGCGAACTGACTCCGGAAGGGTGGGAGTGGCGGGCGGCTTTGGGTGATTTCTCACCGACGGTTTGGTCGCGCCGCCGGACGATGGTGGAGCCTCCCGTATCCGAAGCGCGATGGTTGGTGCTGAGGTTCCAAGGGCTGGCGCCGGGGCAGGTGTTGGAAGTGATCGATCCGGCGCTGTGCCGCGACTCCCGTCCGCGTGCAGTCCGGGTTGCGACCCGTCCATGATTTCGGCGGGCGCACGACGGCTGCTGCATCTTCCGGGGATCCTGATTCTCGGGTGGTGGTTGGCCGATCTCTCGCATCATTGGTCGGCTCTGCCCGAATTTCAGCATGGCTGGCTGGTGGTTCCCCTGGCGGGATTTCTGGTTTGGGAACGCTGGGCCGCGTTGCCGTCACCGACGGTGGCCGCTCATCCGTGGCGCCCGGTGTGGCTGGCGGCGGTGAGCATGCCGTTGGTGGTTGTCGCCGAATTGTACCAATACGCGGTCGCCCGATCGGTGGCTTCCAGTTTCGCTCTCAGCATCGGCTGCGCGGGCTTTCTGCTGTCCCTGTTGTGGCTGTTGAATGGCGGGGCCGTGGCGCGCCTCCTGGTGTTCCCGGTGTTGTTTCTCTTCGTTGCGGTGCCGATTCCGAAGCTCATCTGGAACCCGGTCGTCTTCGGACTGCAGGGTCTGATCGCCGTTCTCAACGTGGAGACGTTGAACCTGCTGGGCATACCGGCCGCGCGCAGTGGCAACCTCATCGTGCTTCCGGGCGGCGTGGTGGGGGTGGATGAGGCCTGCAGCGGCATTCGCAGCCTGCAATCCGCGATCATGGCGGCATTGTTCATCGCCGATCTCACCCTGCGCCGGACCGGGGTGAAGCTGTTCTTCCTCGCGGCAGGTGTTGGGTTGGCGGTGGCCGGGAATTTTGGGCGGTCCCTCTATTTGTCGCTGACGGCCGCACGACACGGCGTGGACGCGGTGGGCGGCGTTCATGACGCCGCGGGTTGGGGTGTGCTGGTGTTCACCGCCGCGGGATTGGTGCTGTTGGCGTGGCGGGTATCGCGAACCGAGCGGATCGCGCTGCAAGGATCCCTCGGGGAAGGAAAGCCGTGATGGACCGGCGGATTCTGGGGCCGTGGTGCGCCGTTACGGGTTTGTTTCTGGCGGCGGTGATGGGGGCGTGGGCCTGGTTCTTCGTGGCGCCGCGTCCCAAGGATCCGGGATTGAAGCTGAGCATATCCAGGGAACTCGCCGGCTGGAGGTTCCGTTCCGAGCCGTTGAGCCCGGCCGTTCAAGCGACCCTCGCCACTCCCGAACTCTTCAACGGCACTTTCATCGCCGAAACGGGAAATGAGGTGACTGTTTTCGCGGCGAACTGGGTTGCCGGGAGCGCGCGCGTGATGAGCGTGGTGGAACATACACCGGACATCTGCTGGGTGGGGGCCGGTTTTGTGCCGGTGGACTTGGGGCAGCCGACACGTGTCGAATTGAGCATCAGCGGCCGCCCGTTGCCCTTCGAGTGTCGTGCGTTTCGCGGACCCCGTGGCGGGCCGCCCGAGTTGGTTCTTTGGTGCACGCTCGTGGATGGTCAAGTGTTGCCGGAGGGCGACCGGTGGGAAGCCGAGATGAATGCGGATCTGGGTTCGGACGATCGTCGGGCGCAGGCGGGCCGACGCAAGGCGCTGGGGCATTTTCTGCAGAATGTTTCGACCCGACGGGCCGCGGACGGGGAGAAGCAGTTCATCCGATTCTCGGTGGCGGTGACCACCGATTGGCGGGATGGCTTGGAACGTCTTCGATCCTTTGGCGGCCGCTGGCTGGCCGCGCTTTAGTCAACATGCTGTACGGACACCTATCCGACACCGAGGCCTATGCGCCGCTCTTGAGCAACGAGGCCTGGCGGTTCGCTTTCGATTGGCTGCGCCGGCTGCCGCCCGATCCCGAGCCCGGCATTCGCGAACTGCGCGGGCCGGATCTGTATGTCAACATCCACGGGTACGAGACCCTTCCCGTGGCCGAGTGCCGCTATGAGAGCCACCGGAAATACGTCGACCTCCAGTACTGCATTCGCGGGGGCGAGACGATCGATTGGCAGCGCACCGTGCATTTGGTTCCCGACGGCCCGTTTCAAATGGCGAAGGACGTCCAATTCTATTTGCCCGCTGAATCCCACGCGACCTTGCGAATGACGGATGGGAATTATGCGATCTTTTTTCCCACCGACGGGCATCGGCCGAAACAGAGCGACGGTCGACACCCGACCGTGTTCAAGCTGGTGATCAAAGTGGCCCATTCGCTCCTTCTATGAATTCCGCACGTCTCGCGATGATTCCGGCCCGCATGGGCAGCCAGCGGTTGCGCCAGAAAAATCTGCGCGAACTGGCTGGCGTCCCGCTGATCACTCGAGCCATTCGAAAATGTGTCGCCGCCGGTGTCTTCGACGAAGTCTGGGTCAACTCGGAGCACCCGGCTTTCGGCGATATTGCCCGCTCAGAGGGTGTCCGGTTTCATCAGCGGCCCGAAGCGCTGGGAAATAACCAGGCTACCAGCGAGCAGTTCGTCGCCGAGTTTCTGGAGCATCACGACTGCGAGTCTGTGTTCCAGGTGCACAGCATCGCGCCGTTGCTGACGGTGGCGGACATCCGCGGGTTTGTCGGGGCCATGGCTGCGGGCGCGTGGGATGCGCTGCTGAGTTACGAGCCGATCCAGATCGAGTGCGCGCTCGAAGGGGCGCCGGTCAACTTCACTTTTCGCGAGAAGACCAACTCCCAGGAATTGCGACCCATTCAAAGGATCGCCTGGAGCATCACCGGTTGGCGGCGTTCCAGTTACCTCGCCGCAGTGGCGGCCGGCACCTGCGCCACGTACGCCGGCAGGGTCGGTTTTCATCCCATCAGTCACCTGGCGGCACACGTTATCAAGACGGAGGACGATCTCCGATTTGCCGAAGCGGTCCTGCCCTTGGTGGAAGAGCTATCGGCTCAGGCCTGAGATCGAGTGCAGCGTCTTGAGTGAGAGTCGAGTCCGAGGCCTCGCGCCCTGGGCTGGCGGATCTCGGGCCGTTGGGCCGACGATCGGGGAAGTGCGGACACTAATGGGTCATGATTTCATGAGAATCGGTATCGGTGCATCATCGTTCGCACAGGAAGATCCAGCGCCGCTGCGCCTGCTCGAGGCGGCCGGAGTGACGGTCGTTCCCAATCCCTACCGCCGGCGCATGACCGAGCCGGAAATCATGGGGTACCTCGTCGGGGATAGACTGGACGGACTTCTAGCGGGTCTGGAGCCCCTGAATCGTCGGGTGCTGGAGGCGGCCCGTGGTTCGCTCAAGGCTCTGGCCCGGATCGGAATCGGCATGGCCAATGTCGATCAAGAGGCCGCTCGTGAAATGGGCATCAAAGTGTCGAGCACGCCGGACGGTCCGACGGAAGCCGTCGCCGAAGCGACCCTTGCGGCGCTGCTCTGCCTATTGCGGAACCTCGAGCCCATGAACCGCGCGCTCCATCAAGGTGAATGGCCCAAATCGATCGGTCGGAGCCTCGCCGAAACGACGGTTCTGGTCGTTGGTTTCGGTCGGATCGGACGTCGCGTCGCGGCCACCCTGAGTTCGCTGGGTGCACGAATCTTGGTTTGCGACCCCCACCTGCCGGCGGACGCCGATGGAGGCGGGTTTCCGACAGTGACGTTGGAGCAAGGCTTATCCGTGGCCGATGCGGTAACCCTGCATGCCAATGGTGAGAAGGTCATCTTGGGACGTGAAGAGTTGGCCCGGTTGCCGCAGGGCGCCCTCATTCTGAACTCGGCGCGGGGCGGGTTGGTGGATGAAACGGCCCTGGTGGAGGCGTTGGAATCCGGGCGTGTCGGTAAGGCCTGGTTGGATGCCTTTTGGGAGGAGCCCTACCGGGGTCCTTTGCTGAAGTATCCCCAGGTCCTGCTGACGCCTCATGCGGCGACCTACACCCGTCGCTGTCGCCTGTCGATGGAGACGGAAGCCGCGCGAAATCTCCTGCGGGACCTCGGATTGCCCGTCGTGGCATGAACCCACCCGACTTAATCTTGGCGCGCGCCGCCGCCGCCGCCGCCAGCCAGTACCTGATCGCGGGCCTTGCCCAGGCAAGGGAGGTCCGTTCCAACCAGGGGAAGGACCTCAAGCTCCGAGCCGATATTGAAGCCGAGCAGGTGATCTTCCGACGCCTGCGCGATGGCAGTGCCTACCCCATTTTGTCGGAAGAGAACGGCGCCGACGCGGGTCTGCGGTCCGACCAGGTTTTTTGGGTGGTCGATCCGCTCGATGGAACCGTGAATTACAGCCGGGGCTTGCCTCTGGCCTGTGTTTCAATCGGGCTTTGGCGCGGCGACGAGCCGTTGCTGGGGGTGGTTCATGACCTGGCATCGGGCCATTGCTATTCGGGAGTGGTGGGTACTGGAGCTTGGTGCGAAGGGGACGTGATGCAGGTGAGCGCGGTAACCGAGCCGGCGCAGGGAATTCTCACCACGGGTTTTCCGTCCTCACGCGACCATGGTGACGCCTCGTTGACGGCCTTTGTGCGCGGGGTTCAGGGCTTTAAGAAAGTGCGATTGCTGGGGAGCGCGGCGCTGTCGCTGGCCTGGTTGGCGGCGGGTCGAGTCGACGCCTATCGCGAGGACGACATTTGGCTTTGGGATGTCGCGGCGGGGCTGGCGTTGGTGAAGGCGGCCGGTGGCGAGATACAGGTGCAGGCCGGGAAATCGCCGTGGCAACGGTGCGTGCGCGCGGCGAACGGCCGGATTCCGATACAGGGTTGGTAATCGTGACCATCGACATGATACGCGTCGGCATCATTGGGTACGGCAAAATGGGGCGGACACGGGCGGCGGCCGTGGCCCATTCCGGTTTGGGGCGGGTGGATGCCATCTATGATCCCCAGGCGAACGGGGCTTTGGAAGTGCCCGGGGTTCGCTGGGCCTCCTGCGAGCAGGAGATTCTGGAAGACCCCCACATCGACGCCGTCTTCATCTGCACCCCGAATCATCGCAATAAGCCGCTGACCGTGGCGGCTCTCAACGCGGGGAAACACGCGTTTTGCGAAAAGCCGCCCGCCTTCAACGCCTCCGAGGTGGAGGTCATTATGGCCGCCGAGCGCCGGTCGGGTCGGAAGCTCATGTACGGCTTCAATCACCGCCACCATGGCAGCATCAAGACCATCCAGAATCTTGTGGAATCGGGCCAATACGGCCGGTTGCTGTGGATGCGCGGGCGGTATGGGAAGAGCGTGGACCAGGATTATTTTCAGACCTGGCGGGCGAAGAAGGACCTGGCCGGGGGCGGTATCCTGATTGATCAGGGGATCCACATGCTCGATCTCTTCCTGTTGTTGGCTGGGGATTTCGACGAGATCCAGGGGATGGTTTCGAGCCTGTATTGGGGGATCGATGGCATCGAGGACAACGTCTTCCTGAATCTGCGGAATCGTTCGACGGGCGTGGTGGCGTCGCTTCACAGCACCATGACCCAATGGCGGCACCTCTTCTCGTTGGAGGTGTTCCTCGAACGCGGTTACATGGTCCTGAACGGGCTCAAGACCCAGTCGGGCACCTACGGGGATGAGGTGCTCACCGTCGCCAGGAATCGCACCACCGCGCCGGCCGCCACCTGGGAGGATGAGGATCGTACCACGTTTCACGTCGACACATCCTGGAATGACGAGACCCAGGCTTTCTTGCGGTGTGTTGCAGAGGATCGTCCCGTGGAAACGGGGAGCAGCACGGATGCATTGCGGGTCATGCGCATCATTGATGCGGTGTATCGCGGCGAGCATTACGCGTTGAAGGCGTCGCCGAGCCAGGGAACGCGGTGAGTTCAGCACGGGTCACGGGAGGACGATCATGAGCGACCCGGACGGGGAAGCGTCCTCGGACCGACGCTGGTTGCGATGGATCGATCGCGTATGGAAATCACCGACCGCCAACACCTGGGTAAGCCTGTTTTCGCGTTCGGCGAGCTTGGTTCTGGTGTTGCCGCTGGTGTTGCGGAATTTCACCGACAAGGAGGCGGCGGTCTGGTTTTTGTTCAGCGCGGTGATCGCCGTGCAGGGAGTGCTCGGCTTCGGTTTCAATCCGAGTTTTGCGCGCTTGCTCGCCTATGCCCGCGCCGGGGCGGAGGTCGAGAAGATGCTGGACCTGCGGTCCGGAGCATCGATTGCGGTGTCGACCGGGATCAATTGGCGAAGCATTGGCCGGTTGGTGGCGTGCATGGAACGCGTGTTCGGGGCGCTGGCGCTGATGAGCACGCTGTTGATGGCGACCGTCGGCACAGCGGCAGTGTGGCGGCAGGTGGGCTTGGCGGGGCACCCGCCCAGCATCTGGATCGCCTGGGGCTGCGTTGCCGCGGGGTGCGGCCTGGGTTTTTTATCGACCCACTATGCGTCGATCCTCCAGGGCATGGACCGGCTGACGGAATGGCGGCGCGCGGAGACGGTGCTGTCCCTGGGTGGGATTGTGTCGGCCTCGCTGGTGCTGGTCCTCGGCGGTCGGATCCTGGCGCTGACGCTGACGTATCAGGTGTGGGGTGTGGTGAGTTGGTGGGTGTACCGGCGTTTGGCGCGATGGTCCCTCGGGCCGGACTATCAGGCAAAGGCGGGTCCCTTGGGGTGGGAGGCTCCGGTCTTCTGGCTGGTGTGGAACAGCGCCTGGAAGAGCGGGTTGGCGGTATTGCTGACCCACGGGATCATCCAGGCGACGGGCGTGATCCAGGCGCAGTTCGGGACACCAGCGACGACCGCCACCTACAATTTCACGCTGCGCGTGGTCACGATGATCAGCCAGGTGGTCCAGGCCCCGTTTCTCACCAAGCTTCCCGAGTTGGCGCGCTTGCGGGCGGTGGGGGATCAACCACGGCAGTGGGCCTTGTTGCGTCGGGGCATGATGGTGACCCACTGGTCGATCGTGCTGGTCATGGCGCTGGGGGCGGTGGCCATGCCGTTCGGGCTGCGTTGGATCGGCAGTCAATCGGTGACTTTCGACCCCATCCTCTGGGCGTTCTTTGCGACCAATCTGTTCTTCGAACGACACGGGGGCATGCTGCACCAGGTCCGCAACCTGACGAACCAGCCTTTGGAACATATCGGGGTGGCCGGGTACTCCGTCACCATCCTGCTGCTGATGGTGCTGCTGCATCCCTGGTATGATTGGTACGCCTATCCCCTGGCGATGCTCGGGACGCAGCTGTTCTTCGCGGTCTGGTTCAACGCCGCCATGGCCTACCCGATACTCCGCATGCGCCCGCTGGCATGGGAACGAACCCTGGCGCTGCCACCCTTTTTCGCCCTCATGCTGATCAACCTCATTCTGGTCTGGGTCGCCCCTTCCAGTTGAAGTCGTTTGCCGTCGACCGCTGATTCCCATGCCCGGCATCAAGGAACATCCGCTCTACATCCGTCTGCGCTCCCTGAAATGGCGGCTGATCGGCTGGTGGCGTCATCCGCCCTGGAAGCGTGCCTGGCGTTCGGAAACCAGCAAATGCCGCCGATCATTGGAACGATTCTGCATCGGCAACGGCATCGATGTCGGCTTTGGCGGCGACCCGATTGCGCCGCATGCCCTCTGCATGGATTTGCCTCAGCCTTACGCGCGCTATCGACGGCACGTGCAGCATCTCCACGGCAGCGCCGAGGATCTTCGCTGGTTTCGCGATGATGCCCTCGACTGGCTGTATTCGTCTCATGTCCTCGAGGATTTTCCGGATACCTTGAAGGTCCTCGATGAGTGGATCCGGGTGGTGCGACCGGGGGGGCATATCATCCTCTATCTCCCGGACGAGCAGACCTATCGGGCCTACTGCGCAAGCAAGGGTAAGCCGCCCAACGCGCACCACATTCATGAACATTTCGGACTGCCGATGCTGCGGGAACTGTTGCGCGGTCGGCCCGGCGTGGAAATCATCCACGAACGATTCCCGGTGGGGATCTACAGTTTTGAACTGGTGCTGCGGAAACGGACCCCCTCAAAGGTCACCTGAGGAAGACCGTGCATCTCGTGATCAAGAACGACGGGATCGGGGACCTTGTCCTCGCCTCCGGTCTGATCTCGGATCTGGCGCGGGAAATGGGTCCGGTGGACCTCCTTACCTGTGAGGCCAACCGAGAGATTGCCGAAAACATCCCGGGATTGCGCCGGTGCCTGTATGTCTCGCGAGACGCGATCCATTTCCAGCGGCACTTATTGCGGATCGGCGTGCCCTGGGTGATCGGCACGCCGCAAGACCGCCGGGTTCTCCGGGAATTGCAGCGTACGCGCTATGAGTCGGCGATCTGCCTTCGGCGGTTCATCCGGCAGAGTTCGCTGGCCCTGATGAATGCCGTGCAAGCGGACCGCCGCCATTGTGCCTGGTTGTTTCCAACCAATGCTTCGTCCGCCCTGGCCGCGCAGTGCTCGGAGGGATGGCGGCACTTCCGGGGGCCATCGACGGGATCCGAGCTCTCCTACTTTCGCGCGTTTGTCCAGGATGCCATGGGCTGGACACCCGCATCGCCGCCGCGGTTGCGGTGCGCCGAAGGTCTTGAACCAAGGCCGCAGGCGGGCCGGGTCGGGTTGATCATCAGCGGGGCTTCCACCAATTGGCCCGCCGACCACTGGGAACGCCTGACGTTGGAGTTGGCGAAGGACGGTTGCCGGTGTGTGCTGTTCGGAGGTCCCGAGGCCGTCGAGTTGGGCCGGCGCCTGGCGGCGAGAGTTTCCACGGTCGAAAACCTGGTCGGCCAACGCACCTTTGCGGGTTCGGTGCCGGACCTGGGGCGGGTGAGCCTGGTGATCGGCAACGACACGGGGATGACCCATTTCGCAGCGCTGGTGGCCGTGCGCACGCTCATCGTGCTGGGCGGCGGGACGTTTGGGCGCTTTTTCCCGTGGCCGGACGATTCGCGTCAGACCGTTGTTTTTCGCGCGATGGAGTGTTTTGATTGCGACTGGCAATGCCGCTATCCGCAGCGGGAATGCATGACCCAGGTCCAACCAGACGAGGTTTTGGAGGTGGCGCGCCGCCTGTTGCAGGGTGAGCGCGTGGGGGCTTGGGTGAATCTGAATTCGGGCTCGGTGAGCTACCAACCCGGATGGCGTCGTGGCATGACCGATGCGGGGGGTGCGGCGACGGTGGTGATCCGAGGCGGGACGGAGACGAGATCGGGCCAGTCATCATGAGAGCGTTGTTGTTTCTACTGCCGTGCCTGATGCTGTACCGGTATCTTTCCGATTCCGGAATGGCGGGCATGCTGATGCGCCTGGTGTTCCTGGGGGCCTTTGGCGCCGTCGGCTGGTTGATGGTCACCAGTGCCTCCAAACCGCGCCTGGCGCCGGAGACGCGGTGGTTCCTGGTCATGTTCGCCATTTTCGGGCTCCAATACTCACTGATGATCAGCGAGTACATGACGATCATGGGCGGCATCTCGCGGTCGTTCATGCTCCTGTTGGTGGCCGTCCCTCTCGGCTCGGTGATTTTAGGCGCCCTGTTACGGGACCGGTTGCCCTGGCCGTTGCCCGTTTGCCAGACCGGACTGGCCATGCTCGGTTTGGCGTTTCTTGGCTTCGTGGCCGAGAGGCTCGGGTTCGCCAACGTGCACGGGACCAACATCGAAGCCTCGGGAACGGAGATCATCTCGCGAGAGCGCATGGGTCTGACGTTCATCGGCGGCGTGGTGCCCAGCGCCACCTTCCTCGCCATCGCCATGTCCTCGTTGGTGGCGTCCTTGTTCCAGGGCCGGACTTTCATCCGGGTGGCGACCGGCACGTCCTTGCTCATTTGCACCACGTTGGTGTTGCTCACGGGAACGCGTGGCGCGTTGAGCATTGTGTTCGCGGTGTCGGTGCTCATCGGCCTTGGGGTTGTGCAACGCCTGCGGCGGCGTCCGCTGCGGTCCGCCATCCTGGCCCTGCTCGCCGTGATTCTGATCCCGGCGCTGTACCCGAAAGTCTTTCCGTTTCTCGACAACCTCGAACTCAATCTGGCACTCGAACCGCTGCGCCGCGATTCGCAGTCCACGGTGTTCGACCTCACCGGTCGGGTCGATGCGTGGGAACGCAGCCTCGATTACTTTGCCGAGTCGCGGAACCTGTTGTTGGGATACGGACCGGAAGCGGAGATTGTGGCGGGACTGTCTGCGGAATTGGGGTCGCTGCCGCACCCGGCATTTGCGGGACGCGACGACCTTCACGCCCATAATCTGCTGTACAACCTGTTGTTCTCCGGAGGCGCCTGCATGGTGATTCCCTATCTCGTGATGATGGCATTGGCGATCAAGCGCGCCCTGATCCATTCGGAGGATCCGCGAGTGGCCTCGCTCCTTGGTATGCTCCTGGCGTGGATCGGCATCGGCATTCACGAGTCCCTGCTCTGGACGCATATCTATTTCTTCTACTTCGTGCTGTGCGGCATTCTTGCGGAGCTCTACCTCGCCACGCCCGAATCGGGACCCCAGACCGCCACCGCCAAATCCGGAGTGCGAACCCCGCGTTCGGCCACGGCCAAGTCTTCCGTACCTGCCTTGCTCCCCGGGCAGCGCCCGGCGATTTGAGCGCTCTCCTCAACCCACGACATGAATGACGGTTGGCTGCGTGCCTTGGGGCTGGCGGGGCTCCGGACCCGCCTGCGGGGACATGCCCGCGAGGCGTGGTCGGGCCTGGAATCGACGGCTTCCCGCCTCGGCGCAGGGGCAGTCCTTCCGTCCGGGAACTCCCGACGCATCGCTCAGCTTCGGGGGCGCCACGCTGGCCGCCGGTGTTTCGTTCTGGGAAACGGTCCCAGCCTGCAAATCAGCGATCTCGACCGGCTGCGCAACGAGGTGTGTTTCGGGCACAACAAGATCTACCTGGCGTTCGATCAGACGGCGTGGCGTCCGACCTACTACAACGTTGAGGACTACCGGGTGATCGACCAGAACCGGGACACGATCAACCGGTTGCGGGGTTTCCAGAAAATCCTGTTCCGTTACAAGCCCGGGACCTGGGAGAAGGACGATTCGACGATCGAATACGATTTGTATCTGCCGGACGCGCCGGAGCGCCCCGACTTCTCGGACAATCCATTTTGGGGGATCTATTGCGGCTGGTCCGTCTGCTATTCGAGCATGCAGTGGGCCTATTTCATGGGGTGCACCGAAATCTACCTTCTGGGCATGGATTTCCATTTCGTGGTGCCGAACGTCAACGAGAAGGATGAGATCATCAGCGAGGGCGAGCGGAATCATTTCTCGGCCAACTACCGTTCCAAAGGCGAGATCTGGGTCACGCCGCGCCTGGACCGTCAGGAAAAGTGCTTCGCCTTCGGAAGGGATTGGTTGGCGCAACGTGGCGTACGCGTGTTCAACGCCACGCGCGGTGGGAAGCTGGAGGTCTTTCCGCGCGTGAATTTCGATTCCCTCCTCTGAGCGGGAGGCTTTCGTCGATGCGTTTCGGGATCATCGGGTGTGGAGCCATTGCCCGCCAATGTCACGGGCCGGCGCTTAGGAATGTGCCTGGTTCCACGATTGTGGGCGCCTTCGATCGGGACGCCGCTGCAGCCACGGCATTCGCCGGCGAGCATGGATGTGAGGCGCTTCCGCTCGAGACGCTCCTGGAACACTGCGACATCGCGGTCATTGCCACACCGCCGGACACCCATGCGCCCTTGGTCGAATCAGCCCTGAATGCCGGGCGGTCGGTGTTTGTCGAAAAGCCGTTCGTCATTCATCACTCGGACGCTGTCCGATTGACCGCCATGGCCCGGACCAGGGGACTGGGATTGTATGTCGGGCACCTTCGCCGATTTCGGTCCGGTGTAACCCTTGTGCGGCGTCTGGTGGATCTGGGAGTGATCGGCTCTCTGGTGCGTGCGGAGGCCTTTGAAGGTTCGCGCTTCGGCTGGGGAACAGCCAGCGGGTACGTCCGCCAGGATCCGCATGGCGGCGTGTTGTACGATACCGGATCGCATACTCTCGATCTCGTGCTGCATGCGAGCGGATGGGAAACGACCGAGTCCGAGTCCGAGTCCGAAGTTGAGGTCAAAGTGGCGTCAGTGATTCGCGACAAGACCGAGCCGTCGCACGAGGTCGAGGCCAGGTTCGAGCTTTCAGCGAATCGGGGCACCCTGGGGGTGCAACTGAAGCTGAGCCGGTATCGGCCGCTGGCGAATCTGGTCCGCTTGATTGGAGAGAAAGGTCGCCTGGAGTTCGAGGTGGGCTTTCAAGAGTCGGTGATGCTCACCACTCCCGCGGGATCGGTGCGGCTGCTGCCGGATGCGGGGCCGACGCCTTTCGAGCATTGTTTTGCAGCGCAGTACCGCAGCCTTCTGGAGGAGGGCCCCGCGAGCCGGTTGAATGCCGATCGATTCGTCACCTTGACACGAGTGCTTGAAGCTCTGCACGGCCATGGCGGTCGCTAACCAGGAAGTGGCGGTGCTGGGGGCCGCGAGTTGGGTGGGCCAGGAGGTCTGCCGCCGACTGGTGTCGGCGGGGTGGAATGTCACCGCGGTGACTCGGCCCAAATCAGCGCTCATCGTGGAGCGTCTGCCCGTTCGGGTTCGCAAGGTCGGGGATCCCGCCGTCACTTCCCGGTATCCCGTGGTGGTGAACCTGGCATTTCCACTCGACTACGGAGCAGCGGATCCGCGGGGAGTAAACCAGGCGCTCAAGGACGAGATCCTGCGTTTGGCGGAACCCGGTGCGCGCATTTTGCATTTCAGCACGCTCGCGGTTTTTGGGTTGGCCGTGGATCGTCCCATCCAGGTGGGACCGGTGCCTCGCTGGCGGGATCACGAGTACGCGGAGTTGAAACGCGAGATGGAGCACCTGCTGGCAAAAGAGTTTGCGAACCAGGAACTGCATCTTCTGCGGTTGGGCAACGTCTGGGGGCCCGGATCGGTGAATTGGGTGGTTGGCCCGGTGAGCCGCCTGCGCACCGGCCAACCAACGGCGGTCCGCGGCTCCGACGGTTACTCCAACGTCACGGATATCGCCAACGTCGCCGACTACGCGGCGCATGTTCTTTCCGTTCCCCGCGGTCGCGGGCTCCATGTCCATCACCTGGCTGAATTCGCCGAGCGCCGCTGGTCGGAATTCATCGGCTTTCTCGCACGGGAATTGGGGCTCGCCCCGGTGGCTGCGCCGCCGCCGCCCGCCCTTCCGTCCGGCCTTGGCGCTGAGATGTGGTCCGGAACGGTACTCGCGATCAACGCGGCACGCCGAGCCTGGTGGGACGGGCGTCAGTCGGGATCGGTTTATCGGCAGATGCGTCGATGGGTTCCCGACGCGATCCGCCATTTGCGGCCGGCCAAGGCGGCGGAGGATGCGGGGCGATTCCGTGTGCTGGACGATGCGCCGCCTTCGGACGCGAACCTATTGCGCCTTCTGGCCTGCCCGAATCTCTTCAAGACTGCGGCGCTTTCGGATTGGCAACCTCCGGTGGATTTCGAGGCGTCGATCGCCCGGGTGTCGGCCTGGCTTCGGGAAGCGGGATACGTGAGCGAGTCGGGGATTTCGGTGTGAAGATCAGCATTATCACCTGCTTCCACAACAGCGAGCGGCGTCTGCCGGCCTTCTTCAGGGCGTTGACGGCACTGGACGCCGGATCCGTGACGGTGGAGGCCGTGTTTGTCGACAATGCGAGCGGTGATGGGACGGCCGATCATCTGGCGCGTGAGGCCCTCCGGCTTCCCTGGCCTGCCCGGGTGATTCGCGAACCCAAGCCCGGGCTGATGCACGCCCGCTGTGCGGGTGTCGACGCGGCGACTGGGGAGTGGGTGTTGTTCCTCGACGACGACAACGAGCCGCGGGCGGATTATCTGACCGAATTGCGACGCCTGACGGCGACGTTTCCCGAGGCCGTGTTCATCTCCGGCAATTGCGTGCCACCTCCCGAATACGGACTGCCGGACTCCATGGTGCAATCGGCGGGTTACGTGGCGCTCCGATCGCGGTCCGGGGAGTTCGAATTCGATCTCGTGGGGACCTCACACCCCAACGGCCCGTGGGGCGCGGGGCTGTTCTGCCGACGCGACGAACTGTCGGCCGCGTGTGCGTCGTGGCGAGCGGGGGATTGCCGGATCACGGGACGCACCGGGACGGGGCTGAGCGGGGGCGAGGATCACTGGATCATCCATTACCTGTGCCGCGAGCGATCGAGGTGCGCCTTCAGCGATCGATTGGTGCTCGTGCATCGACTGGATCGTCATCGCCTCGAACCCCGGCATCTGGTGCGAGTGGCGTATCAATTGGGCGCCGATACCCCGGATCACGTGGACGCCTTTCGCGCCTTGCGACCCACGCTTCCGAAGGACTATCCGCAGGGGTGGCGGGTGCTCACGTTCTTCCTGGTGCAATTGCCGCGTGCCGTCTTGCGGTACTGGCGTCGCGGAACCCTCGGCGATCTCCTGTGGCTGTGCCAGTCGCTGGGAATGGGACAGTCGTTGGCTCTCCGGCGGTGGTTCGAGCAGGCTGGGCACCACGCAGGCCGCCAGCGTTCGTAGTCAAACCCGGCACCTTCGGAAATTGACCATGGCAGAGAATCCCTCGGCGGCAGAATTGGCGAGCCTCGTCGATGGCATCATCGAGGACTACCGGGCGCGGCCGGTCGATCTGCTCCATCTCAACGATGGTCCAGGAGAACATCGCTATCTTTCGGTGCTGAAATCCACCTACTTGCGCACCCTCGCTGATGTGTGTGCGCACGTACCGCGGCGTCGTGCGGACGGGGGGCCGGCGCGGATTCTGGAAGTGGGGGCGTTTCTTGGGGTGGTTTCGACGGCGCTGGCGCGGCTGGGCTATTCGGTCACCACCGAGGACATTCCGGAGTTTGCCGGCAATCCGCGCCTGCGGGCACGGTTTCAGGAGGCGGGCATCCGTTCCGAAGCGGTGAACCTGCGCGATTACCGGCAGCCCTTCGAGGATGCGACCTTCGACGCGGTGGTCATGTGTGAGGTGATCGAGCACCTCAATTTCAATCCGCTTCCCGTGCTCAAGGAGTTGAACCGGATCCTGCGGCCGGATGGCGTGCTCTATCTGGCGCAACCGAACCTCGCCTGGTGGAGCAACCGGCTGCGCCTTCTCCGCGGGCGATCCTACCGCAATCCCATCGACGACTACGCCAAGCAATTGGATCGGACGGCAAACATGATCGTGGCCCTGCATTGGCGCGAGCACACGGCGGCCGAGACGCGCGAGATGCTGGGGATCACCGGCTTCGAGGTGGTGCACTCCTATTTCTTCGACCACGTCATCGACGCGGTCCATCCGCTGAAACGGTTGGCGCTTCATTGCTTGTACGCCTTCGCGCCATCGATGCGCCCCAACCAGGTCGCCGTCGCCGTTCGCCGCCAGCCGTGCCGCCAGGAGTTCTGGATCTCGCCGTCGGTCGATTTCCGCCTGAACAAGTCCGACGCCTGACGCAGCGGCCAGCCGGGCACCAGGATCGCGATGCGCGTCCTCCATGATTTCCAGATCTTCGCCGCTCAGCGCCATGGCGGGATCAGCCGTTATCACCTCGAGTTGTTGAGAGAATTGCGATCGATCCCGGGTGTCCAACCCGAGATCGTCCTCGCCTGGCACGAATCCGTGGCGGCACAAGTCCTCGACGGCACGGGCATTCCGCGCGGGTTCTCCTGGCGCACCCCCCGGTTCAAGGGACGCTTCTGGCTCTCCCGCAAAGTTGCCGAGTATCATCTGAGTTCCGGCCGCTACCACCTCTACCATCCGACCTATTACCGGGTCTTTCAGCATCCGCCGGGTACGCGCGTCGCCCTGACCGTCCATGATCTGGTGCACGAGCTGTTCCCTGACCTGATGACGGCAGGAGATCCGACCGTGGCATTGCGTCGAGAGGCATTGCAGCGGGCGGACGTCCTTCTGTGCGTGTCGGAGTGTACGCGGCGGGATTTGTTGGCGACCTATCCGCTGGGCGACAAACCGGTGGTGGTGACTCCCTTGGCCTCCGGGCTGCGGGGCCAACCCACCGGACGCCGGTTTTCGCAACGCCCCGCCCTTCTCTTCGTTGGACCCAGGGGGGGGTACAAGAACTTCGCCCTACTTCGCAAAGCCTGGTTGGCTGACGAATCGTTGCGGCGCGACTGCGCCTTGGTGTGCCTGGGGGGCGAGGAGGATGCCGACGATGTTCGCCGGCTTCCCGGCGAAGTTCATCGGTATCGTGGTGACGATCAGTTGGCGCTGGATTTGTATGCGTCCTCCAGTGTGATGGTCTATCCGTCAAGGTACGAGGGCTTCGGGTTGCCTATCCTGGAGGCGATGCAGTTCGGATGCCCGGTGGTGACGACTCGCGGCGGGTCGATTCCGGAGGTCGCCGGTGACGCAGCGGAGTACGTCGAACCGGACGATGTCGACGCCCTGGTCGCTGCGATTCACCGGATGTTGGGCGACAGCGCGCTGCGGGAACGACGCATCGACGAAGGACGGCGTCGCGCCTCGCACTATACCTGGAAGTCGTGCGCCGAGCGCACCTGTGCGGCCTACCGGGGCGTCGTCGGGCAGGACGTCTGAGGAAACGCCATGCGCCAGTTGCTCAAGCGACTCGTTCCGGAGAGCCTCCGAAGTTACGCGCATGCGGCCGAGTTCCTGGCTCTGCAGTACGCGGGACATCTGCCAAGTCAGAATGTCCGGTACTGGATCTACCGGCGAATGGGCCTTCAACTCGGAGCGCGCAGCGTGATCTATGGCGGCTGCGAGATCCGCGCGCCACGCGGCATCCGGATTGGGACCGGTTCCAGCATCGGACACCGGTGCATCCTGGACGGTCGATCCGGGTTGACCATTGGAGACAACGTCAATCTTTCGACCGAGGCGTGGATCTGGACCCTGCAGCATGACAAGGATTCCCCTACGTTCGCGTGCGAAGGCGGGCCGGTGGTGATCGAGGATTACGCGTGGCTGGGAGGTCGGACGATCGTTCTGCCCGGGGTGCGAGTGGGGCGTGGAGCCGTCGTGGCCTCCGGCGCCGTGGTGACCAAGGACGTCCCCGCGTTCACCGTGGTTGGTGGCATCCCCGCCCGGAAGATCGGCGAGCGGCCGTCCCATCTCGATTATTCCTGCGGTCCTGGGCTGCCTCTGTTGTGAGCGTGGCGCGAAGCATGAATGCGGGGCACCGCGTGGATGGCGGGGGAAGGCGGTTGATCTACGCGGATTCCTTCGGTGACGGTCATCATGTTGCTCTGCATGCGCGAGCCGTTCTGAAATCGGCGGTGGCGCGAGGAAGACGTTGCCTGTGGTTGACCTCCGCAGGCGCATTGGAACATCCGGCCTCACGCCAGTTGCTGGGAGATTTGGGTGGGGACCTGGAGATCCAGGTGGGTCCGTTTCCAGCGCACCCGGCCAATGTGTCGCGGGCGGGCGCCTGGCCGTGGTATGAGGTGCGCCATTTCGCGGCCCTTCGCGGAGGATTGCGATCGCTCCCCGCGGAATGGGATGCGGCTCCGGTGTACCTCGCCTGGCTGGATCATTGTCCACGAGTTCTGGGTGCGCTGGGTATGCCATCGCCTCGATTCCCGTACTGCGGCTTGCACATGCACGTGTCGTTGCATGAGCGGGCCAACGCCGCGCCCACGGTGAAGTCCGTGGTGCGGGCTCGGGGATGGAGCGATCGTCTGGTGCGCCGCATGTATGCCTCGGGCGGGCTGCAACGGATCGCGGTGTTGATCCGGCCGTTTGCCGAATTTGTCCGTCGAACCACCATGCCCGGCTGGGAGCGGGTGGTATATGTTCCGGATCTCGCCCAGGTTTCGGTGCGCATGGATCGCACCCAGGCTCGGGCGCGGCTCGGCGTCAGCGATCGCGATTGCGTCATCCTCTCCTACGGTGCGCTGAGCCTGCGTAAGGGGGTCGGGGAACTGCTTCGAAGTCTGGAAGGCGTGAGTGAACCCGGATCATGGGTCGTCCATCTGGCGGGATCCCAGGATGCGGAGACCCGTGCTCTGATCGCGGACCGATCCGACGATCACCGCCGCCGCGGCTTGCGCATCATCGAGTGGAATCGATTCCTGAATGACGAGGAGGAGTCGGTCGCCTTCGCCGCCGCGGATCTGGTGTGGATGGGGTACCGTGGCTTTTTGGCCAGCAGCGGTGTTCTGTTGCAGGCGGCGAGTGCTCGATTGCCGGTCGTGGCGACGCATGAAGGTGTGATTGGCGAGACGACCCGGGAGTGGGGTTTGGGTCCGGTCGTCGATACCAGTGACATCGCGGCCGTGCGCGCGGCGCTGGAGTCCTTGCGCGCGGCGCCCTCGCTGCGGAAGGAATACGGCGCACGCGGGGAACCATTGGCAGAAGAGCATTCACCCGGGCGTTTCGCGGAGCGCATTCTCAAGATGGTGAGCGATATCGAATGATTCCAATCGGGCCATCCGATTGCCGGGGACACGATGATTTCCCGTGCTCTCTTGGGTCGTCATCGGCACGGCCGGCGTCCACGGATTGACGGATTCGGCGAAACATGGCCTTGATACGCCGGTGAAATCGACTCGAGACTTGGAGGCACGAATTGTGGTTTGCGGGGGCGGAGGGTTCATTGGCGGGCACCTGCTGCGCCACCTGCGCGAGCAAGGCTACACCCGTCTGCGGTCGGTGGACATCAAGCCGCTGCGCGAGTGGCACCAGAAGTTCTCGGATGTCGACAACCTGGTTCTCGATCTGAAGGAAAAATCGGCGTGTTACCAGGCGTTGCAGGGGGCGTCTCAAGTTTACAATTTGGCAGCGGACATGGGAGGGATGGGATTCATCGAGCACAACAAGGGGTTGTGCATGTTGAGCGTGCTCATCAATACCCATCTCTTGCAGGCAGCGCGGGAATTGGGCGTCGAGCGATTTTTTTATGCCTCGAGTGCCTGCGTCTACAACGGCGAGAAGCAGACCGATCCAAACGTCACGGCCCTTCGTGAGGAGGATGCCTATCCGGCGGCTCCGGAGGATGGCTACGGATGGGAGAAGCTGTTTAGCGAGCGCATGTGCCGGCACTTTCGCGAGGACTTCGGGGTCGAGACGCGAATGGCCAGGTATCACAATGTCTACGGACCCTTCGGAACGTTTGAGGGTGGCCGTGAGAAGGCGCCGGCAGCCATTTGCCGCAAGGTGATCGAGGCCAAGGTCAGTGGGAAACATGAAATCACGATCTGGGGTGATGGCTCCCAGACGCGAAGCTTCATGTATATCGACGACTGCCTCAAAGGCACCCAAGCGATCCTGGAGAGTTCCATCCTCGAACCCATCAACCTCGGCAGCAGCGAACTCGTCAGCATCAACGATCTGGTGGGTATCGTGGAGGAAATCGCCGGCATCAAGCTGCGCCGCAGTTACGATCTCGGGGCCCCCAAGGGCGTTCGTGGACGCAACAGCGACAATACCCTCATTCGAAAATATCTGGGGTGGGAGCCGTCGACAAAGCTGCGCGACGGCATGGAACTCACCTATCGCTGGATCCACGACGAAATTGCCCGGCGGTCCCGCTGATGCGCCCTTCCGCCACCGGCGCGAAGTTCGGGAGCCCGAGTAGCTGATGTGTCGCGACTGATCGTCACCTGCGACGAGCCGCCCGTTCCCCCTCTGACGGGCCACAATCGCAAAGCGCACGACGTCCTTCTGGCACTTCGCGATCGGTATGAGATCCACGTCGTCGCGTATCCGCGCTCGTCGGATGGATCATGGGAGCGGTATTGGAGTCCCCATGGAGTCGCCGTTCATCCGTTGACCCGCCGAAACCAAGGGCGGCATTGGAGAGCGTTGCTGCAGGGATTGTCGTTGCCGACGGTCACCCGTGATTTCGAAGGTGAAGCCCGGATGGTGTCGCAATTGGCACACGGCATCGAGGCCCGTCTGCTCATCGATTTTCTCTCGGGCGCGCCGTTGGTCCGAAACTTCGGTCGGGGCACCGTGCTTTCAGGGCATGATTGCCTGTCGCGCCTGTTTGCCGAGGAGTCGAGGCATGCGTCCAGTCTGAGAGTGCGGTGGCGGTTTCTGGTGCGACGGCGACTCGCCCTGAACGCCGAAAGACGGTTCGCGCATCTGGCGGAGCGCGTCCATCTGGTATCGGAGATCGATGCCCAGGCATTGACCCGCGTGAATCCGCGGGCCCGGCCGACGGTCATCCCGATCGGTGGAACCACGGCCCGGTCCGAGTGTCTCCGCCCTTGGGAGGCACGCCGTCCGGGGGCGATTTGGGGAAGCCTGCAATCGGAGTTGATCGCCTCGGGCTTCGAGAAGTTGGCGGATGCGCTGGGGACCGACGGGTTTCTGCGCGGCTGGCGTTTCTATGGGCGATTGCCCCGAGAGCAAGCGTTGGCCCGGCATCCGCGAATCCAGACGCTTGGACTGGAATACCACGCGACGATGGCTGACGTCGGGTCGGAACTCGGGAACACGCGAGTGCTTCTGCTTCCCGACATCGGCGGCACGGGACAGAAGAATCGGACCATGGACGGCCTTGCGCATGGATGCTGCGTGGTGGGATTGGAGGAAGTGTTCCGGGGCATGGAGGACTGGGACCAGCCGCCCTTCGTGTCCGCCGAGACGATGGGAGAATTGGTCGCGGTGCTGCGCGGACTTACCGAGACGCGCGCCGCGGAGATCGGCAGAGCGGCCCGGGACTACTTCGCGGGACGCTTCTCACTCCCCGTTCTTGCCGACCAATGGCGGGCGTTGTTCGAATCGGTCAACCCCCTGTCAAGCAACGCATGAGTCAGCGCTGGCTCTTTCTCGCGGCACGAAACTTCGGGGATGCACTGATCAGCGCCGGACTTGTGGCGCGGGTGGCCGCCTCCTTTCCTAAGGACAGAATCGAGGTATGGACCCGGCCGCAATTCGTCGACTTGTTTCGCGAGACCGGCGGCGCTGCCGAGTTTCATGTCTCGCAGTTCCCGGTCGGCACGCGAAAGAATTTCGGGTTGGTCGAGGCAGTGCGACTGGTCGTCACGATCGGGCGGTTGCGGCGGCGTCGATTCGACGTGGTGGTCAATGATGTCGGTGATTTCCGGGAGTGTGCGCTGGTTCGGACTCTGGGCGCTCGACGCCAGGCCGCGCCGATCTGGCCCCGGCGTCACCCCGCATTGAAGGTGTTTCGCCGGTGGGGGACACATCGACTGGTGAATTGGCCGCTGGAGGTTCCTGCGGACGTGGTGAACATCTACGATGTCCGCGAGTTCGTGGCCCGATCCTTGGGATGCCCCGAGCAAACAGAATCCCGGGTGCCGAGGCGGCCGAAGTTTGGAAGAGTGGGATTGCATCCGTTCGCGACCAAGGACTGTCGGCAGTGGCCCTGGGATTCCTGGAGAAACCTGGCTCGGCAACTGGCATCGACAGGGCAAACCGTGGTGGCCTTCGGTTCCGTTCAGGAGCGGGCGGTTCTCGAGCGCGAATTCGATGGCGAACCTGTGACGATCTCGTCCGGGTCCCTGGTGGAATTCCTTCGGGCACTGGACGGGCTCGATGTGCTGGTGGCTCTCGACAGCTTTGGAATTCACGCGGCGTCGGCTCGGCGAACCCCCGCGGTCCATATCAACGGGGCTTCGAACCATTTGCTGTGGCGGCCTCCTGAGGTTCGCGGTCTCGTCAATGGCGGGCAGTGTCCGCATCATCCCTGTTATTGCCGACCGAAATGCCCCGCCCCCGGCATTGAGCGGTATGCCTGCATTCACGGCATTTCCTGGCAATCGGTCCTGGCGGAAGTGAGGTCGGTGTTGGCCGCGATCCCGGGAGTTCCGGGCGAGAACAGTGCGGGGCAGGACCCCTCGGTTTTGAACGTTCCATGACAAGGACATTACTGGTCACCGGCTCCTCGGGCCTGATTGGCTCCGAGGTGGTCTCCCATTTTGCGGCCGAGGGATGGACGGTGCACGGGATCGACAACAACATGCGGGCCGATTTTTTCGGGCCCCAGGGGGATACGCGGTGGAATCAGGAACGGCTGCGGCGAAACATTCCGGGTTTCCAGCATCACGAGGCCGACATTCGCGATCGGCGTGCCATCCTCGAACTGATTTCCCGGCTTCGACCCCGGGCGATCGTGCATGCGGCGGCGCAGCCGAGCCACGACCTGGCGGCATCACGGCCGTTTGACGATTTCGACGTGAATGCGGTGGGCACGCTGAACCTTCTGGAAGCGGCGCGGCAGAGTTGTCCGGAGTCGCCCTTCGTGCACATGAGCACGAACAAGGTGTACGGGGATGCGCCGAACGAGATCCCGCTGCGCGAGTGCGAGACGCGATGGGATTATGACGATGCCCGGTATCGCGACGGAATTGCCGAAGACTTCCGCATCGATCGCTCGAAACACTCCGTGTTTGGAGCTTCAAAGGTGGCCTCCGATATCATGGTGCAGGAATACGGAAGGTATTTCGGCATGCCCACCTGCTGCCTGAGGGGCGGATGCCTGACGGGGCCCAACCATTCGGGGGTGGAGTTGCACGGCTTCCTCAGCTACCTCATCAAATGCAACCTCGAGGGCCGCCTCTACCGCATCTTCGGGTACAAGGGCAAACAGGTCCGGGACAATATTCACAGCCAGGACGTCGCCGCGTTCATGGCTCGGTTCATCGCGGCACCGCGGTCGGCCGAGGTTTACAACCTGGGTGGCGGACGTGAGAACTCCATCTCCATCCTGGAAGCGTTCCGGCTCGCCGAATCCATCTCCGGTCAGGCGATGAAGTTCGAGTACGTGGATCAGGCCCGCTCCGGTGATCACATCTGCTACATCTCGGACCTGGCGAAGGCGAAGAATCACTTTCCTGGCTGGAGCCCGACCCGTGATCTCAAGTCGACCTTCGAGGAAATTCACCGGGCTTGGCTTGAACGACGGTCGGGGGATCGGTGAGTCGACGGTGGCCGGGGATGCCGATGCGGCGGATGAGAGTGTCGGTGGGAATGAAATGGCATGGCCGTTGAGCCCCAGCGTAAACGACGATTGCTGGTGATCAGCAATCTCTTCGCGCCGGATCGCGGCGGGGGTGCCTCGGTGTTCACGGACCTCTGTGTGGGTTTGGCGGCACGAGGGTGGGAGGTTACCGTCTACGGCACGCATCCCTATTATCCGGAGTGGCGGCGAAAGTCGTCGGACAATCCGTGGCGGATCTCGCGGGAGAGGTATGCAGGGGTGACGGTCCTGCGCCATGGCATCTATGTTCCGCAAACCCCATCGCGCCTGATTCCGCGTATTTTGTGCGAATCGTCGTTTGGGTTCAGTTTGTTGCGCAGCCTCCTGCGACGCGGTTCCTATGATGCGGTGATGGTCTTTTGTCCGATGCTCAGCGCGGTGGGATTTGCCGCCTTGCGGAAGATACTTTGGCGCGAGCCGCTGTGGCTGAATGTTCAGGACATTCCGGCGGACGCCGCGGAAGCCAGCGGCATCAGCCAATCACGATGGTTCGGCCGATTGGCGCAGGTCGTGCAACGCCGGCTTTTCAGTTGTGCCGAGGTTTGGAGCACCATCTCTCCCGTAATGGTGGAGCGGCTCGAACGCCTGCGAGGCGGCGCGGGTCCGGTGCATTGCTGTCCCAACTGGCTGAACCAATCGATGTCCGATGAAGTGGCGCGGGTGGGTCCAAAGACGGGCCGCGCGCCGTCGCGGCCCCTTCGTCTTCTCTATGCCGGGAACATCGGGAAGAAGCAGGGGCTCATCGACTTTCTCAAAGTGCTGGCGGCGACGGCGATCTCCTTCGATTTCCAAATTCACGGCGACGGCGGCGAAGCGTCGGTGGTGAAGGATTGGGTGTTGAACTCAGGCGACACGCGGTTTCGGTTTGGGCCATTCCTCGATGAGTCTGGATTCGTGCGTGCCTTGCACACGACCGACCTCTTTGTCATTTGCGAAAAGCCGGGCTCGGGTGCGTCCTTCATTCCAAGCAAACTCATCCCCGGCATCGCCACCGGAACACCAATCCTGGCGATCTGCGACCGAGGAGGACCGCTGGGAAGGGAAGTCGAGACCGCGGGATTGGGAATGGTCCTGGAGTGGACGGAGATCGAAACCTTGGGGGAACGTCTGGAGGCGCTGTCGGGCGACGGTCCAGTTTTCGGTGAATACCAGGCGCGATGCGTGGAGCGGGCGCGGATCTACAGCCGGGATCATGGCATCGCCAACATCGAACGACTGTTGTTGGAAATGACCGACCGCCGCGACGCCCCGATCAATAGGCGTTCTCCCGGCGGAAGAACGTCAACACCAGGATCTGGAAGTCCATGAGCAGACTCCAATTCTCGAGATAATAGATGTCGTAATTGACGCGCTTTGCCAGGTCGGTGTCTCCGCGAAGCCCGTGGATCTGGGCCCAACCCGTGATCCCGGGCTTTGTTGCGTAGCGGGCATTGTAATGCGGGATGTTCTCGCTCAGTCGCAACGAGTGGAAGGTGCGCTCCGGTCGGGGCCCGACCAGGCTCATTTCCCCTTTCAGCACGTTCCAAAACTGCGGGATCTCATCGAGGTTCCAACGCCGCATGGCGCGGCCGATGGGCAACACCCGAGAGTCATTGCGAAGGGTGGACTGGTTCAGATGATCAGTCGCCTCGGATCCCAGGTGCATGCTCCGCAGTTTCCACATGGTGAAGGGGCGCCCGTCCCGGCCGATGCGTTCCTGACCGAAAAAGATCGGGCCCGGATCCTCCCGGCGGATGCGCCAGCCGCAGTACGTGATGATGGGAACCGAGATGAGAAGACCGACGACCGAGCCAATGATGTCGACCATCCGTTTCATGAGGCGACGACTCGATCGGTCCAAGGGCAATCGACTCACCCCGAGCACTGGCACACCGCTGATGGTCTCGAGCTCGAGGCCGGAGACGAGAATCTGGAAATACGAGGGAATGACCTTGAACTGAACGAAATGCCGCTCACAGACGTTCGCCAGCGCCACCATCTCGTCCGTGCTGGGATCCAAATCCGCCACCACCACCATGTCGGCAATGCCGGCCTGAAGCAGTTGTCCCAGGCCGGCGTAATCGCCAAGTCGAGACACCCCTTCCGGCGGTTGGTGGTCGAGATGGTCGCGAAGCGAAGGAACGAATCCGACCACTTCGTAGGGATGGCTCGGATCACCCGCAATGGACTCACTGAGTCGCGAGGACTCATCGTTCCAACCGACAAACAAGACCCGGGTTCGGACTCTGGAGGCGATCGCCTCGTTCTGCAGGAGGCCATGGAACACGGCACGCCAACCGATGAGGGTGAGGGCGCACGCGACGGCTGACGAAGCCGCGTAGATACGTGAGATCGGGGGGTCGAATTTCAGGGCCAAACTGACTCCCAGGTAGAGCGCGAGCCAAGTCATCGAGGACCGAACGATGAGCAAGGCGGTGCGCCGGAATCGCAGCAGATGCCGGTGATGGTAGACGCCAGTATAAACGAGCAAACCGGAAAGGAACGTCGTCCCGACCGCAAACAAACCCAGGTAATCGGTTAGCGCCGGCGGGGACGGCAATTCGACACCGAAGCGGATCCAGCCAGACTGAAAACGCAGCCAAAACGCGAAGCAGAGGCCGGCAATGATGGATAGAAGATCCCCGATGAATGCGACCGTGGACAGGGGCCCCGCGAGGCTCTGGCGACGGGGGCCCAAGGCGTCCTGGCTTTTCTGACCGGTGATCGACACCGGAATACTCGTAACTTCCATTCCGGTAAACACCTGCAACCTCAACCTTCAAGGCGATGCAAGGCAAGGAAACGTTTCCGGCATTTGCCGGGGCGCACGGCGTCAGGTCCGACCCGCCGCCGCGACTGCCCGCCGTTTGCGGCTGATCCATAGCGCCATCCCCCCAACGCCGGCCAGCACCCTCACGCCCGGCTCCGGGACCACCCATTGGCCCGCATTCCACTGGCCCGGACTGCTCTCCGCCATCGCTTGCCAAAGAAAATCGTCCGCCGTCGCGCCTGTGCCGGTTCGACCAAGGGAGCCCCCTGCCGGCTGGGTGTCCAATTCGAAAACGCCCAGCTCCCGAGAGCTGAATCCAGCCGCCGGACCGGCACTCGCGGCAAATGACCCTTCGTAACTGATGAAGTCGACCGTGCCCCCGTCGACATCCAACGACATTCCGTCGGGCGCCCCATTCTGTATCCCGGAGATCAGTTTCCAATAGATCGTATACCCGTCCGAACTCTGACCCCGCTGAAACGTCTCCAGGAGGTGGGCGGAACCATAGGGGCGGCCGTCGCCCCCATTGTACAGGGTGAGACGCACGGCCGCGCTTTCGGCGAACCCGGTCGGAACGGCAATTTCGACAAATTCCGCAACGTCGGTGCCGGCATTGTCGTAATGAATCTCGTTGATCCATGGAGTCGGGTTTTGGGCAGGAACCGCGGGGATGCCTGGGAGCAGCATGGAGATGGCTATGGCGACGGAGTAAGTGAGTCGTGAAGTCATAGGATGATCGGGTTGACAAGGTTTCTTAGCGATACAGCGGGAGGAGTGATTCAGGCACTGGGAGTCAGTGACTGTGAAAGTCGGAGACCGGTGCCTGCGAAGGATCGGCTGCCACCGGATTGAAATGCGCCCCGGGACGCGGACGACACCGGCGCACCCAGGCAAAGACGCCGAGCCCGGCGGCAAAGAGAGCGGCGTAGGTCGAGGGCTCCGGGACCGCAACCTGGCCCGCGTTCAGCATCCCCGGGGTGGCCACCTGGAAGGCCGTCCAGGTGAAGTCCGCCAGGGTGATGCCGGCTCCGCGCAGTCCGATGGAAGAACCGGCGGGCGTGGCGTCGGACTCGGCCAGGCCGATGTCGGAAGAGCTCAGTGAGGCGGCGGGTCCGGACGCCGCGGTGAAGGAACCCTCATAACTGACAAAATGAACCACAGTGCCGGCGAGATCGAGGGCAAGGCCGTCCGGGGCTCCGTTCTGGAGGCCGTTGATCGACTTTGAGTAGACGGTCCAACCCTCGTGCGACTCGCCCGCGGTGAAGGTGCTGAGCAGGTGGGAGGTCCCGTAGGGAGCGCCATCGCCGCCGTTGTAGAGGGTGAGTCGGACGCTGGCCAGGTCCGTCAGTGTGTTGGGCGCAATGACTTCGACGAACTCCTGGGAATCAGTTCCGGCGTTGTCGTAATGGAATTCATTGATCCAAAGCACCTGGCCAGGAGCCATGATGGGTGCGAGGAGAAGTCCGGCGACGAGGTGCCGGCGCGCGCTTGATCCGGGCGAACGAAGCATGGGGTTCACTAGGGTGGGGATGAGTAAAGACACAGGATCTCCTTTGTGAGTGATTTACGGCGATGACCAGAAGGTCCCTTGGTGACCTTCGAAGTCAGTGAACGAAGCGCAGCCTGGGATGACAAGGGATTAAAGTGACATCAAAACATATTTTGTTTGTAAGACGAGTGAGTGCGAAGGGAGTGAGTCAGTGACAGAGTGACAGACCCTGAAGCTACAGGAGAGCTGACCGGGTCGATTGCCATCTGCGGTGGCAAAAAGTCTCGCGGTGCGGGGAGGAACAAGGGAGAGGGGACTCGAAATCGGATGCCGCGTGCGGAGGCGTCTCGCGGCCCGCCTCGCTTCGAGCGGATCTCGATTTCGATGCCGATCCATGACTTTGAAGAGTCCGGGCGGCGCGGTTCGAAGCCGTGACGAGGGCTCTCGTCGAGGCTGGGAGGCGGGGGCGGGGAGATCAGGCGCGGGACCGGGTGCGGCCTGCCGGGACCGGCTGGATCGTTCCAAGTGAGGGCGGCGGCCCCGTCAGAGGGCGGTTTGACACGCGAACTTCCCTCCGGGAGAGTCACCGCTTCGATGTCGAAACCGGCGTTAGGTCGAGGTTTATCTGCACTCCTGGGCGGCGCACCGTCCGGGACCCGCCCGGCTGCTCCAGGGACGGAATCCCGCCCAGCCGCCGGGGGTGCGGTTCCGTCTGCACCGGAGCCGAAGCCGACGTTGGTCGCGGGGGAATCCGACGGCCCGCGGGTGGAGCGCGTGTCATTGGACCGGGTCGTGGCATCGACGCTTCAGCCGCGAAAGGAGTTTCTCGACGACAGCCTCAAGGAACTTGCGGATTCGATTCGGGAGCAGGGGATCCTGCAACCGCTGGTCGTGCGCCGGCAGGGGGAGCGGTTGGAATTGATCGCCGGGGAACGGCGGTTGAGGGCGGCGCGGCTGGCTGGTCTGACCGAGGTGCCGGTGATCGTGCGGGAAGCGGACGACACCACGGCACTGGAGTTGATGTTGGTCGAGAACCTCCAACGGGAGGGTCTCAATCCAATGGATGAGGCGCAGGGATACGCGGAGTTGATCGAGCGGTTTCGACTGACGCAGGAGGCGGTGGCGACCAAAGTGGGGAAGAGTCGGGCGTCGGTAGCCAATGCATTGCGGCTGCTGAAGCTTCCGGCCGAGATTCAGGATTGGCTTCGGCAGGGCACGCTGACCTCGGGCCACGGGAAGGTGATGCTCGGCCTGGGGTCGCCCGAACTCCAGAGCCTGGCGGCGAAGAAGGCGGTGGGCGAGGGCTTGAGCGTTCGGCAGACGGAAGAACTGGTCGCACGACTGGCGGCCCCGCCATTGGCGTCCTCGGTGGTCGGTGCCTCGCCGTCCGGTCCGATCTCGGCGGCCACCCGCGATCCACACGTCGTGGCGGTGGAGGATCGATTGCGGCAGCGGTTGGGAACGAAGGTTTCGGTGCGCTACCGGCAGGGCAAGGGGCAGATCGACATTCGGTTTTTCTCTGACGACGAGTTGGAGCGGGTTTTAGACATCATTGGCGTTCGTCTGGATTAATTCATGAATACTTCCGAGTTCCACAGTTCCTGTGCGTCGGCTCTCGAGGCGGCGGCGGGCAAGGTCCCCCAGTTGTCCGCTTTCCTGGGCCTGGACGGGTTTGTCGACGAGATCATCGCCGTGGTCGACGAGCGTCGCAACGCGCGCGAGTACTCGCGCATTCCAACGATATCGGCGCTGGCCGAACGGATCGGGGCGGCGGCAGGTCGGAGCACCAACATCGAGTTGGTCACCACCCGCACCAAGTTGGGTGGGAATGGTCCGATCATGGCCAATGCGCTGGCGGCATTTGGGGTGAAGGTGACGTATCTCGGGGCGCTGGGATATCCGACGATCGACCCGGTGTTCGAGGAGTTTGCGACTCGGGCGGAGGTTCACACGATTGCGGATCCTGGCCGCACCGACGCGCTGGAGTTCGAGGATGGAAAGCTGCTGATCGGAAAGATGTTTCCGCTGGCGGAAGTGACCTGGGCCAACATCAACGCGCACGGGAAACGGGCGTTGGTCGAACAGCAGATGGCGTCGGCCTCGCTCGTCGGCTTCGTCAACTGGACGATGCTGCCGTACATGAGCGACATCTGGGAAGCGATGCAGAAGGAGATCTGTCCGAAGCTCAGTGGAGCGAAGCGTTGGATGTTTTTCGATTTGGCGGATCCGGAGAAACGCCCCTTGGCGGAGCGCCAGCGCGCGCTGGAGTTGATCACTTCGTTCCAAACGCACTTCGAGTGCATCCTGGGTCTCAATGAGAAGGAGGCTTTCGAAGTGGGCGAGGTTCTGGGTTTGACCGGCTTTCATCATAGCCGGGGTGATCTACAGGCCTTGACTGCCGCCATTCGGCAGAAGGTACCGGTCAACACCGTCGTGGTTCATCCAACCCGACACGCGTTGGCCTGCAGCGGCGGGTCGGTGGACGATGTGGATGGTCCCTTTGTGGCGAAACCTCTGATCACGACAGGCGCCGGGGACCACTTCAACTCCGGTTTCGTCCTGGGCAAGCTGTTGGGTTTGAGCAACGGCCAGTCGCTCCTGTGCGGCGTCAGCACGAGCGGGTTCTACGTGCGCACCGGGAGGAGTCCCGCGGTGGCGGACATCATCGGACTCATGCGGCAGTGGCCCGCGTCCTAGGCGGGCAGCCTTCGGCGAAACGGACCTCGCGATATTCGAGACCATGATTCTGCCGATCGTGCGTTACGGTCATCCGGCGCTGCGCCAGAGGGGTGCGTCCATCGACCCCATAACGACGGACCACCGTCGGTTGGTCGCGGACATGTTCGACACGATGTACGCGGCCCACGGCATAGGATTGGCGGCCCAGCAGGTGGGCCAGGCGCTGCGAGTGACGGTGCTGGATGTGCGAGGCGTCGAGGATCGGCCCTCGACCCTCCATATCGACGGCAAACCGGTGGATGTGCCGGCGTTCATGCCGCTGGTGTTGATCAATCCTGAGCTTTCCTTCGGACGCGAGAAGGTGACCGGGCCGGAAGGCTGTCTGAGTTTTCCCGAGATGTACGCTGACATCACGCGGCCCGAGTCGATCGAGGTATCCGCGTTGGGGTTGGATGGAAGGCCGTTGGTGTTTCGATGCGGGGGCTTGTTGTCCAAAGCCATCCAACATGAGGTGGATCATCTGAACGGCATTCTCTTCATTGATCGCATGGAGAAGGAATCGAAGGCGGCGCTGAAGGGGGAACTGGACCAGTTAATGGCGGAGACCAAGGCGGCGCTGGAGGCGAAGGATCAGCGGTGAGGTCGGACTCGGTCCGATGGGCAGCGTGTTGGTGCGCGGTCTGGGCGGGCACGATCGTGCATCCAGGGGTCGCGGGAGAAGATGCCGGGAGTCTCCTGCTGATGGGACCAGGAGGTCGATGTCACGACAGGTATCGAGACCTGTTCCAATGACCCTTCGGAGTTCTACTGGCTCCGCCGGATGGCCGAATCCGGGCTTGGCTTGCTTCCCGAGGGTTTTCTAGGGTCGAAACGGTGATCACGTTTTTGCGCCTGGCGGGTCTCGGCACCGCGGCGGTCTGGCTTGGCGGCACGGTTTTTTTCGTCGTCGGGCTGGATCCGTTGTTTGGGCGGCCAGAGGTGGTCCGTCTCCTTGGCCCGCTGCATGTGGGCGAGTTGGGGTTGTTGGCGATGGAGCGCTTTCATTTGTTCCAGGTGATTTGCGCAAGCCTGGGCCTGATCCATGCCCTGGCTGAATGGCTCTATTCGGGTCGCCCCTTGGATCGTCGTGTGGTGTTTCTGCTGGCCACGATGTTGGTTTTGGCGAGCGTGGGACGGTTGTATCTAACTCCGAAATGCCGGGCGCTGAACATGCAGTCGTATCTGGGGCCCCAGCGTCAGATCATGCGTCAGGCTTTCACCCCGGCGCAGCGCCAGGCGGAACGATCGTTGGGCATCTGGCAGGGAGTGGGGATGATTTTCAACGTGATTTCGACGGCGGGTGCGGTGTTATACTTTGTCCACCAAGCGTCACCGAACCAAGGTGGGCCGCGAGTTTATCCCAGGGTTCGTCTGCGGATTTGACAAACGCAGGCGTGGTTCAACTCTAAGAAGTACGCTCGCCATGGCAGCGACGTTGCCGCTAGGGTGTTGCATCGAGGTATGATTTCTCACGAACGACGTTATCCATCGAACGGGTTCCGCAACAGCGGGGTTCCCCATCCACCGCCACCGGAAGAGACGCTGCGCTCGGAGAAATTCCAAGTGGAGCGAAAGGTCTTTGTCCTCAGTCTCAAGGAGAATCCTCGGGGTCGATTCCTGCGGATCACTGAAGACGTGGGCGGACGGCGGGATCACGTGATCCTTCCGGTGTCAGGGCTGGAAGATCTTCGGCGAGTCCTGGATCTGATGATCCAGGCCGACAAGGAGACGCCGGCCAAGCTGACGGGCGAGGCCTGATCGCGAGAGTCTCAGAGAGCGGACCCCTGCGTCCGGTGGAATGCGGCGCCGTCGGATTCTCGAGCACGGCTCGAGTCACCGGTGGCGCTTTTTTTTTGCCCGGTCAGGACAGGGAAGGATGCCAGCGCAGGATGGGGGAGGCGTGGTTCAACCGACGAACCGTCGTGCGGCGACGGTGGCATTATGGCCGCCAAACCCGAAGGAGTTGTTGAGGATGGCCTCCACCTTCCAGGGCCGTGCGGTGTTCGGGACGTAATCCAGGTCGCAAGCCGGGTCGGGTTGCTCGTAGTTGATCGTGGGAGGGACAACGCCCGTTTGGATCGCGCGGCAGCACAAGGCCATTTCGACGGCTCCGGCGGCGCCCAGCATGTGGCCGGTGGCTCCTTTGGTGGAACTCACCGCGAGGCGTCGGGCGTGGTCCCCGAACACCGTCTTCACGGCTTGGGTTTCGCAGACGTCGCCCTGCGGGGTCGAAGTGCCGTGGGCATTGATATAGCTGATGTCCTCGGGGCGGAGACCGCCCGTTCGCAGAGCTTCGCGCATGCAGCGGGCGGCTCCTTCGCCGTCGGGGGCGGGGGCGGTCAGGTGATGGGCATCCGCGGTATTCCCGTAACCGACGATTTCGCAATAGATCCGGGCTCCGCGGCGTCGCGCGTGATCGAGGTCTTCGAGGACCAGGACGCCGCCGCCTTCTCCCATGACAAAGCCGTCGCGACCGGCGTCAAACGGGCGCGAGGCGCGCTGGGGCTCGTCGTTGCGGGTGCTGAGCGCCTTCATGGCGCAGAAGCCGGAAATGCCGAGGGGAACGATCGTGGCTTCCGCGCCGCCCGCGAAGATGACATCGGCGTCGCCCATTTTGAGGGTGCGCCAAGCTTCGCCCAGGGCATGCGTGGAGGTGGCACAGGCGGAGCAGGTGGCGACGCAGGGTCCCCGCAGGTTGTTGTAAATGGAGAACATTCCCGCGCCCATGTTGAGGATGAGCATGGGGATCATGAACGGCGAAACCCGGCCGGGTCCGCGCTCAAGCAGCACCTTGTGCTGGTTGCCGGTGGTCTCGAGTCCACCTATGCCGGAGCCGATGAAGGCGCCGATGCGATCCCGGTTGCATTGGTCGAGATCGAGCCCGGAATCGCGAAGGGCCTGCCAGCCGGCATGGACGGCGAAATGGACGAAGCGATCGGTGCGGCGGAGTTCCTTGGGGGAAGGAAACGCCGGGGCCGGGTCGAAATCCCGGACCTCGGCAGCGATCTGGCAATCGTAGGCGGCGGCATCAAAGCTGGTGATTTTTTGGATGCCGCATCGTCCGGCGACGATGTTGTTCCAGAAGGTTTCGATGTCGTGACCGAGCGGCGTAACGACGCCGAGCCCGGTGACGACGACGCGTCGGTCGGACATTGCCATGGGAAAGGAATCGAAAAAC
Source organism: Verrucomicrobiales bacterium (assembly GCA_016795425.1). Taxonomy (GTDB): domain Bacteria; phylum Verrucomicrobiota; class Verrucomicrobiia; order Limisphaerales; family CAIMTB01; genus CAIMTB01. The sequence continues at coordinate 50,904 of JAEUHG010000179.1, forward strand.
GGGGCAGCGGCGGCGTGACGCCGACCAATCTGCCCCGTGGAAGATCGATGGATCTTGGGGTTATTTCTGGCGTTCTTCGATGTATTTGGTGACGTCCCCGACGCTTTGAAGCTTCTCAGCCTCCTCGTCGGGGATCTCCTGGCCGAATTCCTCTTCAAGGGCCATGACCAACTCGACGGTGTCTAGGGAGTCGGCGCCGAGGTCCTCAATGAATTTGGCCTCTGGGGTCACCTGGTCTTCCTTAACACCAAGTTGGTCGACGATGATTTTTTTGACCCGCTGTTCGATAGATGTTTCTTGGTCCGCCATGGGGGCCGTAGTTGTTGTTTGCGCGTGTCTGTTAGGTGGGAGGTGGGGGGGCGTCAAGCCCCGAATCCCCTAGGGGCGCCCACCGCCAAAGGTTACATGACCATCCCGCCGTCGACCACAAGCACTTGTCCCGTGACGTAACGTCCTCCCGGACCGGCCAGGTAGAGTGCTGCCTCGGCGATATCCTCGGCTTCGCCGAGAGAATTCAAGGGAATTCGTGCGAGCAATTGGGTTCGCAGTTCCTCCCCAAGCACCGAGGTCATGTCGGTGTTGATGAATCCCGGGGCGATGGCGTTGCAGGTGACGCCGCGCGAAGCGAGTTCGCGGGCGACGGATTTGGTGAAACCGATCAGGCCAGCCTTGCTGGCCGCGTAATTGCATTGGCCGGCGTTGCCGATGAGTCCGATGACCGAGGCCACGTTGATGATGCGGCCGGCGCGAAGCTTCAAAAACTGCCGCGTCAGGGCGCGGGTGAAATGAAAGGCGCCCTTGAGATTCGTGTCGATCACGGTGTCCCAATCCTCCTCGCTCATGCGCATCAGGAGGCCGTCCCGGGTGATTCCCGCGTTGTTGACCAGGATGTCGGCACGGCCCGCCTCCGTGAGGAGATTCTCCGCCACCGCACCCACCGCCACGCCGTCCGACACATCCACGGCGAAGGCCCAGGCCTTCCGCCCGGTCGTCCGGATCTCCGACGCGACCTTCTCTGAATTCTCCGCGGTCCGCGAAACGCAGACGACATCGGCGCCCTCGGCGGCGAATCGCAATGCGATCGCGCGACCGATGCCGCGGCCGGCGCCCGTGACGACGGCGATCTTGCCCTGGAGCAAACTCATGTCGGGGCGACAATGGCAGACACCCTCCGCCGTATGTCAATGCGGCGTCCGGGAATCGTTGGGGTCTTTTTCTTCCCCGTAACCGAGCAATCGCCGCTCTTTGATCAGCCGTGCGACCTCAGCCGGGACCATTTGTTCCCATTGCGTGTCGCCAGCCCGAAGGCGCGCCAGGACATCCGGCGAGAAGATGGGCAGGTAGTCGGGACAGTATTCGCGGAGCCCCTGGATGAAGTGGTTCTCGATGAGATACCCGTACAGATGCCGCAAGTGAGGTTCTACCAATAAGTTGCCCGCAGTGATGATCGACCCGGTCACCGGGTCGCGGTAGGGGTAGACGTAGAGCTTCAGTTCGTTTTTGAAGAGACGCCCGAATGACTCGAGAATGCCGCCTTCTAGATCGGTGTAGTACTTCTCGTCGAAAATCTCGCGCAGGCTCGGCAGCCCCATGACGATGCCAATCTTCTGTTTGGTATAACGAAATAAATAGGCGGCGAGCCGATGATAAGCGCCGTAATTCGAAATCAGCACCGTCTTCCCCATCGTCCCCAGCAAATCGACCCGGTCGAGGAAGTCCCGCGGCCGGATGGTTCCGCCATCCAGTAAATTGTGGAGCGTCATTTCCATCAGGACCAGGAGGTCCTCGCCCCGCACGCCGGGTTCCTGGACGAACTGCGCCTGGGCGCACTGGAGCATGTCCAGGGTCACCTTGGTGGGAGGCCGAAATGTGCCGCGTTCGACCAGGATATTCTTCTTGTAGAGGACTTCCGAAGCTTGGACGACCTCGCCGTCGGCGGTGAACATGGCGGACGAGGTCAATCCCAGTTGGACGAGCTTGAGGCTCACCAATCGATTGTCGAAGCCCACAAATGCGGGGCCGCCGCATTTGGCCATGTCGACCTCCACCCGTTCACTGCCGAGGTCATCGTTGAGCGAGCGGAGGAAACCCTCGAAATCGTGGTGCAGGTTGAGCGCGGCGTAGATGAGGTTGACTCCCATGACGCCGAGCGCCTCCTGTTGCTGGAGATTTTCGCGATCCAGCATGCGGACATGAACAATGACCTCCGAAGGCGGGCTTTCCGGAGCATGTTGGAAACGGACCCCCATCCAGCCGTGGCACTCGTCGCGGCGTTGGAAACTCTGAGCGGCAACGGTATTGGCGAACACGAAGAAGCGGGTCGACGCGCCACGCTTGGCCGCCAGACGTTGGGTGAGCAGGACATACTCGTGATCGAGCATCTGCTGGAGGCGGTACCGGCTGACATAACGGTCGCTCGGCCCATAAATCGCGTCGCTCACCGTCATGTCATACGCCGACATGGTCTTCGCGATGGTGCCCGACGCTCCGCCGACCCGGAAAAACCAGCGGGCTACTTCCTGGCCCGCGCCGATTTCCGCGAAGGCGCCGTACTTGGTGGGGTCCAGGTTGATTTGGAGCGCCTTCTGCTGGGTTCCCATACTGCCGCCCGTTCCGGGCTCGGGCAGACAGACGAGTCGATCCTTGAGCGTCGCCACACCGGGACTATTTGGACGGAAGGCGGCGTGTGCAACGCGGGAAGTGGGCGGAGTGCCTGGACCTGGTGCTGTTCATTTCCCTCGACGGTTTCGGGCCTCCGCCGGAAACATCCGCCAGTGCCATTCGCGATCTGCAACGAAATCTATGAGGGTTGGTCTCTGGCGGACGCTTGTGCCCACGCCGCCCGTTCCGGTTACGATGCCCTCGAACTGGCTCCGTTCACCCTGGCCTCGCGAATCACGGACCTGGGAGCGGCCGACCGCGCCCGGATTCGGAAGACCGTGGAGGCTTCGGGCTTGAAAGTGGCGGGGCTGCACTGGCTGCTGGCCAAGACCGAAGGGTTTCATGTGACGCATCCGGACCCCGCCCTTCGATTGCGGACGTCCGAATATCTTCGGGCGTTGGTGGATGCCTGCGCGGACATGGGCGGGACCATTCTGGTATTTGGCTCACCCAAGCAGCGCAGTCTGCAACCGGGTGTTGCTCCCGGGCAGGCCTGGGAGTGGGCCACGCAATGCCTGGGCGATGCGGTCAAGCAGGCCGAGGACCGAGGAGTCACGTTCTGTGTGGAACCGCTGGCGCCCTCCGAGACCGATTTTCTGAACACGGCCGCCGATGCACGACGCTTTGCGGCGCAATTCCGGAGCCCGGCGGCTAAAATCCTTCTCGACGTGAAGGCGATGAGCGCCGAGTCCACACCGATTCCGCAGATTATCCGGGAGTCTGCAGGCCACTTCGCTCATTTCCATGCCAATGATCCGAACTTGAAAGGGCCGGGATTCGGGGATGTCGATTTCAAGCCCATAGCCGAGGCGCTGCATGGGGTGGAGTACCGAGGGTACGTTTCGGTGGAGGTCTTCCTCTTTGACGAAGGGGCGGACGTGATTGCCCGCCGGAGCCGCGAGAATCTGCGCGCGGCATTTGGGAACTGAACGTCGCGGTCTCCACACGATCCCCATCCGCGACGCGCTTCCACGAAACCAACGCCCCATGTCCGAGCTGCAGCGAGAACCTGAAGGAACGCCCGAATCCCTGCTGGATCCTCAGGCTTTGGCGCACGCCGAACGGCTGGGGCTGCATGCGCGGCAGGTGGTGGAGGGCTATCTGGCGGGGGAACATCGCTCGCCATTCTTTGGGTTCGCGACGGAATTTGCTCAGCACCGGGAGTATGCGCAGGGTGACGATTTGCGGCACTTGGACTGGAAGGTGCTCGGCCGGACCGATCGCTACTACGTGAAGCAGTACGAACAGGAGACCAATTTTGTCGCCCAGATCCTGCTCGATGGCAGTGAATCGATGCGGTACGGCTCGGGTGCGGTCACCAAGTTGCAATACGCCAAACAGCTTGCCGCCTGTCTCTCCTATTTGATCCTGCTCCAGCGCGACGCGGTGGCGGTGGGAATGTTCGATGCCGGGTTGCGTCGGTACCTGCCGCGGAGCAATAGCCGGGCGAATCTCCATGTGATCATGGCGCAGTTGGCGAGTTTTGAGGCCGGCGCCAAGACCCAGATCGGCTCCGTGCTCCACGAAATGGCCCAGCAGACGCCCCGCAAGGGGATGGTGCTGCTGATTAGCGACCTGTTCGACGACGAGGATCAGATTCTCGCCGGCATCCAGCACCTGCGCTTTATCGGGCACGAAGTCATTGTTCTCCACGTACTCGATCCCGCCGAACTGGAGTTTCCATTCTCCGGCAATGTGGAATTTGTCGGCCTGGAGGGGCTGCCCCCGCAGCTGACGCGGGCCCACGAGATTCGCAAGAGCTATCGGCAGGAGATCGACGCCTTTCGCAACCGGCTCCGGGAGGGGTGCGAGCGCAACCAGTCCCATTATGTCCTGGTGAACACCGGCGATCCCTTGCGGGAAACGTTGAGCGGCTACTTGGCGTTCCGCAAGAAGACGGGCCGCACGCGGAGGGGCGGCCTCTAGCATGTCGTTCCTCAATCCAGCCTTGCTCGCCTTCACCGCGGCCATCGCGGTTCCGATTCTTATCCATTTCCTCAATCGGCGCCGCTTCCGGCGGGTGGAATGGGCGGCGATGCGGTTCTTGCGGGCGAGCCTCGAGAAGAACCGGCGGCGGATGGAACTCGAGGACCTCATTCTGCTGGTGCTCCGGTGTCTGGTGGTCGGGCTGCTGGCTCTGGCCCTGGCGCGTCCCGCGCTGCGCGCCGCAGGTTCCCTGCTCGAGACGGGGCGCGCGGCCGCGGTCATCGTTCTTGATCATTCCGGCAGTCTTCAGGCCAGCGACGGCACCCGGTCCCGCTGGGATCTGGCGCGGGAAGCCGCCGAGAACGCGGTGGATGCTTATCGCGCCGGCTCGGCCATCGCGGTGCTTCTTTCCGGCGATCGTGCCATGGAGACGCTCCCGGAACCCACCTACGATCTCAACCTCGTGCGGAAGACCCTCAGGGAATCCCAGCCGAGCGAATTGGCGACGGATCACGTACCGGGCCTCGCCAAAGCCGCGGAGATCCTCCGAGACCAAACCGCCTTGCGAAAGGAAATCGTCCTCATCACCGACCGCCAGGCTCTCGGGTGGCGACGGTTGCCGGACGTGGCCTCGATCCTGGGCGAAGCCTCGCGTGACACCCGGCTGCGTATCGTGTTCGTGGGCGAACCTGCCGAGGAGAACCTGGCGCTCACCTCTTTGACCCGGTCGCCCGGGTTCGCGTCGTCCAGCGAACCGCTTCGGTTGCGCGTCGAAGTGGCGAATCGAGGGGCCTCCACCGCCCGGCAGGTGCGCGCGACCTTGCACCTGAATGGCGGGCCGGTGGTGGACGAGGCGTTGATTGACGCCCTGGCTCCGGGAGAAGTGCGGCGTCTGACATTCTTCGCCCGACTGCCCGCTCCCGGGTTTCATTCCATCCAGGTTCGGCTGCCGGCCGACCGACTGCCGGCGGACGATGAACGTGCGCTGGTGGTGCGAGGCGTGGAGAAGGTGAATGTTTTGGTGGTCGACGGGGATCCGGAGTCGAATGCGGCGTTCTTTCTGCGGCACGCGCTGCAACCGGTGCCCGCCGACCTGGCGGCCAACTACCACCTGCAGCCGCGCGTGATTCCTCCGGCGCAGGTGGCCCTGACGCGTTTGGCGGATTACGACGCGATCATCCTGGCCGATGTCCCGCCGCTGGTGCCGCCCGCGGTGGACGGCTTGTCGCGTTACGTTCGGGAGGGTGGCGCCCTGATCGTCTTTCCCGGACCGCGAGCCGACACCAATTTTTACAACGCCGAACTTCTCGGTCGCGCCGGATGGTTGCCCGCAGGATTGGGACGTCTGCGCGGAAATCCCGAGGGCGACCAGGCCTCGCTGGCCCTGGAAGCCGGACCGTACGCCCACCGCGTCTTTGAATTGTGGAACGACGCCGGGGCGGGATCCCTGACCGCGGTTCGGTTTCGTGCGGCGTACGAGCTGACGCCGGCGTTGGCACGGACCAATGGCACCACGCTGGAACCCGGCGGGACCGTCATGATCCGGTACGCCGATGGCACTCCGGCAGTGGTGGAACGACCGGTGGAACGCGGGCGCGTGGTGTTGTTTTCCAGCACCGCGGGGACGGGCTGGAATGACCTGGCCGTCCGCCCCGCGATCGTACCCATCTTACACCGGTCGGTCGCGCAGGTGGCGGAAGCACGAGAGGCGGAATGGAACCTCCGCACGGGAGCTCGCGAGGCGTTGCGGCTGGAGAGCGATCTGGGAGGTCGCGAGGTGTGGGTGATGGCTCCCGGTGAAACCGAGCGGCGGCTTACCGCAACCGTGCGATCGGCGTCGGGGCATTCGGTCCTAGAGTTCGACGAAACGTCGCGAAGTGGGACCTACCGGGTGGTGCGACCGGGCGAGTCCAACCCGGTTGCCATGTTCGCTGCCTCCATGGATGGAGCGGAATCCGATCTGACGGATGTGGGAGTCGAGACGCGTGCCGAGCTCGAGCGGCTCGGTCAGGTCATTGATTGGATTCCCGGCATGGATCTGAGGTCGGTTTTTGATCGCGAACGGGTGGGCGTGGAACTCTGGCTGCCGTTGGTGATCGCCGTTTTACTATTGGGTGCCTTGGAGGTGTGGTTGGCACAGGCGTTCAGCCGGTCGAAGTGAGTCAACGAATCCCGGCCCATGAACGATCTCCTGCTCAAATTGCTCGGCGTGCGAACGGATGGTTCGGCGTCGGTGGTGGATTGGGGACTCGAAGTTCAACCGGTGGTCGGCCGCGGATGGCTGATCCTGGTGGTCGCGGCCTTGGTATGCGTGGCGTATCTCAGCTATCGACGGCGTGACGTCGAGCTGACGTCGCGTCGCCGGCGCTGGCTGCTGGGATTGCGATGGGCGGCGATGATTTTGCTCGTCGGAATCCTGTTGCGACCGGGGCTCGGTTTGACGGTTGAGGGCCTGGTGCGGCAGTCCTTGATCCTCTTATTCGACCAAAGCGCGAGCATGACCTTGCGCGATCCACGGGTGGACCCCGCCGATCAGTCGCGCGCCGCCCTGGCGCAGGGGCGTCTGCCGGCCGCGGGTGGACTCGGACAGGCGCCGCGGCCGGAGGGTGGACAGCCTCCCTCGCGGTTGGAGTTGGTGAGTGCGATTCTGACCAATCGAGAGCTGGCGCTGGTGGAGCAATTGTCACGCAGCTTTGATATCAAGCCGGTCGGATTTGCCGGCGATCTGATTCCGCTGCCTTTGTCCCTGGCACCCACCAATGCCGCCGGTCTGTCCATGGCCAGCGACAGCGGGAAGGCGGGTTCGAGGATGACCGGATCCGCCATGGCGCCGGCGCTGCGGGCCCAGGGCCGCCAGACGGCGCCGGGAACCGCGCTGCGGGAGTTGGCCGAACGCGAGCGCGGGCGGGCCATGGCCGGCGTGGTGCTCTTCACCGACGGAATCCGCAATGCCGGAGGCGATCCGCGCGCGGCGGCGTCGCGGCTGCGCGAGGCGGGGTGGGCGGTCCACGTGGTGGGCGCGGGCACGGTGGCGCCCCGGGATTTGCAGCTGGTGGATTTGGTGGCGCCCGAGGTGGTCTTCGCGAGGGACGAGGTGTCCGTGGTGGCCCGGGTGCGCAGCCGGGGTTTGGCCGGACAAACGGCCCAGGTCTCGCTGACCCTGGATGGTCAGCGGGTCGACGAGCGCGAACTGCGCTTTGACGCCGATGGGGAGACCCAGGTGACCGTGAAGGCGACTCCGGAACAGCCGGGTGATTTTGAGTTGGCGGTGGAAGTGCCGGTTCGACCGGATGAGATTCTGAGCGAGAACAACCGGCAGGTCCGACGTCTGCGGGTGATGGATGACAAGGTCAAGGTCCTGCTTCTGGAGGAATCGCCACGCTGGGAATTCCGTTACCTGCAGGCCCTGTTGCTGCGTGATCGGAGAGTGGAGCTGAAGTGTGTCCTTTTCGATGGGGATCCGGCCATTACGCGAAGTCCGGGCTCACCCTATCTCGACGCTTTCCCCAACCGGCGCGAGGATCTCTTTTCCTATGATCTGGTGATTTTCGGTGACGTCGATCCACGGCATTTCACGCCCACCCAATTGGAGATCCTCTCGGATTTTGTCGCGCGTTCCGGTGGGTCGTTCCTCATGGTGGCCGGTCGTCGATTCAGTCCGTGGAGCTATCGGGATACGCCTCTCGAACGGGTGTTGCCGGTTGAGTTCGACCGGCCCTTGGCGAGTCCGGCGGCCACTTCGGTGCACGAGCGACCGTTGAAACCGGCGCTCACCCCCGAGGGTCGGACGAGTCCGTTGCTGCGGCTTTCCGAGGATCCGGAGGAAAACCAGCACAAGTGGGAGGCGCTTCCGCCCTTGTTCTGGACGGCACCGGTGCGGCGGGCGAAGCCGGCTGCGCAGGTGCTGGCCACCGTCGCTTTGACGGGCGAAACCGATCCGCCGATTCCGCTGATTGCCCTTCAGCAATACGGGGTCGGCCAGAGCATGTTCATTGGCACCGACAATACTTGGCGGTGGCGACGCAACGAGGGCGAACAGTTCCATGTCGCCTTCTGGGGGCGGGTGGTCCAGCGCATGGCCATTCTCCACCTTCTCAGCGGCAGCCGGCGCACCCAGTTGGTGCTGGATCGGCTCACCGCGGTGCCGGGCGAGCGCATTGGGGTCACCGCCCGACTCTTCACCAGTGCCTTTGAACCGCTCGCCGATGCCATCGTGCGCGGTCGTCTGGAACGGGGATCCGGTGCGGGCACCAACCTCCTGGCGCTGGCGGGAGGCGAGTCGGGTTCCGAAGTGCTTTTGCGGGCGGTGCCGGATCAACCGGGGCTGTACCAGGGCGAATGGGTCGCTCCAAGCCCCGGACGCTACCGGTTGCGCGTCGGCGAGGACGCTCAGGCGGCGGTGGATTTTTCCGTTGAAGACCGCCTCGTGGAAAGCGGCGAGACGGCGATGCAGGAGACGGATCTGCGTGAATGGGCGACTGCCGGTGGTGGCGAATTCTTCCGTGAAGAAGACCTGCATCGGCTGCCGACCGCGGTAAAACGCCGAGCCCTGCCGGTGCGCTCGCGCATGACCGTGGAGCTGTGGTCTTCGCCCTTGTACTATTTGGCGATCCTGGTCCTCTTCGCGACCGAGTGGGTGATGCGGAAGCTCTGGCAGTTGAAGTGAGTTCAGGAGGGCCCGCACGAGCGCCGAGTGCTGGGACAATCCGAGTTGTCCGAGGCCGGACACCGCGGTGCTATTGCGCCAGCCACCCTCCGTCGACGACCAGATCCGTCCCCGTCATGAACCCTGCCTCCGGCCGGCATAGGTGGACCACCAGTGCACCAATGTCGGAGGGTTCGCCCCAGCGTCCGAGCGGGATGCGGGTGAGGAACTGACGGTTCAACTCGGGATTGTTGAGCAGCGGCTGATTCATTTCGGTGGCGAAGGGGCCGGGGCTGATTCCGTTGACGGTAATGCCAAGCGGCGCCAGTTCGAGGGCCAGGGCCTTGGTCAATCCCAGGAGGCCCGCCTTGCTCGCGGCGTACGCCGTGCGACCCGGAAGACCGGCGTGGCTCATGATGGAGGTGAGATTGAGAATGCGACCGTAGCCGCGTCCCTTGAGAAGTGGCACGACGGCCCGGCACATCAGAAACGCACCGGTCAGGTTCGTGTTCAACACCTGGTTCCACTCGGCCAGACTGAACTCCGTGATCTCCTTCCGGATATTGATGCCGGCGTTGTTGATGAGGATGTCCGCGCCGCCGAAGCGCGCCTGCACATCGGCGGCCAAAGCTTCCACATCGGATTCGTGCGTGATGTCACCCACCCGAAAGATCGCGGTGCCGCCCTCGGATTGGATGGTGCTGGCGACGGCGGCGAGGGCGTCGGCGGAACGCGCGATCAGGGCGACGGAGGCGCCGGCGCGGGACAGGGCGAGGGCGATTTCGCGACCGAAACCTTTGCTCGCGCCGGTGATGATGGCCACGCGGCCGACGAGGGGTTGGGAGTTCATGCCAGGAGCCTAGACCGGACCGTCCTGGGCGGCGAGTCGTGGGTTCGCGGGATGGGACAGACCCTTGGCCTCGGCGCCCGGCTTGGTTAGCCTCGTTCCATGAACGTCACTTCGATCCACGTCGGCATGCGCGTGCGGCATCCCAGCTACGGACCCGGTACCGTGAAAGTCGTGGATGAACAGTCGGCCACGGTGCAATTCGACGATGGGATTCGGCGCCAGGTTTCGCCGGAAGCCAGCGGTCTGCAGCCGGCCGAGGCCCAGGCGGTCGTCTCTGGACTGGACATGCCGTTGTTTCAATTCATCGAGCAAACCGTGCGCGCGGTAGCGGATCGCATCGGCCTGGAACAACCCAATGCCGTGCGCGATGAACTGGCGTCGAAGTGGCATGGCGGCAAGATGGTGTTGCACCCGGCCGATCCAACCCTGCAGACGAAGGAACTCCCGATCGACGCCTTCTTCCATAAGATCGTGATGATGCGGAACAACCTTCGCACGCTGGAACAAAAGCTGAATTCCAACGAGAAGCTCACCGACACCGAGAAGTTCGATTGGCAAGGCTACATCACCCGGTGCTACGGATCGATGACCACCTTCAACGTCTTCTTCCGAAACAAGGAGGACCAATTCAGTTCGAAAGGTGGCGACGTTTGAAATCACCCAGAATCATTGTCTTCCTCAAGATCCCGCGGCCCGGTTCGGTCAAAACTCGAATCGCCGCGACCCTCGATGCCGACGCCGCGGCGGCCATCTATCGCGTGCTCATCCAGCGCACGCTCGGCGCACTCGCCGAATTCGAGAATGTCGAGCTGCGTTACGCGCCGGACGATGCGGCCAAGGAGATTCAGCCGTGGCTGCGACGGGGTTGGACTTGCGCGCCCCAGGGCGAGGGCGACCTCGGGCAACGCATGCAGCGCGCGGTCCTGGACGCCATGGCCGCGGATCAAGAGGCGGTGATCCTCATCGGCACGGATTGTCCGGCGATGGAGGCGGAGGATCTTCAGGCGGCGGCTCGGGCGCTGGAGAATCAGGATGCCGTCCTGGGTCCGGCAACGGATGGCGGTTACTGGCTTCTCGGCTTGGGCCGGCGCGCGGCGGCAGCGCCCGCGGTTTGGTTCCACGACATCCCGTGGAGCACCGATCAGGTGCAGCGTTGCACGCTCGAGAAGGCCAGGGCGGCCGGGCTGACGTGTGGTGCGCTTCGTCCATTGCGCGATGTCGACACCGTGGAGGATTGGCGGGAGTGGCAGCGGACCGCGCCGTTATGAAGCCGGCGTTCCATTCAATCGCCGCCCCGAGTTGGCGAATCGTCATCATGACTTTCGAATGAGCGGTGCCTTTCGCCACCCACTCCGGATCGGCCTGCGGCTGGGGCTGTTTCTCGGGATCAATAGCGCGGGGTTGGTGGATCACCTGTGGCGATTGCGGCGCGTGGGCAAGGGATCGGACCCGCGGTCCTGTGCCCATTGGTTGCAGCGGTGGAGCCGGAACACCTTGCGCGGAATCGGGATCCAGTACTCGCACCAGGGCCGTGTGCCCACGCACGGCCTGATCGTCAGCAATCATCTTGGGTACTTGGACATTCCGGTGTTGGCGACGACCGGGCCAATGGTGTTCGTGTCGAAGGCGGATGTGGAACGGTGGCCCTTCCTGGGATCATTGGCCAGGTGCGGCGGCACCCTCTTCCTGAAGCGCGAACAACGCTCGCACGTCGCCGAGATCGCGGATTCGTTCGCGCCGATCGTCGAAGGTGGGACGGTGGTCGCCATCTTTCCGGAGGGCACCAGTTCGGGAGGGGATACGATCCTGCCCTTTCGCTCCTCCTTGCTGCAGCCGGCTGCTTCACATCGATGGCCGGTGACGCCGGCGTGGATCTCCTACGAATTGGAACCGGGCGACGGCGCCGTGGCGGATGACGTGGCCTACTGGCGCGAAATGACCTTTGCGCCCCACTTTGCGAAACTTCTCTCGAAACGCGTCATTCGCGCCCGGGTCCGCTACGGCGAGCCGATCGAGGGAGTGGATGATCGCAAGGTGCTCACCGCTCGCCTGTACGAGGCGGTTTGTGCGCTCAAGGCGGAGGGGGATCGGGAACGCGCGGCGCGGTGAATGAGGGGGCGTTGACTGGAAACACCGGCCCTGGATGCCGGGTCGCGCCGCCTCATTCCGCGATGCGATACAGGTGATTCTCGCCGCGCAGGAACAGATCCTTGCCCGCCAGCGCCGGGGTCGCGCTGAAGGTGTCGTTCAACCGATTCGCTGCGAGAACCGGGTTGTTGTTGGTGTGGCTCAGGACCACCGTGGTTCCATCCCGGGCGGTGACGTAGATACGATCGGCCGCGCCGACGGGCGACGCGAAGATGAAATCCTCAATCGCCGAGAGTCGGATCGGTTCGCCTTTGGGTTGGCCCGTGGCGGGGTCCAGGCGCGACAGGATGTTCTGGTTGTGCCGCAAGAAATAGAGCGTGTCGTCATAAAGCAGGGGTGAGGAGACGTAAGGCGTCAAACGATTCAGGCGCCAGGCAACCCGATCCGTCTGCGTCACATCGCCCGCCGCGCCGTCGAGCCGGATGGCCACCATGGCCTGCCGGTAATAGCTGTTTCCCGCGATGATCACCCCCCGCGCGTAAACGGGAGAAGAGACCACGTTGTCGGTCAGTCCGGCGCATTCCCATAGAAGCGTGCCAGCGGTCAGATCGTAACCCCGGATGCGCTGGGTGGCGCTTACCACGATTTGCGCTCTCCCGGCGTGATCGACGACCAGGGGAGTGGACCACGACGTCTTCTCGTCGCGCGCCACCTTCCAGCGTTGCGCGCCGGTGCGCTTGTCGAGCGCCATCAGAAAGGAGTCGCCTTCGTGATCCCAGCAGACCACCAGCCAGTCGCCGTAGAGCACCGGCGAACTGCCCTCGCCGTGGGCGTGGAGGGTCTTCATGCGGCCCAGGTCCTTCGACCATTCGACGCGACCCTCGCGATCCAGGCAGTATAGTCCGCGCGAACCGAAGAACGCGTAGACGCGCTCGCCGTCGGTGGTCGGGGAATTTGACGCCAGGCTTCCCGTCGCATGACCGCCTTCGTGGGGAAACTCCTCTTTCACCGATGTCTGCCAAACGATTCTGCCGTCGGTCCGATCCACCGCCAGGACTACGAAGCGATGCCGGTGGGTAACCGGAACATTGTCGTGTGTTCCTGGGGCGCGATCATAAACGGGAGGCTGGGCCTCGCCGATCGGCACCGCGGAGGTGAGGTAAACCCGGTCACCGCTGACGATGGGCGAGGAATGGCCTTTGCCCGGCGCGGCGATCTTCCATCGGACATGGTTGGTTTCGCTCCAACTCACGGGTGGTTGGGCCTCGGGAGAGACACCGTTGGAGAGAGGCCCTCGCCATTGGGGCCAGTCGCCGCCTGTGGATGCCACGGTCCGGCCGGCGGCTGTCCACAGCAGGGCCATTCCGGCCATGAGACGGCAGAAACGATGGACGCGGGCCGGGGTCGGGCGCATGAGGGGAATACTAAGCCGCGAAATCGGAATAGCGAGCGAGCGTCTTTCAAACCACCTGAAACATTCGATTACGGAATTCGAGTAAGTCTTAAGTGCCATTGTCGCGGAGCCCCGGAAGCCGTCAGACTGCGCTCCAGGAGGTTCGTTTTCACCCCGACGGACGCATGCCGCCAGGCGGCCCCAAGGTTCCTTTATTGCCGTTGCACGGCGGGTCTGCCGGGTTGGATGGACCCGTTCGGCTTTGGACCCGACCCCGGCGCGTGGGGGCGAACCTGGCGGTGGCAGATGACAAGGAGAGATTTGGCATGAGAAATCGACTTGGCCTGATCGGAGGCGGCATCGTTCTACTCTTGGCGTGTCTGGCGAATTCGTCCCGCGCTCAAGTGGCGGGTGCGATCGCAGTCTACCCGGAGACGTCGTCCATCGAGATAGGCAGTTCGCGGCAGTTTTCCGCGTACGTTCCCATTTCGCCCAATACCATCACCTGGTCCGTGAATGACATCGTGGGCGGGAACACCACGATCGGCACCATCAGCGCCGCAGGCCTTTACCAGGCGCCAACGGTCGCACCCGCGGCCAATGTCGTGACGGTGAAGGCGCGCAGCACCGCCTTTCCCACCTCGGTCGGTAGCGCCACGCTGACGATCACCCGCCGATACCCGTGGCTGTGGAGCGTGTCGCCGTCCCCGCTTACCACCGGCAACTACACGGTCCGCTTGAATGGCGCCAATTTCGCGCCGGACTCCAAAGCCTTGGCCAACGGCGTGGAGTTGGCGACGACGTACATCTCTTCGACGCGCCTGGATGCGTCGGGCGCGGCAGCGGCGGCTGGAAGCCTCCAGTTCGCTGTGCGACAGCCCGGTCCCGGGGCCGTCACGGGCAACGTCGTTTCGGTCACGGTGAATACCGCCACGACGACGGTGGCGATTTCACCCACCAGCGCTTCGGTCGCATTGGGCTCGACCCGGACATTCTCCGCGACGGTGAGTGGAACGGCCAACAAATCGGTGACGTGGTCGGTAAACGGCGTGGTCGGAGGTTCGTCGTCCGTGGGAACCATTTCGAGTTCCGGTGTGTACACCGCTCCTGCCGCCCTGCCGGCGTCCCCGACCGTGACCGTACGTGCCACATCGGTTGCCACACCGACTGCCTTCGCGCAGGCGACGGTCACCCTGACCGTGCCGCCTCCACCACCAGTCACTGTCGCGGTCTCTCCGGCTTCGACCACGGTTCAATTGGGTGCCTCGCAGGCGTTCACGGCCGTGGTTTCCGGGACGAACAACACTGCCGTGACGTGGTCGGTCAACGGAACCGTCGGTGGTTCGGCGACGGTGGGTACCATCTCGGCCGCGGGATTCTACACAGCGCCCGCCGCGATGCCGTCCCCCGCCACGGTGACCGTGCGCGCGGTCTCGGTGGCGAGTCCATCCTCTTCCGGACAATCGACGGTGACATTGACATCGCCGCCGGTGCCCCCGGTCACTCCCTCCCAGGTGGCAGCGGCTCGGTTCCTGGAGCAATCCTCGTTTGGTCCCTCGCCGGCAACCCTGGAGCGGGTCGCGCAAGTGGGAATCGAGGCCTTTCTCGACGAACAATTCACCCTTCCTGAAACCCCAATCCCACTGCCTTCCGGCAACTCGGCGGGATCGCTGCGGCAATGGGCGTTGTACAACTATTCGTCGGCGCCGGATCAGCTTCGCCAGCGCGTGGCCTACTCTTTGAGTCAGATCGTGGTGACTTCGGGAACGAAGCTTGTCTATGCCGATGAACTCGTGCCCTGGCTTCGTCTTTTGAGTCAGCATGCCTTTGGCAATTATCGCGACCTGCTGCGGGACGTGACGAAATGTCCCTCGATGGGGAAGTTCCTGGACTTGGCGAACTCGATGAAGCCAGGCATGGGCGGCGGCGCGAACGAGAACTATCCGCGCGAGCTGATGCAATTGTTCACCATTGGCCTGTGGATGCTGAATCAGGATGGCAGTCAGCAGACCAACGCCGCCGGACAACCGATCCCGGCGTACACCCAGGAGACGGTGCGGCAGGTGGCCCTGGCGTTGACGGGTTGGACGTATGCCACCGCGCCCAACGCCACGCCGCAGAATGCCAACTGGGAGTATTTCGGTGCGCCGATGGAGACGCGCCAGGGCAACCACGATACCACGGCCAAGACGTTTCTCGGCACCACCCTGCCGGCCGGTCAGACGGTGGAACAGGATCTGGAGGGTGTTCTCGACACCCTCATGCACCATCCCAACATCGCCCCATTTATCGCTACCCGGCTGATTCGGAGCCTGGTCATGAGCAATCCCAGTGGGGCCTACATCCAGCGGGTGGCGGATGTCTTCGTCGACAACGGGGCGGGAGTGCGCGGTGATTTGAAGGCGGTGGTGCGGGCCATCCTGCTGGACCCCGAGGCGCGGCAGGATACAGCGACCGTGAACCAGGGGCGGCTCAAGGAACCCATCCTGCATATCTCCGGGTTCCTGCGGGCTCTGAACGGCCGTTTCACCAGCGGGCAACAGGTGACCTACCTGTTTGATTACATGGCGCAAGGCGTGCTGACGCCCCCGTCGGTGTTCAGTTGGTTCTCACCTTTGTACCGGGTGCCCAACAGCCCGCTGTTTGGTCCGGAGTTCCAAATTTACACGCCGACCGAGGCGACACTGCGCGGGAATTTCTTCCACGCGATCCTGAATTATCCCGGCAGCGATTTCGTCGTCGATCTCGCGCCGTTCCAGCCGTACGGGAACGACATGGTGAGTTTGGTGGAGAAGGCCAACCAGGTTCTGCTCTACGGCCGGATGCCGGCGGCGATGAAGCAGGTGATCATCAACGCCGCCGCCCCCGGGTACGACGCCAAGACTCGCATCGAAACTGCCCTTTATCTCACCGCTCTGACCGGGCAGTACGCCATTCAACACTGAATTCCCAGCCCCTCACGAAAGAGTCCCACCATGTTTCAACATCGCATTACCCGGAGACAGTTGATCGGCGGCTTGGGTGGCGCGGCTTTGTTGTCCCGATTGGGACGATTGAACGCCCTCGCGCAAAGCGCGCCTCCGGATTACAAGGCGCTGGTTTGCATCTTCCTCACGGGTGGCAATGACGGACACAACACCGTCGTGCCGCTGACCCAGTCGGAGTTCAACGCCTACCGTGCCGCTCGCGGCAGCCTTGCCTTGCCCGACAACAACGGGGCTTTGCTCACCGTGGAGACGCCCAATGGAACGCCGTTCGGCCTCAATCCGGGCCTGCTGCCCATCCATCCTTTGTGGGCCCAGGGCCGTCTGGCGGTGCTGGCCAACACGGGCATGCTGGTCCAGCCCGTCACCCGCACTCAGTTTCTGGCCAATGCCGTCCCGGTGCCGACCAACCTCTTCTCGCACTCGGATCAGATCCAACAGATGCAGAGCGGTGTTCCTTCAACCTCCGGCGCCACCGGATGGGGGGCACGCGCGGCCGATCAGATCAATGGACTGAACGGGACGTCCACCTTTCCCGCCAGCGTATCCATCACCGGACCTGCCCTGTTCTGCACCGGCAAGATCGTGCAGTCGGCCAGCCTGCTGCCCGGGTTCAATTTGGACATGAACGGCATGCAGTTGTGGCCCCAGGCGGCGGCGGATGCGCGGAAGGCAGGCGTTCAGCAGGTGATCGAATTCGATAGCGGCCTCGCCCTGGTGCAGGCGGCCAACAAGGTGCGCAAGGATGCCGTGAGCCTGAATGCGATGCTGACCGGCTCCTCCGCTACCATCGCCACCTCATTCCCAGGCACCATGCTCGGCAACCAGATGTTGCAGGTGGCGAAGATCATCAAGCTGCGTGCCTCGACGGGCATCCAGCGGCAGGTCTTCTTCTGTTCGTTGGGTGGATTCGATACTCACGGAGCGCAGAGTTGGCAGCATTGGGATCTGCTGCGACAGGTGTCCGAAGCGATGGCGGCGTTCTATGAAGCGACGCAGGAGCTCGGCGTCGCGGACCGGGTGACGACCTTCACGCTGTCTGATTTCGGTCGGACGCTGGAACCCAGTGGCGCAGGGTCGGACCACGGTTGGGGCAATCACCATCTTATTCTCGGTGGCGCGGTCCTGGGCGGCCGGATGTACGGCACGTTCCCAACCATGGCGCTGGGAGGACCGGATGATTCCGGGTCGCGCGGAGCGTTGATTCCCACCACATCGATCGACCAGTACGGCGCGACCTTGGCCTCATGGTTCGGTGTGCCTTCCGGCCAATTGCTCTCGGTGTTCCCCAATCTCGACAAATTCGCCACGTCGAATCTCGGATTTCTCGCGTAACCGGCGCGTGGGTGGGACCGGGTCACACCCGCAGATAGGCTGACGGAAATTTCCACGGATGGCGATACTCCGGGTTGGCGCGGCGAGACGCCTCGCGGTCCCCGATAATGCGCTCTGTTTTGGGATCGAACCGAATCGAGCGTCCCAGTTTGAGGGATAACAGGCTCAGGACGATCGGGACATCGACCCGAACGTGGTATTCCGGGCTGCAACTCGGCAATCGGCGCGAATGAATGCAATCCAACCATTCGCGTTCGTGTCCGGGGGACGGCGGCAGGCTCGGTGGCGGCGGCGCCTTGCTCTTCATCGCCTCCCCTTCCGCTTGAATTCGATAGCCGCCGTAGTCGGCGATCATGGTGCCGTCCGTGCCGTGGAACAGAATGCCGAGTCGGCGTTCCGGGGCGGCATCGCCGTGAGTGGTGAAATCGTGGCTGTTGGTCAGTGACGACATCCAGGTGAGGGTGAGTTGGGGATAGCGCCAAAGCACTTCGTGATGATCGTACGCGTCTCCGTCGTCCTTGACCACGAAGCGTCCCCCGGATGCACTGGTCTCCTCCGGAAAGCCGAGGTCGAGCGCCCAGATCGGAAGATCAATGATGTGCGGCGCCATGCCTGGAGTCCAACCGCCGCTGTAGTCCATCCAGGACCCGTGATGGTAAGCGTCGCGCGCCAACAACGGATGGTAGGCGCACAGCGGGGCCGGGCCGCACCAGAGATCCCAATCCAATCCTTCCGGCGCGGGTGTCGGCGGCGTTCTGCCGATGCCACGCGGTCCCTGATTCATGACGTTGAAGGTGCGTACGACGCCGATGGAGCCGAGTTGGCCGGAGCGGAGGAATTCGACCACGCGGCGATAATTGGCTCCCGCGTGTATCTGGGTGCCCACCTGGCAGACGCGTTGGTGATGCCGGACCGCGTTGCGCACCACCAGGCTTTCGCCGAGGTGAAGGGTCATCGGCTTTTGAAGGTAGATGTCCTTGCCCGCTTCGCAGGCAGCGACGGTCAATAGCGTGTGCCAGTGGGGTGGAGTGGCAATGATCACGGCGTCAACTTCCGGGGAATCCATCACTTCCCGAAAATCGGCGTAGGCTTTGCACGTGCCGGGGAACTGTTCGACGACGGCGTCCCGGCGGCTTTTCCAGACGTCGCAGGCAGCGGTGACGACGACGTCAGGGTGTTTGGCGCATTCGTTGAGATTGGCTCGACCCATGCCGCCACAGCCAATGAGTCCCAGCTGAATGCGGCCGTTGAGCGCGCGTGACTTGGCGCGTGGGTAGGGGCGGGGGGCAGTCCGGGCTGAGGCGAGCCAGGAAGTGGCCATGCCGGCGGCAGTGGCCCGTTCGAGGAAGGTTCTCCGAGAGCTCGGGGCGTTCATGCGGTGGTCCTGGGTTGATGAGAATCGAACGTAGTCGGGTTCAACGGGAAGGATTGGGCGCGTGGTAGGCGTCCCAGAGACTCGCGGCTTCCCGGTCCGACGGGGCCGGGCCGTCGTGGGTCCAGATCCGGTAGCGAAGCACCAGCGACGTTCCACGGCGCAGGGAATAGCGGGTGTTCGCGGAGGGGAAGGCCGGCTGGCACCAGGCAAGTTCGGGGTATTGGATCCAGTCCCCGGGATACTCCGGGTTATCCCGATGCTGCAGCACGCTGAGGCCCGAAGGAACGGTTCCCTCGAAGATGCCGCTCAGGTCCGACCACGCCCGGCGCGGCGCGGCGCCCGGCGGATCCGTGTGGACTTGGAGGGTGGGATTCGCCGGGCTGGCCAGCCGCAAATTGAGTCCGCCATACAAGCGGGTGTCACGGCGCGCCAAGGTGACTTCGTCGACCAGCGGGGTGAATTCGAACTCGAGATCGATGGCTCGCCCGCGCCCTGAGATGGGGTAGACCCGGAACAACGCCCGTTCCTTCACGATGGGAGTCCGATCCTCCCATACCCATTGGTTCTGCGCTTCCAGAACGGCCATGCCTTCTTGCTTCGAATGCCGAACATTGTCCACCGGACGGGCAAAGACCTGTTGAAGCGCGTGCAAATCGCCACGGCGGGTCCCCCAACCCACTTCCGGCCATGCCCAATAGATGCCCCGGTGGTGAGGATGATCGATGGCCCAATCGTGCGTGAGCACTTCTCCGCGCACCCCATGCAACGGGTGCAGGTAATCGCTGCGGGAACGCGCATAAATGCGATTGCCTTCGGCGATCTTGGCAAGCAAGGCACCCGGTTCAACGGTGCGGTAATTGTACTGAAGCACCGGACCCGTCGCGTCGCGCGCGACGTATTGGCCGGTCGCCGGATCGAGCAGAAATTCCGGCACCGAATCGGGAGCCGCGGCTCGCAGGTTGACCCCGGAAAGGGTGATCAGGAGGCAGGTGATAAGGGCGAGTGAATGCGGCATCACGGGCGGAGTGAATCAGGAGTCGATGGCTATTCATGCTCACGTCCACCGGGTTCCGACAACGATCTGGGGACGATCGGGGCTGAGGGTTGCGGGCAGTTCCGTGGCTTCGTCACTGGACAGAGCGGGGAGCGCCCGGGAATCTCCAATGCCATGAAAGTCGCGACGGAGACGAAGGTGGTGATCATCGGCGGCGGCGTGATTGGAGCCAGCCTGGCCTATCACCTGACACTCGCCGGGTGCCGGGATGTGGTCCTGCTGGAGCAGAATACCCTAGCCGGCGGAACAACCTGGCACGCCGCCGGATTGGTGGGCCGTCTCCGCACTTCCACCAGCCTCACCGCGATCAACAAATACAGTGCCGAACTCTATGCCGCACTCGAACGCGAGACCGGCCATTCCGTGGGTTGGAAACAGGTGGGCAGTCTCATTGTCGGCCGCTCGGCAGATCGCATGATCCAACTTCGGCGCACCGCCGCGATGGCCGAATGTTTCGGGGTCGAGACCCACATTATCGATCCGAAGGAGGTTCGGGAGCGGTGGCCGCTGCTGCGCATCGATGATATCCAAGGCGGCGCCTGGCTGCCGCATGACGGGAAGGTCGTTCCTAAGGAAGTGGTCTATGCACTGGCAAAAGGGGCGAAGTCACGCGGCGCGACGTTCATCGAGCATGCCCGGGTGATTGACGTTCTGACCAGAAACGGACGGGCCTGTGGTGTTCGATTCCAGGTGAGGGAGGCGGGATCGGACCTGTCGACGCCGGCTGAACCGCGGGAAATCACGGCGGAGGTGGTGGTGTTGACGGGCGGCATGTGGGCTCGCGAACTGGGCCTGCGCGTCGGTGTGTCTCTCCCCTTGCACCCGGTGGAGCATCATTATGCCGTTTCCCACCCGATCCCAGGTGCGTTCGATGAGTTGCCTGTCGGGCGGGATCCCGACTTGTGCCTCTACTTCCGCGGGGAAGGGAATGCCGTGATGCTGGGCGCCTTCCAGGCCGAGTCGAAGCCTTGGATGGTGGATCGGGTGCCCGATGGTTTTTCATTCCAATTGCTCGAACCGGACTGGGAGAAATTCGCCGAACCGCTGAAGCATGGGAAGCATCGCATCCCAGCCCTCGAGACCAGCGGGTTCGAGAAATTTGTCAATGGACCGGAGAGTTTCACACCGGACAATCAGTTCCTGATGGGGGAGACCGCGGAGTTGCCCGGGCTGTTTGTCGCGTGCGGCTTCAATTCCGTCGGCATCGCCAGCGCCGGAGGGGCGGGAAAGTTCCTGACGGAATGGATTCTCGAGGGTCAACCCAGCCTCGATCTGTGGAGTGTCGATGTGCGGCGTTTCGGTCCTTGGGCCAACAACCGGGCGTATTTGCGCGCGCGCGTCGTGGAAGTGCTGGGGCTGCATTATCAAATGGCCTGGCCGAATCGGGAGTTCGAAACCGCGCGGGGCGTGCGTCGGTCCGCCCTGCACGAACGACTCGCCGCCGCCGGCGCCGCGTTCGGCGCGAAGGGCGGTTGGGAACGTCCGAACTGGTTCGCGCGCGCCGATGCGGGGTCCGCGGGTTTTGCGGCGACACCCGAGATCCGCTACGGCTTCGGGCGCCAGAA
The DNA here is from genome assembly GCA_016795425.1 of Verrucomicrobiales bacterium. GTDB lineage: Bacteria > Verrucomicrobiota > Verrucomicrobiia > Limisphaerales > CAIMTB01 > CAIMTB01. The sequence continues at coordinate 72,780 of JAEUHG010000179.1, forward strand.
CTGGTTCGCCAATCATGCGGCCGAACATCGTGCCGCCCGGGAGACCGTCGCTCTCTTTGACCAATCGTCGTTTGCCAAACTCATGATCGAAGGCTCCGACGCGGCCGAGGTCCTGCAGCGCTTGTGTGCCAATCGCGTCGATGTCGCCCCTGGCCGCATCGTCTACACCGCCCTGCTGAATGATCGCGGAGGATTCGAGAGCGACGTCACGGTCGTCCGCCTTGATGGCGAGCGTTTCTACCTCGTGACGGGCACGACTCAGGGCATCCGGGATGCCGATTGGATCCGTCGCCACGTGAATTCGGATGAATCGGTCGCGGTGCGGGACGTGACGGCCGGGTTGGGGGTGATCGGTGTGATGGGCCCCCATGCGCGCCGCCTGCTTCAACGCGTCACGGACGCCGATCTTTCGAACGCTGTCTGGCCGTTCGGCGTGGCTCGCCAGATCGCAGTGGGCATGGCCACCGCGCGAGCGCTGCGTATGACGTATGTCGGGGAATTGGGCTGGGAATTGCATCTGCCCATGGAACAGATGGTCGCGGCCTATGACGCCTTGTGGGAGGCGGGTCAGGATCTCGGAGTGGTCCACGCCGGGCATTACGCCATCAACTCCCTGCGCTTGGAAAAAGGCTATCGCGCTTTCGGTGCGGAGTTGTCACCGGACGAAACGCCGCTGGAGGCGGGCTTGAGCTTCGCGGTGAACTGGGCCCAGCCCTTCATCGGGCGCGCCGCGCTCGAGCGTCAACGGTCGGCCGGTCTTCGCAAACGTCTGGGGATCTTTGTCCTTCAGGATCCACAGCCCGTGCTGTGGGGTTCGGAACCCATTCTGCGGAATGGCCGGCGGGTCGGTTACACCACCAGCGGCTCCTACGGACACACGGTGGGTGGGGCCATCGGCATGGGCTACGTTCGACAGGACACGGGCAGCGAGGTCACCAGCGAATGGATGACCGCGGGATCTTACGAGATCCTGGTCAATGGAGATCGGGTTCCCGCTCGACTGCATTTGAAACCCCCGTACGACCCGGAACGAATCCGGATTCTGGCTTGATGAGCCGTAGAGAACTTTCGCCACGAATGACACGAAGATCCCGAAGGAGACGGAAGTGTCTTGGGCAACGCCGCCCTTCGTACCCTTCGCCGCGGCGAAAGGGGTGTTCCAGCTCCATCTGCGCGCTGCTTCTTTTGACCCTGATGCCGTGTCTCGCCGCCTCCACCGGGACGAATTCGATCTCCCGTTGGTCGGGCTACCTCGAGACGGATGCGGTTTTCCTATCTTCCGTAATCGACGCCCGGCGCGCCGGTTTTCCTTCAACCCCCGACAATCTGACGCCTCGTGGACTGGTGCTGAGGGCGGGAGGCGACCTGTGGATCGGCTTTGATACGGATCTCCTGCGTGTGGCGGCCGTCTGGCAGGGCGCCGGCCTCACCCCGGTGTCGATGTCGGAAGGTTCCTATCATGTCGCCGGTGTGAAGGCGCCTGAGGGCCAGGCAGCCTTGCCCTCGCCGGTCGGAGAAATACGCCTCGCCAACGGAATCTACCCGGGCTGGCAGTTGGGCGATGGTATCCGCACCGAGGATCCTCGGCCTCCCGCACCCGATCCCGCCGAAGTCGGCCGCGGCCCGTTGTCCCCTCGGATCGGGCGCCTGAAGGAAATCGCCGAAGGGTCTGGTGGCGTCAAGCTGACCTACGAGGTGGGCGGTGTTCCGGTCATCGAGCAGTGGTATTCGGGCAATGACGGTGTCCGGGGTGAGTTCGCCGAACGCCGGTTGCAGGGCCCGTCGTGTCCCCAGGTTCGATGGTTGGCAGTGGGCATCGCTGGAAAGGACTGCGAGGTGACCTTGCAGCCCGGGCCTGAGGATGTCGGGGTGACGCTGGAACGAACGCCGGACGGTGTGTGGGTTGCGAGAGTGCCAGCTTCGGAAAAGCCCATGGATTTCAGAGTCCGGCTGCGTTGGACGCGTGCGGATCCATCGACAAGGTCGGTGCCTGCGGCACGGTCCGCGCCTACTCATCCCCGATGGCCGGAGGTGGTGACGACCGGGATTCGACTTGCGGCCGATACCAACGCGTATGTGGTGGATGCGATTGAACTTCCGTTCGACAATCCGTGGCGGCGGAATGTGCGCTTCGCGGATATCGCTTTCTGGCCCGATGGCAAAGCGGCATTGGTGACTTTTGACGGCGATGTGTGGATTGCCGAAGGATTGGCGATTGGGTCAAAAGTCGTCCGCTGGCGGCGCTTTGCTTCCGGTCTGCATGAGCCCTTGAGCGTGGCGATCGTGCAAAACTCGGTGGTGGTCTATGACCGCAACGGGATCTGGCGTCTGTGCGACGATGATGGCGATGGCGAGTCAGAGCGCCGCGAATTGGTTTCCAATGCCTACGCCCAGACGGCGGAAACACGAGAGTTCGCCACTTCGATGGAGGTGGAGAAGGAGGGTTCGTTCCTGATCGCAAAGGGTGGGCAACAAGGCGCGACGACGGGCCGGCATAATGGAACGGTGTTGCGAGTGCCGGCGGACGGAAGCCCGGCTGAGGTCCTGGCCTATGGTTTGCGCATGCCGTTCATTGGGTTGAACCGGCGCACGGGTCTTATCACGGCCAGCGATCAACAAGGGAATTACGTGCCAGCCACTCCCTTGCATCAGATTCGCGATGCGCAGTTCTACGGATTCGTCAGCCTCCGCCTGCCCAAGGAAGTCTATCCGGCACCAATCGCCGAGCCGCTCACCTGGATCCCGCACGCCATCAATCCGTCGGGTGTGACCCAGGTTTGGTTGGAGGAGGCGCAATTGGGACCGCTGAATGGCGCGTTGGTCCATCTGGGGTATTACCGTCCGGAAGCCTTTGTGGTGCTTCTCAACGCCCCTTCGGCTGGATCGTCGCCAGAGGCTGTCGTGATGAGCCTCACCCGTGACTTCACCTTTTCGCCACTCGCTGGCGCCGTTCATCCGCAGGATGGCCAGCTCTATATCACAGGCTTTCAGATTTGGGGAACGGAGGCGCCCCAGTTGAGTGGTCTCGCTCGCGTGCGCTACACCGGGCGACCCTACACGCTGCCTCAACGCGTAATGCCGATGCGGGAAGGAGTGCTTCTGGAGTGGGGTCGCCCGCTGGACCCGCAGGCCGCCGTTGATGTCTCCAATTATTCCGTGGAACGCTGGAACTATCGGCGGTCGGCCGACTACGGGTCTCCTCATTTCCGACTCGATGGATCCAAGGGCCAGGAGATGTTGATGCCGAGCAGTGCCTACGTCTCCCGGGACCGACGCCGGGTATTTGTCGGAATTCCCGATCTGAAGCCGGTCATGCAAATGCGCCTCGGATGGTCCCTTCGCGGAACCGACGGCGAGATTTTAAGTCAGAACGCCTACTTCTCGCCGCGAACCCTTCCGCCGTTCGAACCAGAACTCCATGGCTTCGATGGGATCAAAGTTGACCTGACGCCGCGCGATCCGTCTCGCATCGCCGCAATCCCAGCACCAGTTACGGTCGAGGAAGGGCGGCGGTTGGCGGAACTGATGGGATGCGCCGCCTGCCATTCCATCGATGGAACGACGCTGGGAAAAGTGGGGCCAACGTGGAAAGGGTTGTTTGGCAGCGAACGCCATTTCGCGGATGGCACGCGGGCCCCGGCATTCGAGGAGTATCTTCGCCAATCCATCCGCGAGCCTGCCGCCCGCATTGTTCAAGGATTCGACAAATCCGACGCTGGCATGCCGAGTTACGAGGGCGTCCTGACGGACGCACAGATCGAGGCCCTGGTGCTCTATGTGAAATCGGTCCGCTGAGAATCAGGGCAAGGGCACCTGTTTCCATCCTTCGCGACCCAGGCCAAGGTCCCGTTCGACGAATTCCCAGAGCACCACCTTTTTGCCGGTGAGATAGGCGGGGCGCGCGGACAATTCCTGTCGGACCAGAGTCGATCCGCCACCGTCATTCACGAGGAACTGAACGGGTTGTTCCAGTTCCCGGGCCAAGTGCGCCGCGAAACCTGCCGATCCCGGGGCATCCTGCTGAAAAACCCGAAGAAAACTGTCGCCCAACAGGAGGACCTCCGCGTCCGAGGTCTCCCGGAAGGGTTCGCCGGAATCGCGTTGCACGATCTGAATGCAGTCCACCGCCTCCGGCGGCACCCGTTGCTCGAGGTCGGGCACCTGGAGCATCTGCAGGATGTCTCCCAGTCGTTGCACCGGTGCCGGGCGTTCCCCGTAGCGAACGCGGCCTGGTTGGACCCAACCCAACTCCCGCAACCGGCGCGCAGCCGTTTGCGCGGCCAGGGCCACTCCGCGCGGTGACCAATGGGTGTCCTGCCGAAGGTAGAGAGGCGGTTGGACTTCGGCGCCGGATTCAAGGCGAGCGTCGCGAAAGGCGGCGAACAGGTCGATCCACTCCACTCCCGCATCATTCAGTCTTCGCTGAAATTCCGCGGTTCGCGGTGCGATGATACCCTTGAGGTGGGCGGCACGCGCGGTGAGGCGATCGGGGTAAATGCTCTCCTTGTTGGGCACCGGCATGATCACCAGGCGAATGCCGCGCGCCGCGAGTTGATCCCGGAAGTGCAGGATCGCGACCACCGGGTCGTTGGTGTCTCCCGCCGGCGACACCGTCGGAGCGGACCGTGCCACCAGGTCGAGCAATCCGGGCTTGTAGAAGTACCAGCCATCACGAGCCACGATGGCCTTGCTGCCGCCATCTTTCAGTCCAGCGAATTGAGCGAGCTGAAACCACGGACGTGACGCCTTCGCCGCCCAACTGGCGGACTCCAAGGTGTGTTCGTAGGTGCGAAGTCCAGCGGCAGACAACGACCTTGGAAACGCCTCCACCGCCAGCACTCCTTCCTCCTCCACAGCCTCCCGGATCGTCTGAACCGCCGGCACGCCAAAGAGGATCGCCAGAAAGCTCAGGATCAGGACCCAACGGGGATCGCGCAGTCGGTTCATGACGGATCAAAATTGGAAATACAGGAACGGATTGAATGCCTGCGTGAACATCCCCATGAGCGAGAGCACGAAGAGGGGTGTCAGCATGGCGGTGCGCCCCCAAGTGACCGGCCTTTCCGCCCAGTCGTGCGCTTGCACAGGTTGAAAGACCAGCGCCGTACCGACTGCCAGAACCAGAGCATGGTAGGGCGTGTAAATGGCCGCCGCGATCAACGGCGCCGCCACTCCGGTGTCACCGAGACCCAGCATCGCCCGGTAGTAATCCAAGGCGGCACTCAAATTCTCCGCCCGGAATAAGACCCAGGAGAATAGCATCAATAGAAAGGTGGCGCCGACTCGTGCCGGCCTGGGCAGGGCGTCGTAAAGACTGCGTTTTCCGCGCCAACGCTCTATCGCCAGCAGGATTCCGTGAAACGCGCCCCACAACACGAAGTTCCATTTTGCGCCGTGCCACAGTCCTCCCAGGATCATCACCACCGCGAGGTTGAAGTAAGTGCGACCCTCGCCCTTTCGATTTCCGCCGAGCGCGATGTAGAGGTAGTCGCGCAGCACGGTCGACAACGAGATGTGCCACCGCCGCCATAAGTCGGTGATGCTCTCGGACCGGTAAGGCGCGTCGAAGTTCCTGGGAAACTCGAAACCGAGCATTCGACCAAGACCGACCGCCATGTCGGAGTATCCGCAGAAGTCGAAGTAGATCTGGAGGGCATAGGACAGAACCCCGACCCAGGCGTCGAAAGGCTGCGGGGTGTCGGTGCCAAACACCGCGTCCGCCACGAGCCCGCAGGGATTTGCCAGCAACACCTTCTTGGCGAAGCCCACAATGAAGATGGCCACTCCCGACGCGAAACGCTCCACCGTGTGGCGTCGCTCGTGAAGTTGGTCGGCCAACGTCTTGTAGCGAATGATCGGGCCGGCCACGAGATCGGGGAACAACGCCACGAATGCCGAAAAGACGGAGAACGATTTGGCGGGCGTCGCATGACCTCGGTAAAGGTCGATGATGTAGGTCAGGGAATGGAACGTGTAGAACGAGATGCCAATGGGCAGCACGACCTTCATCACCCCGAACGTCTCCGCCCCCACGGCAGCCAGGACCCGATTCAGCGTTTCGGCGGCGAACATCCAGTACTTGAAAAACCCAAGGAGAGCCAGGTTGGTGACCACGCACGCCGTCACCGCCCATCGCTGCTGTCTCCGCGTGGCTCCGGGTCGGGTGATGACTTTTCCCCAGGCGAAATCCATGACCGTCGTGAACAGCATCAACCCGACAAACCACGGCTCCCACCAACCGTAAAAGACGTAGCTCGCCAGCGTGATCCACAGGTTCCGCCACCGCATCGGCAGGCCGTAGTAGACCAGCAGGAACAGCGGCAGGAAGTAGAAGACAAAGATGTGGGTCGTGAAAACCATGACCAGGACCAGGGTTCAACTTGGCTGCCCGGACGCCAACGGCGCAGGATCGGTACCCGAGTTGGCTGGTCCCGACAAACAAATCATTGGCTGAGCGGCACCGAGGGCGGCGACACCGGGCATCCGTCGAAACGGCCAAGCGACGACATGTTGTGACGTTGGTGATGAGGGTGAGGAAGAATGGCTCTGCCCAAGGGGCTTAAAATCAGCATCCATGCATTCATTTCGATGGTTTCTGAATCCCACTGACCTCGTGGGGTTGCATTGCATCCTGCCGCGACTTTCCTGCGATCCTAGGATGGCCGGCCTCCCCTCAAAACTGCGAGACTGCGCCCATGCACATCGAGGTCGGTGTTCTCGCAGATCTGGGCCACGCGGCACTCTGCCGGGCAGGCATGAAAGACACGGACGCCCGGTTGTCCGCCGAGGTTCTCGTGCTGGCTGATTCGTGGGGCATCTTCACTCATGGCATTAAAAATCTGCCCGGCTACCTGCGTCGCATCGATGCCGGCGGGATCCGGCGTGATGGGCAACCCCGAGTGATCGCCGAAGGTCCGGCCTGGGCCATCGTCGATGGCGCCCAGTCGTTGGGCATGGTGGGATCCGTGTTCGCCATGGATCTCGCGCTGGCCAAGGCGCGGTCGGCGGGGTTCGGGTATGTCGGCCTTGGCAACAGTTGCCATTTCGGTGCCGCCGGATGCTATGCGGTTCGGGCGGCTCACGACGGAATGCTGGGTTGGGCCATGGCGAACGACACGCCGACGGTCACCGCCCCTGGGGCGCGCGGTGCGGTGTTGGGCAGCAATCCGTTTGCGTTCGCGGCGCCGGTGGAAGGTGAGGATCCGCTGTTGCTCGACTTCGCCACCAGCACCGTGGCGGGTGGCAAGCTGTTTGCCGCGGCCGCCGAGGGAAGAAAGGTTCCGGAAGGCTGGGTGGTGGATGACGCGGGGCGCCCGACCACCGATCCCTCGGTGTGGCCGAAGGCGGGCGCGTTGACGCCGATGGCCGGTCACAAGGGCTACGGAATCGCACTGATGATCGAGGTGCTCTCGGCTGTGGTCACCCAGGGGCCGGCCATGGCGGAGGTCCTGAGTTGGTCGTTCGCCGATCCCTCGCTTCCCACCGGACATAGCGCGGCGTTCTTGGCCATGAACGTCCGCGCCATGCCGGGCGGGGAGGCCTTGGGACGGCGGTTGGCGGAGATGGCTCGGAGGATTCGGGCTCTTCCCAAGGCTCCGGAGGGCGGGCGCATCCTGTTGCCTGGAGAACGGGAGTGGGCCTTTCGAAAACGCGCCCTGCGCGAAGGCCTGGAACTCCCTGGTGATGTGGCGCACGCCGTGGATCGCTTGCGGGAACGCTGCGGCATCCAACCGTGATCCGTGGGAATATCGGGCGGATCAGCCGCGTTGGCGCTGGTTGCGCCTCGCCAGGAACCAGGCGGCGATCAGGCAGACTGCAAACAGACCCAGGCCGATCCAGGCCTGCTGGTCGTAAACCGCCTTCACTCCTGCGATGGTGAACAACACCGTGCCGCAGAGGTTGAGCAGGATGAGTGGCCAGGGAAGGGCGGGGGATCCAGGAGTTCGACCATGATTCGACCAAAGGTTGAGCCCACTGATCCAACCGCAGGCCAACACGCCGGTGAACAGGTTGGCTGGTGTCACCCAGGCAATGAGGTTGGGTGGCTGCCCACTGCCGGTGGCGAGGCGCCAAACCCATGAGCCGATCATCACCAACACCGCACCGCCGGCGCACCAACCCACCGCCCACCGTCGGAGTCCGGGGGACCTCAGCAAGTTTGGATCCCCCCGGACCGCGTGCAAAATCTCTCGAAGAATGGCCGGAGCGACTTCGATGGTTCCGTACAAGGTCCCGATCATGGCCAGGAACGCGCCTGTGAAGTAGAGCGGTCGGAGCCAGGGGCCCACCACTTCCACGAACTGGGCCTGCAAGGTCAGCAAATCGCTGCCGGCGGGAATCTGTTGTTTGGGTCCCAGGATCAGGGCGCCACAGGCCACGAAGACCGCCGAGAAGATCAGCACGGTGGTGAAGCTGACGACGGCATCGAGCCGAATCATCCGCCGCAGCGTGGTCAGCGGCATCTGCCGTGAAGAGGCATTTCCGTGCTTGTCGCGCAGCCAGGCGACGTAGGCGAGATAATCATATCCGGATCCGCCCACCACCCCCGCGTAGGTGGTGATTTCCACCCACACGGGGCGGTCGCGGAATTCGGGCGTGGCCATGGCCCACTCGGGAAAGGTGTAGGGTCCGAGGGAGAAGAAGCCACCAAGGAAATCGGCCCAGTTTGGCTGAAGCATCACCAGGGCGGCCACGACACTGATCACCATGATGGCGATAACGATGGCCTGAAAGCGTTCCTGGCGGGCGTATCCACCGGTGGCCGCCAAGATCAGCACACCGACGAGGATCGCCAGTCCCCAAAGCACCGGGGCGTTCCCCTGAAAGCCGTCTCGGGTTTGTGTGACTGCGGCCGCCAATGCTCCCAGCGTGCCGGCGTGAAAGCTCACCCAAATCGGAAATGCCGGCGCCGCGAGCAGAAGAAGTAAAATCGGCAGCCACCCGCGTGGACCGGGAAGGTAAGACCAGGACTGCAACGGGTGCGCGTCCGCATGGACCCAATAATGGGCACTGGCGAGTACCAAGGCCCACTTGAGCAGAAGCACCAAGCCGATCCAGCCCAGGATGCCGTAGCCGAAGAGCGCTCCGGCACGGGTCGAAAAGACCAGTTCGCCGGTGCCGATGGTGAGTGACGCAACAATGGCGCCCGGTCCCAGGGCGGACAACCACGCACGCCAGGAGCGCGGTTCAGAATCGCAAGCCGGGGGCACGCCCCTTCATGACCGGTCAGCCGGTCCTCTGACAATGGGTTTTGCGAGCCGGGTGTGGGCGGCCTGACTCACGGAGTCGACGCGGGGGCGGGATGGCTTTGGATCCGCGTCGTTACCTCGCGCGACCAGGCTTCGTAGGACTCGGTCTGGCGCCATCGGGTGTAGGGGTCGCCGGGACCGACCAGGTTGATGGGGGCACCGGGTTGAACCGCGGGTTCATCGTCTGCCTTGCTGATGCCCGCGCGCCGAAGCAGATCGAGCTCTTCCGGCCGCAGATCGAATTGCCAGGCGGCGAGCCGATTGGTTCGTTCCTGGGCCCGCCTCAGGCGGTCGCCAAAGGCGAGGTTGGCCGCTGCCGATTTGGGTCCCGGAAATCCCTTCGCATCACCGCGTGCCACCACCGGGGATCGGGAGGAGAAGAGATTGTACTCCTCCGTCACTCGCAGGTTGAGCGCAGGACGATTGTCGATGTTCGACGGCACCATCGTTCGGGTAACCACCACTGACTCGGCAAGGCGCAGTTCGGCGTGGAGGGTGCCGGGCACGACCAGGAGCTGGGATCCGAGAACGGTGCATCGCCGAATCTCCACCTGACACCCGGAATCCGTTGAACCTCCCAGGAAAACCGGAATCACGGAATAGAACACCGTATCGCGAATCTCGACGCGCCCCTGGTCCCCTGGCGCCCGCCGCAACCACCAAACGGTCGCCCCACCGAGCGTGTAGAGTTCGCTGTTCCGAATGACCGCTCGGGCGGTCCCCCGCAGTACGATGGCGTCGCCGGCAATGCTGCGCCGGGTCGAGGTCACCAACCGGCAGCCGGAGAGGTGGAGTTCCCCTCCCCGCATAGCGAGGATGGCGGGCGCCGGGGTTCCGTCGCGCATGTCCCGGAACCGATGAGTGAGCAGACGCCGTGTCGTGATCATGGGGGGGACGTCGTCCGGCGAATCGGAGTCGGCTTGTGCGGACCGCAATTCGATGCCTTCCACGATCAGCGTGGAGTCACTCCCGATCAGTGCTTCGCTGGTTGAACGGTTCACCACCTCGGGGCGCATGCCGGGTGCGGCCCGCAGGTGCAGGTTCTTGCCGACGATCCGGATGGGACGACTTTCGTGAATTCCGTTGTACCTCAATTCGATGGTGGCTCCCGAGGGCGCTGCCGCCACCGCCTCTTCCAGTGAAGGGGACAATCGCGGAGGCATGTTGTCAGGCGCGGAGACGACAAAAGCGGGCGCAGAGACCGATGCAGGCAGGGTGGCGAGGGGCGCTTGGGTGGCGACCGGTGACGCCGAATGAGGAGACGATGGGGTTCGATACAGCAATGCCCAAACGGCGATCCCCAATGCGAGAGTGACGATGGCGAACGCCGCTTTCCAAGGCGGCCGGTGGGGTGAGGTGGTGGGTTTGTCGCTGGCGCGGCGCGATTGCGGCGGGGATTCGAGGTCCAGGTCGCGCAGCATCCGGCGCAATGCCGTGGCAACCTCCGCGGCCGTGGCCGGTCGGTCTTCCGGCCGCTTGGACAGCAATCGTTCGATCAGGTCCGCCAAATGCTCTGGAATGTCAGTGCGAAGGGTGTCGGCGCGCGGAGGCTGTTCTTCGCAGACCCGGCGCAATGTTGCCGGCGTGGAATCGGCTGCGAACGGCGACCGTCCGGTCGCCATGAGGTACAGGACGCCGCCCAGACTGAAGAGATCACTGCGGGTATCGACGCGATCGCCGCGGGCTTGTTCCGGCGACATGAATTCCGGTGTTCCGGCAACGACTCCGGGACGGGTGACTCCGGGTTCGTCGGCGGCGCGCGCGAGACCGAAGTCGGTGAGTTTCACCCGCTCGACGCCATTCTCGAGGAGGATATTGCCGGGTTTGACATCCCGATGCACGAGGCCCTGGGCATGGGCCGCCGCCAGACCTTCGGCTGTTTGCAGACCGATGCGAAGAATCGCCGAAAGATCCATCGAACCATGCCGGAGTCGGGTTTCGAGCGACTTTCCCGCCACGAACTGCATGACGAGGAAGGGAAGGCCGCGTTCTTCACCCACGGCATGGATGGCGACCACATGTTCGTGGGTCACTGCGGCGGCGGCGCGGGCCTCCCGTAGAAAACGGGCACGGGCGGATTCGCTGGCGGCAAGAACGGGGGCGAGGATCTTGATGGCGACAATGCGGGACAAGCCAGGGTCGTTGGCCTTGAAGACGATCCCCATTCCGCCGCTGGCGACTCGTTCAAGGACCTCATAGCCGGCGAATCGTCCGAGGCTGCCTGGCATCCGCGGTGGCGAGAGCAGTTCGAGGGTGGGGGGCGGTGCATCGGCGTCCGCGGGAGTCCGCACCCAATCGACGGCGCGGAGTTTGTCCATCAGGCCCGTGAGGGCTGCGGAGACGCGATGAACGTCAGTCAACGGCCGAGACGCGGGGACGACATGTTCCGTCCCTGCAAGGGTGTCCAAACGCCGCCGACACGACGGGCAGGACTCCAGATGGACCCCGATTCGGGCGAGGGCTTCCGGCGAAAGAGCGTCTTCCAGAAGTCGACGGAACAGGTCATCGCCCGGGCACGGAGAGTCCGCGGGCGGCGTGGAGTCGGGTGTCGGCTTCGGGACGGGCTCTGGGCTGGGGTTGAGGGGAGTCAGATCCGCCATGGCGGTGTGGGGTCATGCTCGGGAGGACGTCTCACCGAGAGGGATACCGGGGCTGACTAAGGATCTTTCACGACATTCCGCGGGGGAGTTCGGGTTCGTCCCCGGCTTCCTTCAGGAACTCGCGGATCCGGGCGATGATACGGCTGCGGGCGATATAGACGGCGCCCGCCGTAAGTCCCAGGTCGGCGGCCACATGAGCGACGGGTTGGTGGTCAACCGCCGTGCGCCAGAAGGCCTGCCAGGAGGAGGGCTGGAATTCAGCCTGCACGATCTCGGCGGCCCAATCGAAGAGCCTCTGGCGGTATTCCTGTTCCCATTCGCCCTGTTCCTCGGGGGTCGGTGGATCGGCCGCCCACTCCGTGAGTTGCGTGTCGGAGGCGACCTGGGGTTTTCGGGATTCGCGCGCAAAAAAATTCGCCAGTTTGCTGCGAGTGACGGTCAGGAGCCAGGAGCGGAAGGATCCCTTGATCCGATCATACTCGAACCGGCGAATGGACTGCGCGACGGCCCGCATCACCTCCTGGGCTACGTCCGCCGCGTCCGCTTCCTGGAGCCCGCGCCGCCGGCAATGGCCGAAGACCAGCGGTGTGTAAAGTTGGATGAACTCCGACCATGCATGGTCGTTGCCAGGATCGCGAATCGCCACCAGCAAGCTGGGGCGTGTGGGCTGAGCAGGCGTCATGTCGGGGGCACCGGCGTGGGCCTCGTTTGTAAAGTGTCGTCGATGGCCTTGGCCAGTCTCTCTGGAGGATAGGGCTTGCGGAGAAACATCGCACCGAGCCGCCCAATGTCCTCCGGACGCGCCAGGTCTGCGGTGTGCCCGCTGGTGACGAGGATCCGAAGCTCGGGCTGGGTGGCGCGGAACCGGCGCGCCAGGTCCAGTCCTGTCAGGCCGCCGGGCATGATCATGTCGGTGAACAGGAAATGGATGCTCTCCCGGTGTTGATCCCAAAGCTCCACCGCCTCCGGGCCGTCCCTGGCCTCGATCACCTTCCAACCCCAGCGACTGAGGAGTTCGCCCACGGACGAGCGAAGGGCGGGTTCATCCTCAACCAGAAGAACGGTGCGCCCCCGCCCGAGGGGAACCGAGCTTTGGAGTTCGGGTTTGGGTGAACCGGCACCCTCCCGAACCGGTAGGAAGACGCGGAAGGTGCTTCCCTGGCCCGGGGAGCTTTCGACCTCCAACCAACCGCCGTGCTGGGTGACAATGCCGTGCACCATGGCCAAGCCGAGGCCAGTGCCTTTGCCCACCTCTTTGGTGGTGAAGAAGGGCTCGAAGATTCTGGACACCGTGGCGGCGTCCATGCCGCAGCCCGTGTCCGCAATGGCCAGGCAAACGTGTGGACCCGGCCGAGCTTCGGGGCGGGCTGGAGAGCCGGGATCGGGAAGATCCACGCGGTGGACCTTGAGCGTGAGGCGCCCTCCATTGGGCATCGCGTCGCGGGCGTTGAAGCAGAGATTCAGGATAACCTGCTGAATCATGCCCGCATCCGCCTGAATACACGGCAACGCGGCGTCGACGTCGAAGTGTGGCGTAATGTGCTCGCCGAGCACGCGGCGCAGCATGCGATCCATGTCGGCAATCAGCTTGGGCAGGTGCAGCGATTGGAATGACGGCGGGGCGCGGTGTCCGAATACCAGCAATTGGCGGGTCAGGTCCGCCGCCCGCCGCGCGCAGCTCTCCAGGTCCGCCAAGGCTTGCCGGAGGTCGGCGTCCAGATCCGATCGCTGCTGTTGCAGGCTGATCTGGAGCAACATGATCGCCAGGATGTTGTTGAAGTCGTGGGCGATCCCCCCCGCCAGTTGGCCAACCGCCTCCATCTTCTGGGCCTGGCGCAGTTGTTCCTCGAGCAGTCGGCGCGCCGTGATGTCCTGAACCACGCCCATCATGCGCAGCGGCTTTCCCGAAGCATCACGCTCGACCTCCGCTTGTTCGTGCACCCAGCGTATCGAGCCATCAGGGCGAACGATGCGGTGTTCCAGGTCATACGCCTGCTGTCCCGCAAGTGCGGCAGCACTCGCGGTGCGCACCGATTCTCGGTCGTCAGGATGGACTTGAGCCCAGAAGGTCTCGATCCGGCCGTCAAAGTCGTTCGGTGCGCGGCCGAAGATTCGGCAGCATTCAGCGGACCATTCCAGGCGCCCGGCTTCGGCCTGAGTGGAGATCCAGTTGCCGATCTGCCCGATGGCTTGGGCCCATCGCAGATTGGATTCGCTGCGACGCAGTTCCGCTTCGACCCGTTTTCGTTCGGTGACATCGGCGGCCATGCTCAGGATCAGCCGTCCGGCGCCGGGGATCTCCCCGAGCGGGACGGAACTGAAGTCCCAGATGCGCTCCTGTCCGGACCGTGTGCGGATCGTGAACTCACCTTCCGATTTCCTCTCCTTGAGATGGTACAGTTCTTGGATCGTGGCACGCATGGCGTGTTTCGCCTCGCCATAGGCACGGTCGATCCAAGATTCGAGGGTGGGAAGATCCGCCAGATCGTAACCCGTGATCTCGGTCCAAGCCCGGTTCACGGTCACTACCCGTCCGTCCTCGGCGTGCAACATGGCTGGGAAAGGGGCCGCATCCAGCGCTTGGCGAAATCGATCTCGAGGTTCCTGACGGGGCGAGCCGGAGCGCTTTACCCGGGTGTACCAGGCCCAGATCCCTGCGACGGCTGCCAAACCGTGCAGCGCCACGTTGCCGGCCAGGAGACCTCGGTTCCCGGGTGGCAGCGCTTCCTGGAGACGCCGGACCTGCCACACCAGCGAAACCATCAGGCCGATGACCCACGCCGCCGCGACCCACCGTTGAGTCAACGGCAGAGAGCGAGTCTTGGGGGGATGGGGAGGATGGGCCACGTTCTCCATACAACTCGTGCCCGACCTCCCAATCGTAGCCCTGCCCGGCGTCCCGTCGATACCCATCTCTCGCTCGACTCAACCCCAGGCCCGACCCCGGTCGGAGAGCGTCGCAGCCAGGAAACGGCGCCTTGGCCTAGTATTGCGCGGTTGCCTCGAATTCCTCGACGGGTCGTTGGAATTGGTCGCTCGTCAGTTCGACCTTGAACCGTGCGTCATCCACACGAAGGGCTTTGGATACCACACGCCAAACGGCGTCGGCCTTGGCCTCAAGTCGACCCAACGCCTCCATGGTGACGGTGCGGTCGGCCGCCTGGACGGGGGTGGCCCCGGAGCCGGAAACATATTCCTGTGAATCCGGCAGGAAACCGGTCATTCGGATGTTGGTCAGAGGCGCACTGCCCTGGTTGGTGACCCGGATCTCGTAGGTAACCGGATTGCCCACCTCGATGGGATCGGCGAGGTCAATGACTTCCAGCAGGATGGCGGGAATTCCGGCTATCTGGGCTTCGCACCGAGATTGCACGGGCGACGCGCAGGTGCCCGACGCGGAAGGCGCGATCGCCAAGGAGCCGGGCGCGGCCGAGGTCCATGTGGTACATAATGACCTGGATTCACCCGGTGGCAGCGCACCGAGGTTCCAGGTGATTCGGCCGTCGGCGGCAATGCCCCCTTCGGTGGCGCCGACGAAAGTGGCGCCAGCCGGGATGGGCAGGGTGACGGTGGTTTGAGGTTCGGTGGCATCGCCGGTGTTGGACACCACCAGGCAGACATCAAAGGGTTTCGAGCCGCGGCTGTCCGCAGGCGGCTTGCATTCCAGGGCGAGAACCGGTGCGTGGACCTTGATGGCGCAGGAGGCTTGGGCCGTGCCGCCTTCGGCAGAGGTGACGTGTGCCTGGTTGACCAGGGTTCCCGCCGACGTGGCGCGAGCCTGGAATGTGAAGGTCCTCGAAGCACCGGGCGGCAGAGTGCCGGCGTCGAACGTCAGGGGGCCGCTGCCCTCGATGGGTTGGAGTCCTGCGGGAAGGGTATCCACGACCTGAACTTGGTTGAGGGCCTGACCGCCGGTATTGCGAACGGTGAGGGTCATTTCGATCGGGTCGCAGAGGGAAACCTCCTTGGGTGCGGTCTTGGTCAATTCCACCGCGATGAGCGGACCGAGATCGACGACCAGGAAGTTGGCGCACAGCTTGGGGGTGATGCAGCGGTACTTTCTCCCGCGCGAGGCAAAGTCGAATTGATAGGCGCTGATGGGTTCCTTGCCCGCCCATAGGACGTCGATCAGGGCGACGGGCTTGCCCTTGTTGCGCGAGGACATGAATGGAAGGCGCGTTCCTGTGGGAAGCTTGACGGCGATGATGTCGGCCGTGGCCGCCGCGCGGCGAAGGTCCTCGACGTCGCCCGGCCATTGGGCTTGTTCCAAAATGGAGGCAATGTCGGCGCGCAACTTGGGATTGGCGAACAGTGCGCGCAGGTCGGCGGGTTTCTGCAGGGGCTTGGCGAAACGAAAGGCGGGATTGCCGAGCCGTGTCGCCCGATGCTGTTGGGCCTCCACCGGTACCGTGGGCAAAAGCCCCAGGAACACGGCGAGGATCAGGAGATAAATCGAATGGGCATTCACGTGCGTCCCGCGTTGCTAGGCTAGTCGACGCAAAGTCGTCAACTGCGTTGGTCGTTGGTCCCGCCGTCAGGGCTCGGCGCGCAGGCGAAAGTAGCGTGACGCCTGGGTGGTTTCCAATGTCATCGTCTTCGTTCCGTCCGGGTGTGAGACGCTCCCTTCCAGGTCGGTCCACACGGCCTCGGACCCCAGCCATCTGCTGCTTTGTAGCCTCAGCGTTGCCGGTTCGGGTTTCCAGGTCAGGGTGATTCGCCCGTCCGCGGTGCGCACAAATCCGAGTTCGGGCGGCGGCGCCGACGCCGTGATTCCGCGGAGGGTCCAGACGGTGGCGTCGAACGAGGCAAGGCTGGTGAGGCTGTAAGATGCCGGATCCCACTCACTCGCCGTTTCGGCGGAGGCTCCCTCCGCGAACAGGCCCAGGGAAACACCTTCGGTCCGCCACGCCTCCGGAAGGGCGTCCCAACGGTACAAAACGCCAACCGACACGGGGGGCAACGCTGTTCCGGTGGTATATCGGTCCTTGAACAGACGCCAGGTTTCGCCGTGAACGCCGGAAGCATTATCGGTGGAGGCGCCGGACCTGGCGAAGGGCAGTGGGGCGGAGGCGCGGTGAATGCCGACGACGGGCCGCGACGCCAGCGCTGGTTCGGTGCGCAACCGGACTCCCGTGGTGCCGATGGCCTGCCAATTTGAGCTGGATTCGAGGCGCGCCAGTGTCGCGGGTTCGGCGGAGTCTCCGCGCGCCACCACGAAGTCTTGCGACGTCAGTCCGATCAGGTATCCCGATGCCGTCGAGGCCAGGGCCTCGAGATTCTGCGAAAGTCCTTCCACTTCCAGTTGGGCCGAGCCATCCGTGAGTTTCCAAACCCGTCCCAGGCCGCCACCGGTGATGTTGCCCGGCGTGGATTGGCAGGCAAAGACGCCAGCTGCACCCTGTGCCAAGGCGGTGAAGGGTTCCTGGTCGCGCGGGGTGATCCCGCGCACGCGTTCCCAACTTGAGGTCGTCCGGCGCCACGCCAGTCCATTCTGACCCACCGCATAGATCTCGGTCTCGGTCGCCAACAATGCCGTGATGACGGCCGGTCCGTCCGGTGTGGTTTCCTTTCTGACCGTGCTGCCGTCGAAGCGATGGAGTCGCCCTTGTCGGGTCGCCAGGTAGATCTCGGTGGATGAGCGTGCCGCCATGCGCACGATGGGATCGTCAATCTGTTCCTGGCCAAACGCGAAGTCCTGAACCCAATCATCGTCCTCGCTTCGATGGAGCAGCCGGAAGGGCTCGGCGGCATAGAGGCGGCCCTGCGGGGATCTCCAAAGTCCGATGACACCCCGCGCCTGGTCCGTGCGACCGGCGATGGCCGACCATCGCTGGCCATCCCAATGCGCCACGCCGCGTTGGAAATCTCCGAAGTTCTCCCAAGCGACAGTGACGTCATCGAGATGGGGAGCGAGGACCGCCTTGACCTCGGTGGATCCTTGCATGCCGTCGGGAAGGACGGGGAAACGATGGAAGGTACCGTGTTCGAAGTAGAGCAACGGTGGTTCGCTGGGCAGATCAAAGGTGAACCCGTAGGCGATCACGCCGTGGGGACCACATCCCGCGGCGCCATTGAGCCGCAGACGCAGATCGCCCCGGCCACCGGCGGTCAGCGGTGAGAGAACCCCGCCGCCTTTGCCATCCACGCGGTACTCGTGCACCACTCCGTTGGGACCGACGCCATACAGGCGGTCGCCGGTCGCGCACCCGGCAAACCACTGGCGTCGCATCGCCAGGCTGAGATCGAGACGCGAGACCGGCGTCGTCCCCGCATAGTGCAAGATCGACTGGACGCCCATGAGATAAACATCCGTGGGAGAGGTTCCGCCGATCACAAACAGGGAGTCGCCAAAGGGCCCGCTGGACGGCACCGGAATGCTCTGCCAGGTGCCATCGCTGCGTCGTTGATAAAACTGGTTCCAATTGCCCGAGGCGTAGACGTGTTCGGCATCGAAGGCGCGGAGTGCTCCGATGATATTGACCGTGAATGACCCGGTATCGAGCTTCTGTTCGAGGCGCCACGTCCCATGATCCCGATGGGCGATCTGTCCATGAGTGCCCGCCACGAACAGATGATCGGGACCCGCGGCCGTGACGGCTCGAAAACTGGAGTAGGAATCCAGGCTGAGCGGCAAAGAGACCAAGTCCCATTTCTTGCCATCGTAGTGAGCCACGAATGTGCCTGAGTCCTGGGTCGCCCAAACGTCGTCGGGGGCGATCGCCCATACCGCATTCAACGGGTAGGTGGTCCCGGCAAAGGTCGGCGGAACCTGCTCGGTCCATTGCTGACCATCAAAGTGCAGGATCAAGCAACGGTTGGTCTGGACCTCCGTGTACGGATCGCCGCCAACAGCCCAGAGATTGGTTCGCGAGATTCCGTGCAGGGCGAAGATCGTCTTGTGGGTCGGCGTGCGATGCGAAGTCCATTGCCTTCCATCCCAATGGAGAATCACCCCGCCATGCCCCCCCACAAACAAATCGTCGGGAGCGGCGGCCCAGGCGGCCAGCAGAGAGTTTCCTTGAGGCAGGGGAGCCAGAAAGCGCCAAGGTTCCGGTAGTTCAGCCCGACCCGTGCCGATACCGACCGACAGCACCGACATTGCGAGGACCGCTTGAAATCGTTGACAGGCACTCCACCCCATTGCGCGAGCCATCCTCTCCATACCGGCATCCGACGCATTTCGCTTGGGTTAGGCGAAGGAATTGTGGCCAACGGTCGAACAACGCCTGCCGGGCTTGCTCTGCGTGAGTCGGGAATTCCGAGGAGGGGTTTCGGCAAGGCGCTCTATCCCGTGCGTACTGGTCTCGTGTCGGCAGTGCCGAATCGCCGTGCCCTGGTGAGAGGCCGCCCCGCCTGGCAAGTAAGGCTGGACGGAATGCGCGGGATTTGAATCGGAAATGGGGTTGCCCGCGCGCCGGACCCTGGCAACCTTGGCGAGTCCGTCCGGATGATTCTTGCCTGCGACCGACTCCATCTCTTGGAATTCGACACCGCCGGCAAAAGGCCCGCAAGCACCGCCTATGGAAGAAAATATTGAAGTCGAAGGCAGAATCACGGCCGTCCTGCCTGGAACGATGTTTCGTGTTCAACTGAGCGACAACTCCCATGAGGTGCTGGCTGTCATCTCGGGCAAGATGCGCAAGCGATGGATCCGCCTTTCCACGGGGGACCGCGTGAAGATGGAGATGTCGCCCTACGACATGAACAAGGCCCGCATCGTGTGGCGCGTGGGCTGAACGCCGGGACCGTCCCATCCTGCGTCGCGACGCCCCGGCGCCGTCGTCGTCGCGATTCGATCGGGTCCGTTCCCCGGTCGTTACGCCGGTTGTCCGGAACGCAGCAACTGCCAGATCAATACGAACCCGCTCGCGAAATCTTCCGGCCGCCGCTCCACCCAACCGGTAACGACGTCCGGATGGAACCATTCGCCGCGATCAATCTCCTCGGGTTGCAGTTGGAAGGGTCCTTCCGCGGCGCAGCGATAGACCCAGACAAATTCCTCACCCGTTTCGGGACAGGCGGCGACGTAGAACAGTCGATCCGGCGTTTGCGCCAGGGTCCATCCCAGCTCCTCCTTCATCTCCCGCACCGCGCATGCGTCGTAGCTTTCCCCGCGGTCAAGATGCCCCGACGCCGAGGAATCCCACGTTCCCGGAAAACAATCCTTCAACATCGAGCGCTTCTGCAGGAAGAGGTCCCCGCGCGCATTGAAGACCAGCACGTGAACCGCGCGGTGCTTCAACTTCAGGCGGTGAACTTCGCTTCGCGGACGGTGATCGACCACTTCGTCCCGGTCATTGACGACATCAAAAATCTCTTCGGACATCGGGCCAAGATTGGAGGCCCCGACGCGCGGTGAAAAGCCGCGATCCGTCGTCCAGGGGATTGCCTGGGGCCCCCACTCGCGGGATCAACCCCGCAACCGTTGGAGGAGGGTGGGTGACGCGCCTGCCGGCCGCCATCCACCGAGCGTTCACGCGCGGTGCGTCCCCAGGGCCCGGGTCAGTTGGGCGAACGTATCGGCGGAAAGTTCCTCCGCTCGGGCGTCCGGTGAAATGCCCAACCGTTCCCATGCCTCAGCCAAAACCTGGTTCGGCCAGCGTTGTGCCAGGAGCTTCTGAACCCGCTTGCGCCGCTGCGAAAAGGCCAGCTTGACCAGGACCGCAAAATCGGCCGCCCGCTCCGAGGCCACCAAGGGCGGATCCCGCCGATCCAACCGCACACACGAGGACTCCACGTCCGGTGCCGGGAAGAAACACGACGCCGGAATTCGAAAGCTCGAGGATGGCTCATAGAGCCGCGCCAGCAACAAGGTCAGGACACCATATTCCTGCGATCCCGCCGATGCCCGGATCCGATCCACGACCTCCGTCTGCAGTGTCACCGTCATGGAAGTCGGCGGGTGCGGGAGCGAGGTGAGTTCGACCAGGAGTCGGGAACCCACCGAATAAGGGAGGTTGGCGACTACCTGCCAATCGGGTTCCAAGGTCGCCGGATGGCTCAGCCATTCCAGGGCGTCGGCAACGATCAATTCGAAGTGGGGATGCGAACCAAGGCGCTCCTGAAGGATGGGGGCTAGGCGCGCGTCCTTTTCGATCGCCCGAACCCGGGCGCCCGCAGCCAGCAGGACTTCCGTGAGCGGCCCCAGGCCGGGCCCGATTTCAAGAACCTGGCTGCCTGGTTGAACCCGTGCCAACGCGACAATCCGGCGCAGTTGATTGCCGTCGTGAAGAAAATTCTGCCCCAACGACCGGGTCAAACGCAGACCCGCCGCATCTAAAATCTGCCGCATTTCTCCCAGCGTCATGCCGTGTTGAAGATTTGTAACGGTCCCGCCCTTGCGCTGTCAGCGTTTGTGAGGACTTTAGTGCGTGCCGTGACCACCCGCGGTGCCCGTGAACATGAAAACCGAGCATCTCATCCTAGCCCGTGTGGGGGAGGGTCCTTGGGCCGACCGGTGGTCGCCCGTTGAAGGTCGGCGGCAGTCGGCGCCCGCCGACTTCGAGTCGCCCTTGCTTCAGTTGTTGGCCCATCGACTTGAACGCCGGGAACGCCGTCGACTCTTCGGCAGTCGTCGAGTGCCTTTTTCAGCGCGCGTGTCGCCCGGATCAATTCCTTCACCGGGATGATCAGGGGTGGAGTGATGCCAATCACTTCCCCACTCGCACCCTCCGGAAGAAGCACAAATCCCTCGGAAAGCAGGCGTTGCACCACCGCGAACGCCGCCGTTCCCGCGGGTGTTCCATCGTCGTTCCGCAGCTCCAACCCAGCCAAGAGCCCTCGGATTCGAACCGTCGCGACCAGGCCGTGGGCCCCCGAGGCCGCGGCCTCCAGGGCGTTTTGGAGAACGGGTTCCAGCCTAGCGGCACGCTCGGCAAGACGCCGTCTTCGAAGCTCCGCAAGTTGTGCCAGCGCCATCGCGCATCCGACCGGGTTTCCTAGATAGGTGCTGGTATGCATGGCCTCCCCCGCGCTACGCGGCCAGGCCTGTGCCATGAGGTCACTGCGGCCAACGCATGCCGACAGCGGGAACCCACCGGTCAACGCTTTACCCAAACAGATCAGATCCGGAACCACCCCCTCGTGTTCGCAGGCAAACCACCGCCCGGTGCGACCAAAGCCGGTGTAAATCTCGTCCAGGATCAACAGGACGCCCTGGTGTTCGCAAATCCTTCGCAGTTCGTGCAGAAATCCCGACGGTGGAATTCGCACTCCGCCGCGGACTTGGATGGGCTCCATCAGAACTGCCCCGATCGGTTGGCGGCGAATCCGCTGGCGAATCGCCTCGAGGACTTCCGCCGCTGAGGTTTGTCGTCCCTCTTCCTCCTGTCCCGCCGGAAATGGCACAAACATCGCGAACCCGCCGATCTGATCCAGAAACGGCCGCCGAAAATAGTCGCGATGGGTGGTGTTGAGCGCCCCGTAGCCCAGTCCGTGATACGCGCCTTCGAAGGCCAGGACCCCCGCCTTGCCGGTGGCCAGTCGTGCGGTTTTCAGGGCCGCTTCGATCGCTTCGAATCCGGAGTTGCCGAAGACCGTGCGACCCGTCCCGAATTTCCAGCGCTCGAAGGTCCAGCGACTGAGTTCACGCGCCAGCTGCGCCTTGAGCGGATGGGGATGAACGTCCCCCATGGCGTGGGCCAATCGCGCCAATTGTTTCTGACCGGCCCGTACCACTCGGGCATTCGAGTGGCCCGCTGCCGCCACCCCGAAAGCCGCCGTCAGGTCCAGGTACTTGCGGCCTTCGGGTGTCCAGACGTGGCAACCCCGCGCGCGCTCCCAGACGATCGGCCACCGGCCATCCGGGGCCAGATGCGTCACGTTGGGCGATTCGAAATCCGCCAGCAGGGAAAGAACAGAAGTGGATCGCATGGGTTGAGCCGATCGGATTGCCGGTTGCCGCGGGTGGCGGATGGCTGCCGTCACACGCCACGCTGTTCCGGAGGCCAGATGACCTTGTGCAATTGGGCCTGGAATCTCACCGGCAAGGCATCCGCCACGATGGCCTCCACCAATTCCCGGCGTGAAATCGGGTTCTGCCCCGAAGGAACCGGCTTGAGCGCCGGGTCCTGTTGCTCGTGGTTGAGGGGATGCACCCACGAGAAAAGCAGGGGGCAGCGTTCCGCGAGACGCTCGCGCGTGATGATGGCCTTCGCCCAGGCAAGATCCTCATGGGTGCCGATCACGAACTTGATTTCGTCCGTGGCCCGCAGGTGCTCCAAATTCGTCCACCGATTCCGCAGCACTTCTCCACTGCTCGGACATTTCAAATCCATGATCCGATGGACGCGAGCATCCACCGGGGCGATATCGAGTGCTCCGCTCGTCTCGATCAATACGGTGAAACCCTGGTCACAGAGCGCGGACATCAGGGGCAGGACGGCCGGCTGAAGCAAGGGTTCGCCACCGGTGACTTCGATCAACGGCAGGCGAAGCGCGGGATTGGGAAGGCGCGGCGCCGTGGCATAGGGTCGAGCGAGCGTGCTCACCTCCGCCAGAATCTCCGGGATCGTGCGCCGGTTCCCGCCCGTGAACGCATAGGCGGTGTCGCAATACGAACACCGCAAATTGCAGGCAGTCAGCCGGACAAACAGGCACGGCAGACCGGCGAACGTGCTTTCGCCCTGGATACTCGCATAGATCTCATGAACCCGCAGGGTGTCGCCCACCGCGAAAGCCTAATCCAGACACCCGTGTCTCACGAGTCCTGACTTCGGTGGTTCAGCACTCGTTCGTGATTCGCCGGCGGTTCCTCGACGGCCTCCTGCGGGACGCCCATGAGGCTCACCCCACCGCATCGCGGACAGCACCGCACCCGGCGTTCTTCGTCCCACGAGGCTTCGTGGAATCGACCACGCCAGCCGCAGGGTACGCCCACACCGGCATAACCGGTGATACAGAACACATCACATTCTGCCCAGGAACGACTCAGATTGGGCATCAGTTTCGAGAGACTTGGCCGCATGGCTCGTTCCGATTGACTTCAGCGACATCGGAAGAAACCGGGTGATTCCCAAGGACCATTTTCGTGCTGCCATTCCCGTGAGCCTTGAGACCCGCCCATTGCTCGGCGTGCCGGATCGCGATCCAGTGTGGCAAAAACGCCGGCGCCGACGCCGGGCGACGTCGAGGCGTTGGCACAAATCGAGGACAGGTCTCGGAACTCATGGCCGTGCTCCATGTGGAAGCAATGACCATGATTTACCACCGACCTAATGAAACCGTGATAGGACTTCTGAACTAGACCAAACGCCGCGTCCGAGATCTGTAATAATTGTTACAAAAGCAGGCCGACGGCGGGGGCTACGACTTTCGTCCTAGGCGGTGGTGTTCTGGGCTGACCTCGGGGATGGGGCGGACTTAGACTTTGCCCGGTATGGTCCCTCCTCTTCGCCGCGGTGAGCGCCTTTGGCGTGGGTGGTGGGTGGATAGGATGGGAGCGGTGGGGTGCTCGGGGTGGGCATTGGTGATCGGCGTGGCGGTGTTCGCCGGCGGGCTCGAGCGTTCGCGCGCCGCCGAAGAAATGAAGCTCCGCACGGTGCGGGCCGTCCAGGGTTTGTCGCCAATCCAGGCGGCCAAGCAAGTACCGGTCGAAATTCGCGGGGTCGTCACCTACTACGAACGCAAATGGGATTCCCTGTTCGTTCAGGATGCGACGGGCGGCAGCTACATCTACCCGGGATCCACGCCGCGGCCGGAGTTGAAGGCTGGGCAGGCGGTGATTGTGACTGGGCGCACCCGGGCCGGGGGTGGGCCACGAGCCGCCAGTTCGATTCAGGAGGATCGGGTGGTCATCGATGTCGATCGCGCGGTGGAAATGCCGGAGCCGCTTCGCCTGGCGTATAATGACCTCGCCGCCGGGCGGGCGGACGGACAGTGGATCGTAGCCGAGGGTGTGGTGCGGGTGCTTTGGGCGGAGCGCGAGCGTTTCGAGATCGACCTCATGATGGATGGCGGTCGGGTGCGCATGCATTTGCCGCGTCCGGTAGGAATGCCGTTGCCCCGTTCGTTGCTCCACGCTCGGGTGCGGGTACGCGGGGCCTGCGGATTGGCGTTGGGAGATCGTGGGGCGGTGCAGGGGGTGCGGATCTTCACACCGGCGGTGGACACCATTGAAGTGTTGGAACCGGGGCAGGAATTGTCGCGGCTTCCAACGCGGACTTTCGCGGACCTGATGACGTTGAATCCGTCGCTGGTGAGTCCGCCGCGGACGCGGGTGGAGGGGACGGTGACCTGTCTGGTGCCGGAGGGACCGATGTTTATCGAGAGCGCGCACGGCGGATTGGAGGTCTCGATGGTGGAACCCCGCATGGTGCTGGATTCGAGTGGTGAGACGCTGCCATTCCCGACACCGAGGGAACTTCAGCCGGGGGATTGGGTGGGGGTCGTGGGGTATCCGACGATGCGGGACGGACGTTTGATCTTGGATGAGGCCGAAGTGGCGGCGTCGGGCAAATGGAGTCTACCTGAGCCATGGCAACCCAGTCCCACGGACTGGACCGGGGTTGGCCCTGACTGCCGATTGGTTCGGATCCAAGGGGAGGTGTTGCATCGGTTGCGGTCGCGTCCGGGCGAACCGGATGGTGAACGGTTCGTGGTGCAATCCGGCGATGTGACATTCGACGTTCAATGGGTCGGCCAGGGCTCGCCCTCGTTGGAACCGGAGACGTTGGTTCGCCTGACGGGTGTTGCGTCCGCGGAATTGAATGAGTTGGGCCGGGTGAAGGGTTGGCGGCTTTGGCTACGGTCGCTGGCCGACGTCGAGACACTGGGGAGTCCGTGGTTTTCGGTGGGGCGCTCGGCGCGGCGGTTGATGTTGGTGGGAACTGGCGTCGTCCTGGCATTGGCCGGGTGGGCCCTGTTTTTGTGGCGTCAACTGGGGCAGAAGCGATTGGAGACGGCGGAATTGGAGGCCCGCATCGCCTCGCGCACGGCGGAATTGGAGCAGACGAACCACAGCCTGCGGCGCGAGGTGACGGAGCGATCCCGCGTGGGATTGTTACAGGACGCCATCTATCGGATTTCCGAGGCCACCCATTCGGTGGGTGATCTGCCCGAATTGTACCGCCAGGTGCATGAGATCATCGGGACATTGATGCCCGCGCGGAATTTCTACATCGCGCTCTACGACCGGGTCGCGGATCGCCTGATGTTTCCGTATTACGCGGATGAGAAGTCGGGTGCACCCGAGCCCAGGCCCTGGTCGCATGGGTTGTCCGAATATGTGATCCGGCGACGGGAACCGTTGCTTGCCGACCAGGCCTTGTTGTCGGATCTGGCGCGGCGGGGCGAGGTGCGTCAGTTGGGGTTCGCCGCTCAGGTTTGGCTGGGAGTTCCGTTGATTGTCAATGGGCGGGCGACCGGTGTGATGGCGGTGCAGGATTACGCGGATCCACTGGCTTTGAACGGCGAGCACCAGCGGATCCTGACGTATGTGGCGGGCCAGACCGCCACGGCGATCGAGCGCAAGCGTGCCGAGGCGGCGTTGCGGTTGAGCCAGGAGGCGTTGCGCTCGTCCCAACAGCGCTTCCGCAGCGCTTTTGCGAGCAGTCCGGCGGTGATGACCCTGGCGCGGCTCAAGGACGGCGTGTTGTTCGAAGTCAACGACGCCTTCCTGATGACAACCGGCTATGCCCGGGAGGAGGTCATTGGCCGGTCAACGCTGGAACTTGGGATTTGGGTGAGGGACGAGGAGCGGGAGGACTTGATTCGCGACGTGGCCCAGCAGGGTTCGGTCCGTGGGAGAGAGATGTCCGTGAAGCTGCGGGACGGTCGGATCCGGACCATGCTGCTGGCGGCGGAACTGGTGGAGATCGACGGCGAGCCGAGCATTCTGGCGGCGAGCCTGGATGTAACCGACCGGAAGGAGGTCGAGGTGCAATTGCGGCGGGCCCTCGCTCGCGAGCGGGAGTTGGGCGAACTGAAGAGCAACTTCGTCTCGCTGGTCTCCCACGAATTTCGAACGCCGTTGGAGGTGATCCTTTCATCGGCGGAGATCCTCGAACGTTACCACGATCGGCTGGCGCCGGAACAACGCGGCAAGCAGGTGAGGGCGATTCAAAAGTCCGTGCGCCGGATGGCGGACATGATGAACGAAGTTCTGCTGCTCGGGCGTTTCGAGGCGGGTCGGGTGGAATTCTCGCCATCCGGCATTGATTTGGCCGGCTTCATGGGGCGCATTCGCGACGAGATCCGGGCGGCGATGGGGGCGGAAGTGCCGATCGAAGTGGCGGTGGACATCGGGATTGACGCCGACGCCGTGGTGGCGCGGGGGGACGAGGGATTGCTGGGGCATATCTTCACCAACCTCCTGTCGAACGCCGTGAAATACTCTCCATCGGGATCGCCGGTTTGGTTTCGGGTGCGGCGGGAAGGTGCGGATGCGGTCTTTGAGGTGGCGGATCGCGGCTGCGGGATTCCGGAGTCCGACCAACGCCGCTTGTTCCAGTCCTTCCATCGGGGCAGCAACGTGGGAAACCGGTCGGGAACCGGGCTGGGACTCGTGATTGTGAAGCGGTGTGTCGACCGCCATGGCGGCACGGTGGGATTGGTGAGTCGCGAAGGTGAAGGAACGACGTTCACGGTGCGTCTTCCCTTGTTTCTGGAGGTCGAAGCCACTGCTCCGGAAGCGGCTGCGGGAGCGGCGCGATGGGTGGAAACCTCCGAGGAGATTTCGAAGTGATGAGAACCATCTTGATCATCGAGGACGACGACCAAACGCGCGAGAACCTGCAGACGATCCTCGAACTGGAGGGGTTCCGCGCGCTGACGGCAGCCGACGGCGCCGTCGGGCTGAAGGCCGCCCGCACGGAGCATCCGGACCTGATCTTGTGCGATGTCATGATGCCGCATTTGGACGGGCACGGGGTTTTGCGGGAACTGAGAAGCGATTCCTCGACGGCGGGCATACCGTTCGTCTTTCTGACGGCCCGCGGTGAACGCAAGGACCAGCGGATGGGAATGGAACTGGGGGCCGACGATTATCTGACCAAACCGGCGACGGTGGACGAGGTGTTGCGGGCGGTGAGGACGCGGCTGGATCGGGAGGAAGCGCGGACAGGCGCGCTGCGAAGCCAGGTGGGGTTCAAGCCCGACTTCAGTTCGACGCTGCCCCTGGAGCGGTCGTTTCAACTGACGCCACGGGAAGCGGAAGTCCTCCTTTGGGTGGCGCAAGGCAAGAGCAACCCGGAGATTGGTGTGATTCTTGGAATGGCGGAGAAGACGGTCAAAGTTCACCTCGGCCACATCTTCGAGAAGCTCGGCACGGACAATCGGAACGCGGCTGCCGTCCAGGCCTTGGAGGTTCTCTGTCGAACGCCGAGCGCCGGACGTTCCTAGCGGGGCGGGGATCTGCTGTTTGGCGGCGCCGGACGTGACAGCCGCCGGGCCCGGACTAACGTGGGTTGGTGCATCCTTACGACCATCCCACCTTTCAGATGGCGTGCGAGCAATACGACCTCGTCGCCGATTTTCTCGAGATGCCCGTTTGCGATCGCGAGCGGGTGAAGCTGCCGAAGCGGGCCATTACGGTGGCGGTGCCGGTGCAGCGGGACGATGGCTGCACCGAAGTCTTCATGGGCTACCGCGTGCAGCATCACCTGACGTTGGGGCCGACCAAAGGAGGCATTCGTTATCATCCCGAAGTGACGCTGGGGGAAGTGGCCGCGCTGGCGATGTGGATGAGTTGGAAATGTGCGCTCATGGGGTTGCCGTATGGGGGGGCCAAGGGCGGGGTGGCTTGCGATCCGGGTAAATTGAGCCGCGGGGAGTTGGAACGTCTGACTCGGCGGTTCACCCAGGAGATCATTCCGTTTGTGGGCCCGCAGATGGACATCCCGGCACCCGATCTCGGCACGAACGAGCAGGTCATGGCGTGGATGATGGACACCTACTCCACCTACCAAGGCCATTCCGTGCCGGGAGTGGTGACGGGCAAGCCGGTCCTGCTCGGAGGCTCCGTGGGACGTCGCGAGGCCACCGGCCGGGGGGTGGCGTTCCTGGCCAATCGTGCCATGGACACCCTGGGAATCCCGTCGGCGGGCGCCACGGCAGTGGTGCAGGGGTACGGCAATGTCGGGTCCGTGACGGCATCGAATCTGGCCCGATTCGGCACCCGCATCGTGGCGGTGAGCGATGTGCGGGGAGGGGTATACCATGAGAAGGGTTTGGATTTGCGGCGGTTGGACGATCATGTGGCCCGTCACCGGACCGTGGTGGGTTTTGATGGCGGCGAGTCGATCGGCAACGAGGAGCTGTTGCTGCTCCCGTGCGATCTCCTGGTCCCCGCGGCGATGGAACGCCAGATCACCGAGGAAAACGCAGCGAAGTTGCGATGTCGGGTACTGGCGGAAGGCGCCAATGGTCCGACCACTCCGGCGGCCGACCGTCTTCTGGCATCGCGTTCGGACGTCTTCGTGATTCCGGATATTCTCTGCAATGCCGGCGGTGTGGTGGTGAGTTACTTCGAGTGGGTGCAGGATCTGCAGAGTTTCTTCTGGGGAGAGACGGAAGTGACCGATCGCTTGTATCGCCTGCTGGAGAACGCGTTTTCGCAGACCTTGAAGTTCAGTCGGGAACGGCGCGTCAGCATGCGGACCGCCGCGTTGGCCTTGGGCATCGAGAGGGTCTGGAAGGCCAAACAATTGCGGGGATTGTTTCCGTGAGGCGCCTGTCGGAACATCCCGGGCCGTCCACCGATGCCGACCTCAACGACGAATCCCGCCGCAACCTGGCGGCTGCCCTTTCTCGCCACGATGCTCCTGGTGTCGGGCGCGTGCGCGCTGATTTACCAAACGGCGTGGTTGCGGGAGTTCCGATTGATCTTCGGTGGTTCGACACCGGCGGCGGGGGCGGTTCTGGCGATCTTCATGGGAGGATTGGGGTTGGGTGGGATCTGGTTTGGCCGTCGCGCGGAAGCGACCCGCGATCTCCTGCGCCTGTACGCGAAGCTGGAGATAGGCATTGGCGTGACGGCCGCGCTGACCCCCCTGCTATTGATACTGGCACGCAAGGTTTACCTGCTGACCGGCGGGGTGTTGGTCCTGGGATCCGGAATCGCCGCGGTGGCCCAGCTTCTCCTGGCGGTGGCGGTGATCGGTGTGCCTTGTTTTCTGTTGGGTGGAAACCTGCCGCCGGCGGTGAAGTGGATCGAGACGGACGACGACCGGCAGCGGGGTTTCCTGGGAATCATTTACGGCTGTAATGCGTTTGGCGCGTTGCTCGGCGTTCTCCTTGGGACGTTCTGGGCCTTGGAAGCGCTGGGAACGCGGACGACCCTGTGGGCGGCGTCGGCGGTCAACGTGGCGTTGGGCGTGGTGGCCTGGCAGGTGGCGCGGCGCACGCAGGATATGGCCCCGGAGAAGCAGGAGCCGGAGCCGGGGGTGGCGGTGAAACGCGGATCGGGCGGATGGGGTGCGGCGGCCCAGGCTGCCATCGTGGAGTTGGCACCGCCGCGTTTTGTCTATGCCGCCGCCGGTCTCACCGGATTCACCTTCTTCGTCACCGAACTGGTCTGGTACCGGATGCTGACGCCGTTGCTGGGTGGATCCGTATATTGTTTCGGTCTGATTCTGGCTTTGGTGTTGTTGGGCATCGCGATGGGCGGCTGGTTGTACCGGTGGGTCTTCGCGGGCAGGCCGGGATCGGTGAGTTTGGGCAGCCTGGCGGTGATCTCGGCGGCGCAGGCGGTGAGCCTGGCGATTCCGTGGGCGCTCGGGGACCGGTTGGCGGTGATGTCGTTTCATTTTCAGCAGGCGCGGGCGTTTGGGTTTGGCGGGTTGATACTCGGATTCGGAGTGACGGCCGCGGCGCTGGTGTGGCTGCCCTCGATGCTGGCAGGGATCCAGTTTCCCTTGCTGGTTGGATTGCTGGGGCAAGGTCGACGCGAGGCGGCGCGGCAGGTGGGGACGGCGTATGCAGCCAACACGTTGGGAGCGATCCTGGGATCTTTGGCGGGCGGTTTCTTCCTGATTCCCTGGCTGACGGCACCGGGTTGCTGGCGTTTGGCGGTGGCCTTGGCGTTGGGGTTGGGGTTTGTGGCGCTGCTGTTGTGGGAACGTCCGTGGAAGCCGGGACCGATGTTCGGCACCGTGTTCCTGGGGGCGTTGGCGGTGGGGATGGCGTTTTATGCCCGCGGACCGACCTCGGCTTGGAGGCACACGGCCTTGGGATATGGCATTGTGCGTCAGCTGCCCTCGCACGAGGCCGAGTTGGAGGATCGGTTGCGTTCCCATCGCCGCGAAGTGGTGCGGGAATATGATGGTCGGGAATCGAGCATCGCGGTGTTGCGCGGCGATGAAGGCTGGGCGCTGTTTTCAAACGGCAAGGCCGACGGTTCGGCGCTGGCGGATGCGGGCACTCAGATCATGCTGGGATTGGTCAGTGCCCTGCAGCATCCCGGACCGAAGTCGGCCTTTGTGATTGGATTGGGAACCGGAACATCCGCGGGTTGGTTGGCCGATGTGCGGGGAATGGAACGTGTCGATGTGGTGGAATTGGAGCCCCGGGTGATTGATGTGGCCCGCGACTATTTCGGACCGGTGAACCGGGACGTTTTATCGAAGACCAACGTCCAGGTGATCGTCGGGGATGCGCGGGAGGTTCTGCTGGTTTCACGACGGCGCTACGACCTGGTGGTGTCGGAACCCCCGAATCCGTATCGAGCCGGGGTGGCGAATTTGTTTACCCGAGAGTACTACGAGGCGGTCAGGGACCGATTGGAGCCCGAAGGCATCTTCAGTCAATGGTTGCAGGGCTATCAACTCGACGCCGAATCCTTGCAGGTGGTGTACGCGACCTTGCTTTCGGTGTTTCCGCACATTGAAACATGGGTGACGCAGGAGAACGATTTGATGTTTGTTTGCCGCACTTCACCGCCGACCTACACGTTGGAGCGGTTGCAGGCGCGCATCGCGGAGAGTCCGATGGGTGAGGCCGTGGCGCGGGCCTGGCAAGTGGCCACGGTCGAGGGCTTTTTTGCGCGCCATGCGGCGGGCACCGCCACGGCGCGACGCGCGGCGGCCGGCGCGCGCGGTTGGAATTCCGACGACCGCAATCTATTGGAATACGGGATGGCGCGGAGTCAGTTGGGCAGCGGCTCATTTCGGTACCAGGCCTTGATGGCCGCGGCCTTTGACGCCGGAGATGACCTGCCCGGGCATGTGCGAGGGGCGTTGAATCTGGACGCGGTGTTGGAGGCGCGGGTGATGATGCTGGCGCAGGACGAGAATCTTTCGGAACCCCCGCCTGTCCTTCAAGGGGATGCTCTGGCGCGGGCGACCGCGATGTTGTCCTGGGGCCGGAGCGACTTCGCCGGGGTCATGAATCAATGGCGCGGTCCGGCGATTCATCACGTCGAGCGGTTGATGCTGGCGATTTCGGCGTCGCGGGCGGGAACGCCGGAGCAAGCGCGACCGTTGATCGAATTGCTTGGCAACGGATGGCCGGCGGATCAGGCGATCGCCAATGGCTGGTTGGCATTCCGGCATGGCACGGCCGAGGATGCCGTGCGCCACGTCCTGGATGCCATGGCCTTGTTGAAGAGCCGTCCGTGGGTGCATCGGCAGTCGCTGTTGAGTCTGGCGGAATTGAGCACGCGCCTGGCGATCGCCCGGCCGCCGGACGCCGAGGCATTGTTGGCGGCCTGGCGAGAGCCGTTGGCGGCTGGTCTGCTGTCCCGTGCCGCACCCGAGGTGTGGTTTCGCCTGGCGATGCACACGCCCTTGATTCGGCGACTCGAGGTGGTGGAGGCCGTGGGGTTGGATTTTCCATGGACCCGCGAGTACTTGGCCTTTCGGATTGGGGTTCTGGGTGAGGCTGGGAATCCCCTGGCTCTCGAGGCGCGGGATGATTTCACGCGGTTCTTGAAACAGGAGGGCAAGGAATTTGGGGATGTCCTGGCGCCGGCATCGAAGGGTGCGGGAGCCCCGGCGGGACATTGACCTGAGGTCCGATTCGAAGAAGAAAGGCGCGCGTGCCGACCCTGTCGATTGTCATCCCAGCGTACAACGAGGAACGCTTGCTGCCACGAACCCTGGAGGCGGTTGGCCGATCCTTGCCGGCGTTCACGTCGCGGGGATGGGAGGCGGAGGTGGTGGTGTGTGACAATAATTCGACCGATCGAACGTCGGAGTTGGCCAGGGAATGGGGAGCCAAGGTGGTGTTCGAGCCGGTGAATCAGATTGGGCGGGCCCGCAACTGCGGGGCCGCCGCGGCGCGCGGGGATTGGCTTCTGTTTTTGGATGCCGATTCGGTCCCCACCCCGGAGTTATTCGCCGCCGCCGAGGCCGTCGTGGCGCAGGGTCGCGTCCTGTTTGTGGGGGCGGTCGTCGAGTTGGACGCGTCGCTGCCCCCAGTGGCGTCGTTCCTGCTGGGATCCTGGAATTGGCTGAGTCGAACGCTGCGCTGGATGGCGGGTTCTTTCATCCTGGTGGAAGCGTCGGCCTTCCGTGAGATCGGCGGTTTTGATCTTTCGCTGTACGCCAGCGAGGAGCTGGATTTGAGCCGGCGCTTGAAGTCGCTGGCGCGCCGCACCCGGCGGAGAGGGGTGATATTGTCGCATCCGGCGTTGAAGAGTTCAGCGCGGCGCATGACGATGTACCGGCGGGGGCATCTTCTGTTTTTTCTGCTGAAGGCATCGGTGCGTCCGTGGTCGACGGTACGCAGTCGGGAGGCGTGCCGGATGTGGTACGACGGCAAGCGCGAGTGACGGTGGGTGGCAACCCGCACTTGCTCTTGTCAAAGGGTTCCTCCTTGATCATCGCCTGCGGAATGCCGCGATCCGATTCGTGAAATCCTTTCCCGTTGCCGAACGAGAACTGCGGGTCGCCTCGCGGCGGCGCGGGACCTATTGGGTGAGATTCGGCGCTGCGGCCGGCGCGATCACCTCGGCGGCGATCGGGTTCATGGCCATGATGCGGGAACGGCCTTCGGAACAGGGTCAGGTGCTTTTCATCGCCCTCTCGATTCTTGGATTCGTGTACGCGCTGTTGAGCGGCGTTCTCACCACCTCGGATTGCGTCAGCGAGGAGAAGCGCGAGGGCACGTTGGGGCTGCTGTTCCTGACGGATCTGAGGGGCTACGACGTGGTGGCAGGCAAAATGGCGGCCAGCGCCGTCCGGGCGGTGCTGGGGATGATGTCGATCATCCCGGTCATTGCCGTTCCGGTGATGATGGGGGGTGTTTCCGGACAGGCGGTTTGGGACATGGCCCTGGTGTTGTTCAACACCCTGTTTCTATCGTTGTCGATGGGGGTCCTGGTCAGCGTTCTGTCGCGCGATGCCCGCCACGCGGTGGGCGGGACGCTGGCGGCGCTGCTGTTGGTATTGGTGCTGGTGCCGGTCCTGCGATGGTTCTTGCTGGAGTACGTGCTGCCCTCGGTGCCGGTGGTCAACGGGAATACGATGGGTCGACTGGGCTGGATGCTGATGTCGAATCCGGCCGTGCTCCTGGCCTTGGCGATCGAGCGCCTGTTACGTGGCGCGGCGGCGGCGAAGGATCTTTTTTGGATCTCGCTGGCGGTGCAACATGTGCTGGCCTGGGTCTGTTTGCTGGCGGCGTGCTGGGTGTTGCCGCGGGCCTGGCAGGTGCGGTCCGAATCGGATCGGGTCCGTTCGATGACGAAGAGGGAGGTGGGGGTGGGATCGCAGGAACGGGTTCGGGCCGGGATTCTGGATACGCATCCCTTTGGGTGGATGGTGATGCGGGAGAGGCGGACGGTGGTGTTCACCTGGTTGGGGTTGGCGGTGATTGTGGGAGTTTGGTACTGGGGTTTTTGGGAGATGAAAGAGGAATGGCTCCACGCGGCGGTGGGCTTGGTCACCACCTTTTTTGCCGCCTTTTGGCTGAAGATGCGCGTGGCCTCGACCTCCTGTCGCCATTTGCACGAACATCGACGGTCGGGTGCGTTGGAATTGGTGCTATGCACACCGCTGCAACCGCCGGAGATTTTGGAAGGAAACCTGGCCGGGATCCGGCGGCAGTTTGCAGGGCCAGCGGTGGCGGTGGCATTGGGGGCCATTCTCTTGCTGGCGCTGGCGTTGGGAGTGAATCGAGCGGGAGGAGGAGGGTCCGACGAAGTGGAGGTGGCGTGGGTTTTATGGGTGGGGTTGGCCTTGATGGCGCTGGACCTTTGGGCGCTGAGTTGGACCGGCATGTGGCTGGGATTGCGGAATGCGCGTTACATCCGGGCTTATGGCGCGACCCTGTTTCTGGTGTTGGGTCTGCCCTGGATTCTTTTCGTGGTGACCTTGGTGCTGGTGGGGGTTCTGAGCGAGGTGTTGGATCTGTTTCCGGCAATGGACCCCACCGGGACGCTGTTACTGGCTTGGTGGGCGGTGTTATCGGTGGGCGTCGATTTGTTGTTTGCCTTGCGGGCGAGGCGACGTCTTCGGCGGGACCTTCCGTCGATGGCCCTTGATCATTACGGTTCGGGCTTTTCCGTGGCGGAGGTCAGCCCGAAGGGTTCGGCGCTGGAACGAACGGTTGGAGGCGCAGGAAAGGAGTAGACGATCGTGGCGATGTTTGGCCGACGGAATAATGAAGAACGCGAGCGTTGGTATTTGCTCCCGGCGATGCAGCACGGTGCACGGCGGAAGTTTTATCAGCGGCTGGCTGTCGCATTGGTGGTGGGCGCGCTGACCGCGGCACTGCTGGCCTTGGCGATTTACCAGCTCAACCAGAGGTTTTGAGGGCCAACCTGGAGCGAGGATGATCAGGCGCGCCCGATTCTTCCGATTCGTTCCGGTGGTGGAACGCGAGTTGCGCATGGCCGCCCGGGGAAGGGCGCTTTATCGCTGGCGCATGGTGGTGGTGACCTTGGCCTTGGGGCTGATGGCGGTGCTGACCTCGGTCATGTCGGGTGCCCAAACGCCAGCCGAAACCCAGGGGCGCCATCTGTTCCATGCCTTGCTGGTGGTGTCGGCCGTGTACGCCCTGCTGGCAAGTATCTCGGTAACGGCGGACAGCATTAGCCGGGAGAAGCGGGAAGGGACCTTGGGGTTGCTGTTTCTGACGGATTTGCGGGGCTTGGATATCGTCCTGGGCAAACTGGCCGCCAGTTCCTTGCACACCACCTATGGGCTGATCGGCCTTTTGCCGTTACTGGCCATCCCGGTGATGCTGGGAGGGGTGTCGATTTATGGCGGCATCGTGGCCACGGCCGCAGTGGTGAACCTGCTCTTCCTGTCGCTGGCGGTGGGGATTTTCGTTTCGACGATTAGTTGGGACGAACGGCGGTCGACCTTCGCGGCGATGGTGACGATGTTGGTGCTGATGCTGGGTCCGATGTTGATCGGGGGGATCTGGGTGTGGCTGTTTGGTCGTGGAACGTTGGCGCAGGTCTTGTTTTCGGGTCTGAGCCCGTTGTTTCCGCTGTTGGCGAGCGTGCCGGGTCCGGGAGGTGTGCTGCCGTGGTCCCCGACGCTGGGTTTGCTGCCCTCCCACCTGCTAGGATGGCTCTTGTTGTTAGTGGCGGGGCGGTGGGTGGAACAGGCGTGGCACAGCCGGAGTGGAAATCCGGTGCGGCGGACCGTGGATGAAAGGGTGTTCACGTCGGCGGATCCGGTGGCGCGGTCGGCGAGTCGCCGGCGGATGTTGGAAGCGCATCCATTGGTCTGGCTCCTGGAGCGGCATCCCGGGAAGAGGTTTTACGCGGACGGCTTGATATTCGCCATCATGGCGATTTGGGTTTGGGGGTATCGGACCTACGGCACCGGGATGTTTGGAGGACCGGGATGGTTCCTGATCGTACCGGTGGCGATCCTGATTCATGTGGTGATGGCGGCGTGGGTGGTGGCGGAATCCTCAATGCGCTTGTTGGAGGACCGCCGATCCGGCGCCTTGGAGTTGCTCTTGTGCACCTCATTGACCGACCGGGACCTGGTCCGTGGTCATCGGCTGGCGTTACGCCGGCTTTTCCTGCGTCCGGTGATTTTGCTGGCGGCGGCCGAGGTGTTCGTGGCGTTCACGGGTTTTGGGCAGGAGGGAGACGAGGTTTCGACCCATGGGCGTTGGATGCTTTTGGCGATGGCGTTCGCCGTGTCATTGGATACGCACAGTTTATCGTGGATCGCGATGCGATTGGCGGTGTCGCTGCCGACGGTGAATCGGGTCGGGTTGATGGCATTGGCGATCACACCGTTTGGTCCCATGGTTTTGACACTTCTGGCCGCGACCCTGCTAGGGGTCATGACGGGGGGATGGCGCGAGTTGACGTTTCCGTTGGTGCTGGGGATCTGGGTGTCGTGGGTCCTGGTGGTGGATCTGGTGGTTGGGCAGTGGTGGTGCCGCCGCTGGGTGTTGCGGGAGTTCCGGGAGGCGGTGGCGAAGGTTCAACCCCGGGCCGCGGTGGCCGGATGAAGGCGGCTGACCTGAGTGGGGATGTGTCGTGACGGCGTCTTCGCAGTTGACACTCGGCGGGGCGCGAAAAACCGTTGTGCCCATGCAATCACCGCGCAGCGAAGCGAACACACGTCGTGACTTTATCAAAACCACCGGGAAGCTGGCGGCCGCCTCGGCCCTGGCCGGGGTGGCACTACCCCATGTCCATGCCGCGGGCGACAGCACCCTGAGCGTTGCCCTTGTCGGATGCGGCGGCCGTGGCAGCGGCGCTGTGGTCGATGCCCTGTCGAACAAGACCGGCCCCATCCGCCTCACCGCCATGGCGGATGTGTACAAGGACAAGCTCGACGGCAGCTATCGCGCGTTGAAGCGGGGCCCGGTGGCCAACCAGGTCGAGGTGGCGGAGGACAAGCAATTCCTGGGCTTCGACGGTTATAAGCACGCGATGGACAGCCTGAAGCCGGGCGACATTGTGATCCTGACGACCCCCCTGGCGTTTCGCTGGGTCCACTTCCAGTATGCGATCCAGAAGGGGCTCAATGTCTTCATGGAGAAGCCGGTGACGGCGGACGGCCCGAGTTCGCGCAAGATGCTGAAGCTGGGAGAAGAGGCCTCGGCGAAGAACCTCAAGGTGGGTGTCGGGCTCATGTCGCGTCACAGCCGGGGCTTGCAGGAGCTCTACAAGCGGATCCAGGACGGTGAGATCGGCGACGTCGTGATGATGCGCGGTTACCGCATGCACGGTCCCGTGGGTTCGGCGTTCTCGACGAAGTATCCCGGCAACCCGAGCGAACTGATGTGGCAGATCCGCAATTTCCACAGCTTCCTTTGGGCCAGCGGCGGGTGCTTCAGCGACTTCTACATTCACATCGTCGATCATCTGTGCTGGATGAAGAATGGCTGGCCGGTGAAGGCCCAGGCGCTTGGTGGAAGACACTACAAGGTCAACACCGAGGACAAGCCGTTCATCGACCAGAACTTCGACTCCTACTCGGTCGAATATACCTTCGCCGATGGCGCCAAGATGTTCATGGACGGCCGCTGCATGAACGGATGCAACGACATCTATTCCAGCTACGTTCATGGCGCGAAGGGACTGGCGATAGCCTCCAGTTCCGGGGATTGCGGTCTGCCGTCCAGCATCTTCAAGGGCCAGAATGCCGATCGCGCCAATCGCTTGTGGACCTCCGAGGTCAAGGCGGACGAGCGCAACCCGTACATCAACGAGTGGAATGACCTCATTGACGCGATCCGCAACGACAAGCCCTACAGCGAAGTGAAGCGGGGCGTGGAGGCCAGCCTCACCTGCTCCATGGGCCGCATGGCGGCGCATACGGGCCAGGAAATCACCTTCGAACAGATGCTCAATCACGAGCATGAGTACGCTCCGGGCTGCGACACCTGGACCGCCGATTCTCCGGCCCCGGTGCGCGCGGGTCCCGATGGCCGTTACCCGATTCCGACGCCCGGTGTGGTCAAGGACCGGGAATACGGCCCGAATCCGGCCTGAACGCCGGCAGAGTTCGTGGTCGAAGTTCGAACGCCCCTGCCACCCGCGGGGGCGTTCTTTTTCTATGAAACCGGCAGTCCTGAACGTCGCCGCCGTGCAATTGCGTTTTCGCCCCACGCTGCGCGAAAATGTGGCGAACCTGGTGCGTTGGGTGGAAACCCTTTCCGGCCGCGGGGCTGATGTCGTGCTGTTTCCGGAGTGCGCCACCACCGGTTATGCAGTGGATTTCTCAACGATCAGCCGGACGGAGGTGGAAGCCGGATTGGCGGCGGTGGCGAGTGCGGCGCGTCAGGCGCGATGCCACGTGCTGGTTGGAAGTCCCACTTTTGAAGGACGGCACCGGTTCAATTCACTGGTGGTCTTCGATCGCCGCGGGCGGGAAACCTTCCGCTACTCCAAGATCCACCTGACGGAGCGAGACCGGGCCTCGTTCCGGCCTGGGAATCACCTCGCGCTCTTCAAGCTCGATGGTGTGCCATGCACGGCGATTATCTGTCACGAACGGCGCTATCCCGAACTGGTCCGGTTGCCGGTGATGATGGGCGCGCGCATCGTGTTTCACCCCAACGCCGGGTTGGACCTCTTGAAGGTCTCGCGACGGAAACGGGGTGGTCGGGACGGAATCGCCGTGCGCGCGTTTGAGAACCAGGTGCATTACATCTTCGCGAACTCGGTGGGGCCGCAAGGCGGAGGGCTGTGGTCGGCAGGTGATTCGAAGATCGTGGGTGCCAACGGCGAGGTCCTGGCCTTGGCTGACCATCGACGTGAGACGGCGGTCCGTGCGTCGTTGGATCTCGCCGCCGCGGGACGAAAATACGCTCGGGAAGCTCTCGAACAGCCCGCCTTCCTCCGTCCCTACTGGCGGTCCATGCTGGCCGCGTGTCGGCGTGCCGGGCGGTAGAGAAACGTCCACGGCCGAGAGTTCACCGATAAAGAGCCCAAGACGGGGCCTGCGGGTCCGGGCGGTCGCGCCGTCCTGAGTTCAGGGCGAACTTCTGGTTAGGGTGGCGGATCGAGGCTTTCGAGTCGGCCGTCGCTGTGAATCCGTACGAACCGGCTGGAGGAGGGAATCGGGGAGCGCGTCTCACGCCCGCCGGGCCAACGAACGAAAACGGATTCCGGTGTGCCGGGTGCGGTCAGGATAGCGATGGGTTCATCCTGGCTGAGATAGCCGGATCCAGCGTGGAGTTCGCGAGCTGGCCCGAGTTTTCCGTTCGATTGGAGACGCAAGGTGGCGCCGACGGCATAGGGGTTGCCTGGCGGCCCCTGGAGACGGATCCGCAGGCCTGGTCGGGCCTGCTGGTTACGGAAGAGCCGGGTCACCTGGCCGTTCTGGGAGACGGCGAGATCGGGTCGGCCGTCACGATCAAAGTCAGCCACCGCCGCGGCACGTTGTTCACCGTAGACGCGCAGACCGCTTTCGGTGGCGAGAACCGGGGTGAGGGTTCCATCGCCGCGGCCCCGCAGCAGCAGCCCGCGTCCGCCGTCATGACGATCGACTTCGGGATCGGTGGCGAAGAAATTCTGGCTGAGGAAGGCGTCCTCGTGTCCGTCGCCGTTAAAGTCCGCGACGCACACGGCGAACGCGGGGGCGAGTTGGGCAGGGCCGGGCAGAGCCTGGGGCTCGAAGCGATCGCCGCGCCGGAGAAAGAGGGTGCTTTCCATCCAGTTCACCGAGAGATGCTTCAGACTGCCGGCGCGATCGCCGGCGATCTGCTCGATGCTGGCGGTGGCAAAGTCGTGGAAATTGCCGAAGCGCTCCTGCACGAATGGCAGGGCAGGTCGGACACGACCCAGGTGATGCCAGGGAACCATTTTGCGAAGGCTGGGATCGAAATAAGCCTCCAGCAGATCCACTTGTCCGGCGCCATTGAGGTCGCCGTAGTACAGGTGAAAAGGGTGAGACCGCTGGGGTGCGTGGCGGGTATTGGTGCCCCAATTCGAAGCCAGGAGGTCCAGTCGTCCGTCGCCGTCGAAGTCACCCGCGGTGACCCCCTGCCACCAGCCGTGTTTATCTTCGAAACCCAATTCGCGCGTTGTCTCCGCCCAGCCGGCGGCCCCGTTGTTTTGGAACAGCCGCAACGGACCCCAGTCACAGGCCAGGACCAGGTCGGGCAATCCGTCCGCGTTCCAATCCGTGAACACCGCGCCATTCACCAGGCCGAGGCTTTGAAAGAGCGCGGAGTTATTGGTGTCGGTGATCCAGCCTTCGGGCGTCCGACGGAACAGGCGGGAGGTGGCGGGTTCCGGGTAGCGTCCGGGAATCAACCGCCCTCCGACGAACAGATCGAGGTCGCCGTCGGCATCGATATCCGCAAGAGCCAGAGGCCCGGGATCGGAGGCATCGGGAGGGACCGCGTCGGAGACCGAACCTGCGACAAGATCCAGGAGTTTGACGGACGCGGGTTCACCGGCGGCGCCTTCGTAGTTGGAGAAGGCGGTGATGATCCTGGACGAACCCTCGGCTTCCCAGATCGCCAAGCCACCGAGATCACGGGCGATGGTGCGGGTGAGAGCATTCGTCCAGGGGACAAAGCCGCCACGACGATCATTGCGGCGCAGCCCGATGGGACCCCCTCGACCCGTGCCAATCACCAGGTCCGGCCATCCGTCCTGGTCCAGATCATGCCAGGCGATGGAGGGCCCGGCTTGGCCCAGTTTGCGGGGCAGGAGGGGTTGGCGGGCGAAGTCATCAAAATCGTTTTCGACGGCACGGTGGGCGAGGCGGTCGGTGACGTCTTCGAACCAGGAGGGGGCGGGTTCGGGTGCGGAAGGCGTGGGGTGTGGGGTGGGACTCTGGGTGGATTCCTGGATTTCGTAGAGGTGGTTGGGTTGAACCTTCGTGAGGATCGACTGCCGGCCGCTGCGCCATTCCACCTCGAGCCGCAGCGATGAGGGAGTCGAGCCAGCGGCGAAGACGCGGAGGGGATCGTCGGAGGAAAGATACCGGCCGCCGGCGATGACTTCCTGGCTCTGATCCGGAAGCGTGCCTTGGACGAGGCGGATTCGGGATCCGATGCCCGCGGTATTGGGTGTCTGGCCACGGAGTCGCACGGCGACGCGAGGTGCCGTGCTTT
Source organism: Verrucomicrobiales bacterium (assembly GCA_016795425.1). Lineage (GTDB taxonomy): Bacteria > Verrucomicrobiota > Verrucomicrobiia > Limisphaerales > CAIMTB01 > CAIMTB01. The sequence continues at coordinate 114,553 of JAEUHG010000179.1, forward strand.
CGTTGCGGTAGATTCCTGCGGCGTCATTCTGATTATTGACGACGACGTCGAGGTCACCGTCGTTGTCGAGGTCGGCGAGGGCCATGCCTTGGGATATGCCCACGTGGTTGAAACCCCAGGCGGCTCCGGTCTCTTCGAAGGTTCGGTCGCCACGATTGCGGAATGCCAGGTTGGCCTGGTGGAGGGAAGGGAATCGACGTCGCATGGTCAGCGCCTCGGCGTCCGAGAGGCGACGGCTCTGACGGGCGGCCTCCAGTTCGTTGGCCACGTCGATATCCTGCACGTCGCGCTCAAAGCCGGTGACCACCAGCACGTCCTCGAAGCCGTCGAGGTCGACATCCAGAAAGACGGGAGCCCAGGACCATTCCGAGGCGGCGAGGCCGGCGTGGAATGCAGCCTCAGTGAAATCACCGTCGCCGAGATTGAAAAACAGGGTGTTGCGCGGCGCCTGGGGGCGTTGATCGAAGACCCCCGGTTTGGACGGTACGAGTTGGTGATTGCTGACCTGGATCTGGCGGAGTCGATGCTCGCGACTGACCATATCGGTGACGAAGAAATCATCGAGTCCATCGCGATCGAGGTCACCGAAGTCAATGCCCATGGAGAACCAGCTGGTCTTGCGGATCGCCTCGCGTCGGAGGGCCCGGAATCGGCCGGCTCCCTGGTTGATCCAGATGCGATCGGAGGAGGCCATGTCACTGCAGACGTAAAGATCCGGTCGCCCATCGCGATTGAGGTCGCGGAACATCGCGGACAGACTCCAGTCGTAGAGCGGTTCCCGCAGAGCCTGTCCGTCTTCATCGAGGAACCGTCCCCCTGTGAAGGGCACCGGTTCGAAACGTCCTGACCCGTTGTTGAGAAAGAGAACATCCGCCTGGCCATTCTCGATCAGACCACCGGCGGCATCGACGTGGAATCGACCGACCAGGTCGGGTTCGGTGGTGGGGCGGCCTTCGTAGGCAGTGACGACGAGTTGGCCGTTGACCCGGTTCATGGTGAGGCGCGCGCTAAAACGGTCCCGGACCGTATCAACACGGTAATTGGCGACATAAAGGTCGAGGTCACCGTCGTCGTCCACGTCGGCGAGGGCCAGGGACATGCTGCCGGCGACCGAGGCAGTGCCGGATTCGGCGGTTCGATCGATGAATCGGCCGTGACCGTCATTATGATAACAACGCGTGCCGATGCCGCGGCCGTTGAGCAACAGGTCGAGGTCCCCATCCCCATCGAGATCGGCGAAGGCCGCGCCGGTCGCATCTTCGTGGGTAGTGACGAGGCCAGCCGCGTCGGTGATATCCGTAAAGCGCCATTGTCCCTCATTTCGATACAAGGCATTGGGTCCGTCGAGGCCAGCGAGAAAAATGTCGACCCAGCCATCCCCATCCACATCTCCCAGGGCCACACCCGAGCCATTCAGAAGGATGTGGTTGGTCAGGGATCGGGATTCGGCAAGTTGGTTGGTGAAGTGGATTCCGGTCTCGCGGGGCGACAGGCGTGAGAAGCCGGGGGAGTGCGCGGCGGGTTGGTGGGGCAGGGGGCGGAACCGGTAGCCGTCGGCGGTCTGCCAAGGAGGCGGAGTGGCGGCGCTGGCGGCGAGTCCGATCACGATGGCAGCGCCGAACCACAAACCAGAGCTGAGGATCGACTTCAGGCTTCGGAGCGACATGGCCCACCTGGGTTGGATGTGGACCCAGCCTGGTGGCCCTCGTCGCGCTGCGACGAGGTGTTCAGGGTCCAGCGGTTCATGGGAATAGAATGAGGGTTGGGGGCAATGGGGAGCAGGAAAAAAGGCCGGACCCTTGCAGGTCCGGCCTTTGCAGGAGTGGGAACAGAGGCAAACCCGGAGCTACTGGCGGAGCCGGTAGAACTTCGCAGGTGCGGAGGCTGCCGAGACCGTGTACGGACTGGTTGGGTTGCCGGCAACGGCGGTCCAACTGGTGAGGTTGGTGGATTCCTCGAGGGTGCCACCTCCGGTCCAGGAGATCTTCACTTGTCCGTTGGCGAGTTCGACGGCGCCGAACTTGCCTGCCTCGCTTGGGGCGGTGGCGTAGGACTTGAAGAACGAACCTGGAATGGGGGCGAGTTGGGCAGCCGGCGTGGTAGTGCCCTCCTTGCGCCAAGCCACCTCGCAGAAGTCTCCACCGCCCCCTTCCTTGTAGACGGCGGCGAGGTAATACGACTGACCGGCGACCAGGGCAACGGGTTCCGAGGTCTGCGTGTTGAGCGTGCCATCGTCCTTGGTGGGTTCCAGGAAGGCCTGGCAGCAGGTCGTTTCTTCGGCAATCTGATTGGCGGCGGCGGGATCCGAACTCGTGCTCAAGAAGAGCCGGGATGCGTCGTCGCTGCGGATAAAGAACCGGTACGTGCCCGATTCGGTCGGTGTCAGCCAACCCGAGATGCGGCCGCCAAAGGCTTCGGCGACATTGCTGAGGTCGGGATTGGTGGTGAAGGAACCGCGAAATTCGCGGCGCGCCGCGAGATCGGGATAGCTGCCATCGCCGAGCAGTTCGTCGACCGTCGCTCCGGCAATGCCAGAGCCATCGACGCCGCGGTACATTTCCCAGAGGAGATAACCGGCGGTGAGGCCCGGCACCTTGACGGTGACGGTGGAATTGGCCGCGATGGTGTTGCCTGCGGCTGAGACGTCGCGCACGCCGTTGATCGTCACGACGTAATCATTGCCGCTGGTGAGCGCGCTTGTGTTGAGGGAGACCTTGGTGGGACTCACCACAGTTGCGGAGCTCACGGTGGCGCCACCGCTCAGTCGGTAGTTCGCGACGGTTGCCGCTGACTCCGCAGTCACGGGTTCCGAGAACACGACCTCGATGTAGGACACCGACGGCGATTTGCCGGCGATGGCTGAGGCGATGGTCGGTCCGGCCGTGTCGGTGGTGACGGTGAGTTGAACGGGGGCGGTGGTCAGGTTGCCCTTCGGGTTGGCAATCTTCAGGACGTAGCTGCCGGAATCTGCTACCTGCGCCTTGAGGATGGTGAGCGTCGCTTTATCGGCGCCTTCGGTGAGCGTGATCTTGTAGTTGGTATTCGTCAGGACGAGGTCGACGCCGTCCTTGGTCCATTGGTACTTGTTGGGACTGCCGGTAACGGTGGCCGAGAGGGTGACTTCACTGTTCTCGGTGACCTGCTTGGTCGTGGGAGCGGTGACGATGGAGGCGGCGACATTTTCGACTTCGAAGACGCCGAAGCCGTAGCTGCCGCCGGCCCAGAGAACCAGCGATTTGCCGGAGTTGGCCGGGGCGCCGCTGACCGGATAGACGTTGATGTCACCGTCGTAAGCGTAGTCGTGTCCAGTGCCTTCATTGCCGTTGGGATCCACGATGGGTTCGTCCGTTTCGTAGACCGCGAGTTTGTAGGCGCTGTTGCCCGACGCGATCTTGCCGTCGAGGGTGTGGATGCCGACCCAGCCCGGTTTGAAGGTGGCATTCGGATCAGTCGCCGAACCGAACTGTTGGTTCCAACTGGGGATGGCATAGGTGACGATGTAGTCGAGGCCGTCCTTGGTGTCGCATGTCATGACCCAGTTGCCGTCATAGTAGGCCACGCCATCGACCTTGTGGTCGATCGGGATGCCGTCCTTGCCGGCGGCTTCCCAATTGAAGGCGGGGAAGGTGGCGGAACCGGCGGAGTCGAACTCGAAGAAGTCAGGTCGACCCGTTCCGCCGTTGCGGGGGAGTTCGCCATCGCCATTGGGATTCTGGGTGTGGCGGGTTGGGCGGGCATCCCAGCCGGAGCCGGGGTAATGCGGCGAGTAGGAAACGCGGAGACCCGGGCGTGCGGAATCGGGAGGGTAAGCCGCGATGGAGCTGGCTTGGCCGCCCAGCGCATATTGGCCCTTTTCGCCGCGGTTATCCGGCCGGTCGTTCATGCGCGCGATGGGCGTGAAGGTTTGGCCGCCGTTGGAGGTGGAGAGCTCCTGGGGCTGCATGCTGGAGCGCCAGGTTCCTCCGCCGATCCACAAGCGGGTGTTGTTTCCCGCACCCCAAACCCGCAGGTGCTTCCATCGCCAGCTGGCGCTTCCATCGCCGCCACTGCTGCCGTCACCGGACGGCTCGTCCGGCACGGGTTCGACCCAGGCCTCGGTCGGGGTGGCGGACCAGGTGGGTCGGCCATTGGGGAAGTTGGGATCGGTCACCGTGCCGGTGGGGGCATAGCGGAGGATCTTGTACTTGTAGCCGGTGTAGACGGCGCGTTGGCCGTTGTCGCCCTCCTGCACGCCGAATTTCCACCAGGCATGCACCGCGCTTTGGGTGGCGAGGGGGACGGGAGTGACTTCGGTCTTGAGGGCGACGCCGAGGGGTTTGCCGGTTTTGGCATCGATCCAGATCAGGGATCGGTCCGGGTAGGCAGCGGCGATGTCCTTCTGTTCCTGCGAAAGGTTCGCCGCATCCTCGTTGATACCGTTCTCGCGCACGCCAAGCAGGTAGTGGTCATCGTCGTATTTGACGAAGCTGACGTAGCTGTCGATGACGTCTTTGCCGGAGAAGCCATAGGTGGCGTCACCTGATCCGCCGGCTTTCACCAGGATCGGGATCTTGTTTTCCGGCAGGACATTCACGAGTCCGTTGAGGTGTTGGACCCAAACGGGCTGGACTTCCTGGGCGACCGCCGACGCGGCGGCGAACAGGGCAATGGCCGAGCTTTGGAGGATTCGTTGTCTCATTCGATGTTACGTATCCAGGTTCAATGGTCGCGGAAGCACCGCGAGACCGCTTTGATTTGATGGCAGCACGATGGCGGTCGCTTCCTTTGACCTGCGGGGTGAGTTCGTGCTTCGAGGCCTGAGGTTGACGCCTCGGAGGCGATCCTCTGCCTCCCTTGTTGTCATCGTCAAGCGATCGGTGGATGCCCCGATGCCGTCGAAACACCTGATCAATTCAGGAGTCTACTGCGTTGAATCGGGGCGACTGATGAATGGGGCGGGGCGCTAGGAGGGGCGACGGTCCACCCAGCGTTCGACGCGATCACGGTAGGTCCGGCTGAGGCTCAGTTTGGTGCCGTCCCGCAGGATCACGGAGTAATCGCCGTAGAAGAGCGGTTGAAGCTCGCGAATGGCATCGAGGTTCACCAGCACGGAGCGGCTGATGCGGAGGAATTGCTCGGGAGGCAGGTGGTTTTCGAGGGCGGATAGGGTGTCGCGAAACACGTGGGACGATCCCTGACGATGCAGTCGGACATAGTTGCCCTCCGCTTCGATCCACTCGATTTCTTCCGTGCGCAGGAAGATCACCTTGCCGTCCACCTTGATGGCCAGGCGTTCCGTGCCGCGACGCTCGCCGCGCAGTTCCGCCAAGAGGCCGAGCAATTGCTGGTGTCCGGTATCGGTGGCCGCGCTGCCGATGCGTTCGCGAATCAGGCGCAGAGTCTTCTGGAAGCGCTCGCGGTCGACCGGTTTGAGCAGATAGTCGGCCGCGTGTACGTCAAAGGCCTGAAGAGCGAACCGATCGTAGGCGGTCACAAAAACCACCGCCGGCATGGCCTCCGCCCCGATCTCCGCGCACACACCGAAGCCGTCCAGGTTCGGCATTTGCACGTCGAGAAGGACCAGATCCGGCCGCGAAGTCCGGATGAACTCCACCGCCTGTCGTCCATTGCCCGCCTCGCCGGCAATCGTGAAATCCGGCGTGTCCTGCAACAATTGTCGGAGACGAAGTCGGGCCGGGGCTTCGTCGTCCACGATGAGGGTGCGGATGGGCGCTGGAATCATCGCGGTTTCAGGATTCGAGGCGTTCCAGGACGGCGGGATTCCCGTTGGAGAATCGTACCGTCTGGTTTTGCCGCACGGGGACGCTCACACGCGCTTCGGTCCCACCGCCCTTTCGGGCGATCAGCTCCAACGACTGGTCGTCGCCGTAAAGATGCCGAAGCCGCGAACGCGTGTTGCTCAGACCGATGCCGCCGCGACGGGTGCAGGATCCGGGGGCTTTGGATGGACCCGGGCCGTTGTCTTCAACGGAAAGAATCAGTCGCTCGTTCTCACGGCGGGCGCTGACCCGGATGTGTCCATGAGCTTCCAGAGGTTCGATGCCGTGTCGGATGGCATTCTCGACCAGGGGCTGAAAGATGAGAGTCGGCACCTGGAGATCGAGTAGTTCCTCCGGGGCCTCGATTTCAATTCGCAGTCGGTCACTGAAGCGGACCTGCTCGATGTCGAGGAAGCGCTCGAGCAAACGCAGTTCCTCGCGGAGTGTGGCTTCCTGGGCGTGGGGGCTGTCGAGGCCGGCCCGGAGGAGTTCGCTGAGCCGCGTGACCATGCGCTCGGCGGTGTGGGGTTGTTCGTGGACGAGTGCCGCCACGGTATTCAGGGTGTTGAACAGGAAGTGCGGATTAAGCTGCATTCGCAGCACCTCGAGTTGGGCCGTGGCGAGCTGGCCTTCGAGTTCGATGGCTCTCCGCTCGCGCTCGCGGAACTGCTGGTAGTAGCGCCACCCGTGGTGTCCGAGAACGACCAGCCAATAGAATCCAAGGTTGGTGACCGTGTAGAAGATCAGGATCTTGCCGAGAAGCGGGCCGAACTCGAAGACTTTGCCACGCACCGAAGTTTGTCCGGTCAGCAAGGCCGCGTGGCTGACGGCGAACGCCAGGGTGTAGACCACACAGGACACCAGGTGAAGTGCGATCCACCGCCCCGGTCGCTGGCGGTCGAATGGACACCGGTCCGCCAACCCGAGCACACCCAGCCCAAGCACAGCCGCGGGCATCCACGCTTCGAATCCTCGCCGCAACGCCGTGCCCCAGGTGACCGTGAATTCCTCGAAGCGCTGGCCCGCGCGCATTTGGATCGCCTCGACGGATGCCAGCAGGGCAAAAGCGGCGAACCACAGCGCGATCCGCCCGGAGCGCGTGTGCAGGAAATGATCGCGAATCCGCCGATTCACGCCGGTCTAGTAACGCGTTGACCGATCGAAGTCGCCATCAAATCCGAGACCTCCCGTGCCGCTTTGGGCTCCTAGGCGGAGGGATCGGCCGTCGAGGTGGCGGGGGACGGCGCCAGAACCACCGGAGGAGCGTGGTTGGTGGGAGTGACGGCGAACAGGTGGTGCACGAACTCAGGCCGGAATCCATCGATACCATCGGCCAGTGCCGGTGCCCGCTCGGCGAACGACGCCAGCCCGGAGAAGAACTGGAATACCGCCACCGCGCTGGTGAGGCACAGTGCCGCCATGAGCGCGTTCTCCGTGCGGCCCTCTTCCGGCCGCGGCAACGGGATGGACTCTTCCCGCGCCGCGGCCGGGGCCGATGGTTCCCCCCAAGGCAAAGTCGACATGATGCGTTTGTAGCCGGGAACGCGGGTCGCGGCGGCAGGGATGTGACGACACGCAGGGGATTGGGACGGGACGCACCAGGTCAGGGACGGAATGCTGTCGGTTCATCGCGCCTTTGCCAAAGAGGCGGAGGGCGGTTAAGAGTGCTCCCGATTGAAGGCCTTAGTTTCCGAGAACGCCGTCCAGACCAGCGAACGCGCCTTTCTGATTGGCGCTCAATTCAAGTCGCGCACCGCGTGGGAGGTGCAGGATTCCCTATCCGAACTTGGACAGCTTGCCACGACCGCAGGAGCCGACATTGTCGGGTATGGCACGCAAAAGCTGGAGAAACCTGCCGCGCGGACGTTCATTGGTCCGGGCAAAGCCGGGGAGTTCGCCGCCAAGTGCCACGAGGAGGCGGTGGATACCATCATCTTCGACGACGAATTGTCCCCGGCGCAAAGCCGCAACCTGGAGCAGGTGTTCGAACTCAAGATCCTCGATCGCACGCAGCTCATTCTCGATATCTTCGGGCAGCGGGCGAGAACACGGGAAGGCAAGCTGCAGGTGGAATTGGCGCAGTTGCAGCATCTCCTGCCGCGGCTGACGCGGTTCTGGACGCACCTTTCGCGGCAGAAAGGCGGCATCGGGATGCGGGGCGGCGAGGGGGAGACGCAGTTGGAAGCGGATCGGCGCAAGGTGCAGGAGCGCATCGACAAGCTGATCCGGGAACTGGAGTCGGTGCGCCGCCAGCGCGCCACTCAGCGGGAGGGTCGCAAGCGCCACCAATGGCCGCTGGCCTCGATCGTTGGGTATACCAATGCCGGCAAATCCACGCTGTTGAATGCGCTCACCGGCGCCAACGCCTTGGCCGAGGACAAGCTCTTCGCAACCCTGGATCCCACCACCCGTCGACTCCGACTCGAGACCAACCAGAACGTGTTGCTCAGCGATACCGTCGGATTCATCCGCAAGCTGCCCCATCGGTTGGTCGAAGCCTTCAAAGCCACCCTTGAGGAAGTCGTCGAAGCCGACCTTTTGTTGCATGTCGTGGATGTTAGCCATCCGAAGGCTGACGAACAGATCGCCGCCGTGAATTCAGTGCTGGCGGAGATTCATGCCGGGGAGAAGCCGACCCTGATGGTGTTCAATAAGATTGATTGCCTCGGCGTCGACGCGTCGCTCGAACGGTTTCGCGAGCAGTATCCCCACGCTGCCTTTGTATCGGCCCGGACCGGACGAGGATTGACCGAGTTGATGGCGGAATTGGGGATGCAGTTGCGCCCGGTGCGCGAAGCCATGGAACTGAGCATTCCTCATGGGGAAGCGGCGGCCATCGCTCGCCTGCACGCGGTCGGGCAGATTCTGGAGAGTGATTACGACCAGGAGGATGCCGCGCGGTTCAAGGCGCTGGTCCCCCCGCACCTGGGACACGAGTTCCGGCGTTTCGAGAGATCCCACCCAACCATCAGCAAGGCGAAGGCGCGGGTTTCCTGAGCCTGCGGGTGGCGGCGTACCTTAGGGTCCGTCGATTCCCCACGAAACACTCGCGCATAGCCTTGATCGCGCTAGATTGCGACCACGACATGGCGTTGTTGGAAATCCGTGACTTGAAGAAGTCGTATGTCTCCCCGGAGGGAGCGCCGACCGTGGTGGTGGACGTGCCGTCGTTTCAATTGGCGGCGAGCCACCAGGTGGCGCTTAGCGGTGAGAGCGGTTCGGGTAAGACCACGTTCCTGAACCTGATCGCAGGCATACTGGCGCCCGACTCGGGGAGTATACGGATTGACGGGGTGGAAGTTTCATCCTTGCCCGAGGCGGCTCGCGATCGTCTGCGGGCCACCAAGATCGGGTACATTTTCCAAACCTTCAACCTGCTGCAGGGCTACACCTGTCTCGAGAACGTGCTGCTGGGGATGTCGTTTGGGCCGGGGCCGAATCGCGGGTTTGCCGAGGCATTGCTGCGTCGCGTGGGGCTGGGCGACCGGCTGCGCCATTATCCCCGGCAGCTTTCCACAGGACAACAGCAGCGTGTCGCGGTGGCGCGGGCCCTGGCCAATCGTCCGAAGGTCGTGCTCGCCGACGAACCGACCGGGAATCTCGATCACCGCGCGGCGGGGGATGCGTTGAAGCTGATTCGCGAGGCCTGCGAAGAGAATGGCGCCGCCTTGCTGCTCGTCAGCCACGATCGCGACGTTCTCGCCGCCTTTGAGCATCACCAGGATCTCGCCAAGCTGAACCGGGCTGCGGCCGCTGGGAAGGAAGGGTGCCCATGACCCTGCCCCTGATGGTCCGCAAGAGTCTGCGGCAACACCTTTTGTCGACGTGGATTACCGCCTTTTCCATCGCTCTGGCCGGCGGACTGCTCATGGCGGTATGGGTGGTCAAGGACCAGTCCCAAACGGCCTTCGCGGGTGTGAACGCCGGATTCGATGCCGTCCTGGGGGCGCGGGGCTCCAAGCTTCAGTTGGTCCTGAACACCGTGTTTCATCTCGAGGAATCGCCGGGGAACATCCCGTTCTCCGACTACGAACAGATACGGTCGAACGCCGCCGTCCGGGTGGCCATTCCGATTGCGCTGGGCGACAATTACCTTGGGTACCGCGTGGTGGGGACGGTGACGAACCTGTTTCACGATGTGGAACTGTCGGGGGGACGTCGCTTCGCGTTGGAGGCGGGTCGATCCTTTGATCCTAACTTGCGCGAGGCGGTGGTCGGCGGTTTCGTGGCGCGGAGGCTGGGATTGAAACCGGGGGACAAGTTTCAGCCCTATCATGGACTGATCTTCAATCCCAACGATCAGCATGCGGAGACGTACGTGGTGGTGGGTGTTTTGGAGCCGAGCAACACTCCGGCGGATCGCGTGATCTGGATCCCTCTGCAAGGGGTGCAGCTCATGACGGGCCACGATCCCAAGTCGGCGTCGGATATCAGCGGCGTCCTGATCAAGTTTAAGGACACGAGCCCCTTGACGGCTCGCCAGTTGGATTTGTTTTACAACAAGCAAGGGAATCGTCTGACCTTCGCCTGGCCCATCGCCCAGATCGTGGCGCAGCTTTTCAACAAGATCGCCTGGGTGGACAAGGTCCTCGCTCTGGTGGCCTATCTCGTGGCGCTGGTGGCCACCGGTTCGATTCTGGTCAGCATCTACAACTCGATGAAGGAGCGCCGACGGGATATCGCGATCCTGCGCGCGCTTGGGGCTCGGCGGCGGACGATTTTCGCTGCCGTGGTTCTGGAAGCCGCGGCAATCGCGGTTCTCGGCATGATTCTCGCCTTTGTGATTCACCTGGGAATCATGACCGGCGTGGCGTCGGTGGTGCGCGCCGAAACCGGGGTGGTTCTCGATCCCTGGGCACCGCACCTGGTCATGCTATGGGCCCCGGCGGGAATGGTCGCCTTGGCCGCGCTGGCGGGCGTGGTGCCCGCCTGGAAGGCCTACCGCATCCCGGTGGCCGAGAATTTGGCGCCGGTTTCCTGAAGGTGGCAGTGGATTCCCCGCTCTCCCTGCTCTCCTGTCAGCTCCCTAGACAACCTCGCGGTCTCTGGCGACCATGCGGGCCGATGGGACCCGAATTGATCCACGCGATTTTCCAGGGCGGCTCCGCTGCTGATCTTGGCCCCCGCGTTCGCGGGGATCGGCTGACGCTGGAACAAGCCGCTGATCATACCGCGGCCTTGGCACGCGCCTGTGGTGTGGCGGGGCGTCAAGGTGAATGCCTCAAGGCCCTGGTCCTGCTGTGGAATGATCACCTCGACGAGGCGCATGCCTTGGTCCAGGACCTCCCCGGACCCGATGCGGCGTTTGTCCATGGCATCATGCATCGGAGGGAGCCGGATTACTCCAATGCCCGCTACTGGTTCGGCCGCGTGGGGGATCATCCAGCCTTCGAACCCCTGGCGGATGCGGCGGCACCGGTTTTGGCGGCCCATGCTTCGCTGCCGTTTCGCTTGATCCGGGATGGGTGTTGGGATGGTTTCGCCTTCATCGATGCCGTCTCGGCTGCCTGTCGTTCGGCGGACCTGCCGGTGGTCGCCGATGTGCTCCGTGAATTGCAGCGCCTCGAGGCGGTAACCCTGGCGCGGCATCTCGCCGGCCTGTGACCGATCTTCTGGCACTCCTCTTGTCGGTCGTCCCGGTCCTGGGCGTCATTGCCACAGGCTTCGCCATTCGACGACTCGAATGGCTGAGCGACGAGGCGGACGCGAGCCTGATGCGGGTGGTGATCAATTTGCTCACCCCGTGTCTGATCGCGGATTCGATACTGGGGAATCCGGCGTTTGCCCGCGCCGACAACGTCTTTCTACCGCCGTTGCTGGGATTCGTGACCACGGCGGGGGGGATCCTGGTGGGATGGTGGTTGCGCCGAGGTTTGGGACGAGAAGCGACCACCGGGTCGCAACGGACGTTCGCGACCAGCGCCGGCATCTGCAACTACGGCTACATCCCGCTGCCCTTGGCCCAGGTGTTTTTTACTTCGGCAACCGTCGGGGTGCTGTTCGTTCTGAATATCGGCGTGGAACTGGCGATGTGGCTGGTGGGGCTGGCGATGATCAATGGGCGTCCCTGGCGCGAAGGTTGGCGGTATCTGGCGAATCCGCCGGTGTTTTCGATCTTGGGTACCTTGGCTTTGAATGCCTGGGTGCCTCGAGCCAGTGTGCCAGCGCCGCTGATGCAATGGGCGCACTTGCTGGGGCAATGCGCGATTCCGCTGGGATTGTTGGTCATCGGGGCAACCGTCGCCGACCTCTTGCCGGAATTGAAGGATCGCACCGGTTGGCGGGTCATCGGCTGGGCCTGCGTGGTGCGCTTGGCGATTCTGCCGGCGGCTATTCTCGCGCTGGCCTGGGCCTTGCCGGCGTCCCGCGAGGTGCGTGAGGTCCTGCTTCTCCACGCCGCCATGCCGGCGGCGGTGTTTCCGATAGTCATGGCAAGGCATTTCGGGGGTGACGCGGGTACGGCGTTGCGCGTGGTTTTGGGGACTTCCATTGCCAGCGTGGTGACCATGCCCTTGTGGCTGAAATTCGGCATGCGCCTGCTGAACCTGGGAGATCTGGCGCACCCTTGAACCCGACGGTCGAACATTTCACTTGGTCGACGGCCTTTCGAAGCTAGATTTGCCGCGCCGGCACCCGCTGGCACCCGCGATTTTCAGGCCATGCACAATGTTTCGACGGTAGAACTGACGCGCGACTGTGAAGCCGTGCAGATTCCGGTGGGTAATACCGTGACCCTGCCGGCAGGGACCTCGGTCGACATCACCCAGACGCTGGGCGGCACGTATACCGTGCATGCCATGGGCGGATTGTTTCGGATCGCCTCCAAGGATGTGGACGCATTGGGTTTGGAGACGGTTGCTGATTCGGCTCCCAAGTCAAAAGTCGAAGGCCCGGTCAGCGAGCAAGCGGTCTGGGAAGTGCTCAAGACCTGTTACGATCCCGAGATCCCGGTCAACATTGTCGACCTCGGCCTGGTCTACGATTTGGCCATTGAACCGACACCCGCGGGTCACAGCCGGGTCAGCGTCAAGATGACCCTCACCGCTCCGGGCTGCGGTATGGGGGGCGTCATCGCCCGCGATGCCCAGGAAAAGCTCCTCATGCTGGATGGCGTCGAATCGGCGGAGGTGGACATCGTCTGGGACCCGCCCTGGCATCAGTCGATGATTTCGGCAGAAGGCCGGCGAATCCTGGGTTTGGAGTGAAGGCGTCGCGATTCGAGGCATTCTACCGGGCGCTGCTGCTTCTGCTGGCCGTAGGGCTCTTCTGGTCCGTTTGGGTCCGGGCCGCAGATACGACGGCGGCTCCGTCCGCGTCGACGCAGGGGGCTGAATCCGCCACCAATGCCGTGAGTGGCGGGACCAACGCGCCCGTCGGGGTGCCGGGACGCCTCGGAGTTCATCTGCTGCCGGAGATCGATCGGCAGTACCTGACCTTCGGGTTGGACGAGATCCCGGTGCTGCGTGACTCCCATTTTCTGGGGATAGCGCTGTGGCAGTATATCGCGTCGTTCCTCTTCATCTTCCTGGCGTTTTACGTTGCCAAGTTCCTCGATTACCTGACCCGGATCTGGCTGAAGCGCTGGGCGGAAAGAACGGAGACACGGGTGGACGACATGCTGCTGGAACTGGCGCACGGGCCGGTGAAGGTGGTGGCGTTCGTGCTTTTCCTCCATGTCGGCCTCAGTGTTTTCGAATGGCCGCCCACGGTGGAACGATGGTTGTCGAGCGCGCTCAAAATCATCGTCGCCCTGTCCATCACTTACGCCATCCTGAAGGTGGTCGACATCGCGGTGGGTGCCTGGCGGGAACGTGCGGGCACCGATGCGGACAAGAGCTTCGACCAGCAGTTGACTCCGATTCTGCGCAAGGCGCTGAAGGCGGTGGTGGTGATCGTGGCGGCGCTGGTGACCTTGGACAACGTCGGGATCAACATCACCGGCCTCATCGCTTCCTTGTCGATCGGCGGCTTGGCGCTCGGTCTCGCCGCCCAGGACACGGTGGCCAACCTTTTCGGCGCCGTGGCAGTGCTCGTCGACAAACCCTTCAAGGTTGGGGACCGGGTGCAGTTCGAGGGTGTCGACGGTGTGGTGGAGTCCATTGGGTTGAGGTCGACGCGTATTCGAAATCTGGATGGTTTCCTCGTGACCGTGCCCAACAAAACCATGGGCAACGCCACCATTACGAATATCACCTCGCGTCCGACCATCCGGACCGTGTTCAACATCGGTCTCACCTACGATACCTCGGCCGAGAAGATTGAATTGGCCACGCGGATTCTGGACGAGGTGCTTCGGCAACACCCGGGGACGCACGATGTGGTGATCGGGTTCAACAAGTTTGCCGATTCGGCGTTGAACCTCTCGGTCGTCCACTGGTGGAAGGAGACCGACTACAAGGCCTACTTGATTGGCATCCAGGCCATGAACCTGGAAATCAAACGCCGCTTTGACGCGCAGGGTCTCCAGTTCGCTTTTCCCACCCAAACGCTGTACCTCAAGCAGGATTCCGAACTTCGCTTCCAAGTGTCCCCTTCCTAACCTGCCTGGGGACCCCGTGCGCATCGCCTTCCTCACTCATGAGCCGTTTTTTCCGCCCTCCGGTGGCGGCTCCGCGGCCGCCGTTTATCTGGTGAGGGAATTGGTCGCGCGCGGACATCAGGTCGAAGTCTTTGGTCCCACCATCGCCGATGCCGCCGGAGTGGAACAAAAGTTCGGGATCCGGTTGCGGATGTTTACCGGATGGCGCATGGGGCGCACCACCCCGTTGCGAACCCCCAAATACCTGGCATACCCAAGGGCCCTGGCGGGTTGGGTGGAGCGGGTGATTCGGGAGGGCGCCCGGTACGACCTGCTCGTGGCACAGCATTCGATTGCCGCGGTGGCGGCCGGACGGGTGAAGCGAAGGATGGGCATTCCCATCGTTCTCAACCTCCTGGATTGCCTGACCGGCTTTTTGGAAACCTGGCCGCCCTACCTGATGCCGCGTCCCGTCGCGCGCGCGCTGGTGCGGTATGAATTGTCATTGCCGCGGCGCTGCCATGCCGACGGGGTCCTCACGGTATCCGACGGGCTGCGTGAACGGGTGGTGGCAAATGGATACCCTGCCGACCGGGTGCTCGCGGCCTATTACGGGTATGACGCGTCGATCTTCCGTTGCGGGGCAGCGAGTTCACCGCCAGTGGTCGGACCTCCTAGAATCGTGATGCATGGTTCGTTCGACCATCATCACTTGGGCCGCATTGCGCGGTGTGCGTTCCTGGAAGTCGTCCGCCGCCGGCCGGACGTGCGATTCCTCATGGTAGGGCCGATCACTGGGGCGCTTCGGGCATTTCTGGACTCGGTACGCGCGATCGAGCCGGGGATTGCGATCGAGGCCCCCGGCTTCACCCCCTATGACCAGATCCCGGCACGGCTCGAATCGTCGACCATCGGCATCACACCATACGAGCCGTCCACGGGGACGCACTGTGCTTTCATTGCCAAGACCATCGAATACCTCGCGATGGGTCTGCCGGTGGTGAGCACTCCGCTGGAGGGAGCGGTGCGCTATTATCAGGGATTGGAGGCGGTGACGTTCTCGGGACCATTGGGGGAAGGGTTTGCCGACGGGATCCTGCGTTGGCTGGACTTGGAGCCGGCGGCGCGACGAGCCCGGGTCGAACCGGCTCGCCGCAAAGTGGCCGCGGAATTGGATTGGCCTGTGCTCTGCCGCCGCGCCTCGGCATTCCTTGAGTCCTGCGGAACCCCGCGTTGAGGCCGAACGCCTAGGGTCGGAGTGCGATGGGAGGGATAGCCATGCCCGAGTGGCGTCCAACCGGTTGACGCTGAGCCCCCCTCGGCGGTTGGATTCTGGCATGTCAGAAATCATTTATCCCCGAAGTCCCAGGGAAACCATGTGCGGGTGGGCGTATCTCCCACGTCTGATCGACAAGGTGCGTCTCCACCTGGCCGGGAAATTGCATTCCGATTACCAGGCGAATTTCGGCAAGGGGTTTGATGGTCTCTGGCTGGAGCGGGCGGGTTTGACACTGGAGCAATTCGTGGACGTGGTCCGTGGGACCATCACCGACGGCCAGGTCGCGGATTGGGTGGCGAAGAACGTCCGAAAGACCGAAGCCGAAAAGCGGGCGCATGCGGAGCGTTTGTTCGGTAGTCCGCCGCCCGACGATACGGCGGCCCAGGAACGGCTGAAGATGCGAAAGGAACAGGCTGGAATTGCCCATCGCGAGGACATCAAGACCTTCGTGGATGTCATTGATGCCGACGAAAAGCGGCTCTGAGGGGACGTCCGGCGGGCTAGGGGGATGGTGGCGATGTTGGGGGGAGCGTTCGGTGGAAGTTGGGTTTTGACAGGCCGAACCTGCACCCTCAGGGGGAGACCGCGACGTGAGGCCGATTAAGAACGGCGACTGGCCTGCCGAAATACCCTAGGAACGGCAAGTGGCGGCGATGGCCGCCGATAAGAAAAGTACAGGGTCCTTCGCTGAGCGATGGATCGCCTTGCCGGGCAGGACATCGGGCCTGCAAGACAGAGGCACAACCGAAAACGTTGACCCCTCTTTAGGGGGCGGGTTTCGGTTGTGCCTCTTCTTGTTGTTGAGGTTCGTTGCGGCCCGGAAGACGAACTGGCAGCGCGGGATCCACAAAATCGCACGATCCTTCCTATGCATGCCCCCAATCGCCGTCTGACTCTCGGCAAACGCATCGCCTTCGGCTTCGGCACCTTGGTCCTTATCACCCTGCTTCTCGGCGCCTTTTCCATCATGCGAATGCGCGGGGTCAGCGGCAGCGCCGCACGCTTGAGCGATCAATACGTGCCCGAGGTTGAAATCTGCGCCGACATGGAAGGAGCCACCTACGAGGCGATGCTCGCCGTTCGGGCTTTCAGCTACACCGGGGACGACAAGTTTCATCGGGAGACGGAGACCAACCTCGTCACCATTCAAGGAGAGATCGAAGAAGGCCGGCTCCTGGTGGCGAAGCATCCCGAACTGGTGAAACTCAAGGCGGACATCGGCATCTACGACACCAAGTTCGCGGAGTTCAAACGGTTGGTCCAAGAAACCAAACGCAGCAGCGATCAGGTCGAAGCGGCTCGCACCAACATGGACCGCTTCGCATCCCAGTTCATCACCGCGGTCGACCAGTTCCAGGATGCCCAGACTGAGGCCATGTCCCAAGCCGTGGCAACCAATGCGCCCGCCGCGACGCTCAATGAGCGTGTGTTCAAGATGGATGCGACCGCGGATGTGCGGAATCTCATGAACCAGATCCGCGTGGCCGCGTTCAAGGCCCAGGCCACCAGGGATTTCCTGCCCCTGCAGGCCGTGCTCACGAACTTCGCCGGCATTTCGAACTTCATCAGCGCCATGAAGCCCATCGTGCGACAGCCCAAGAATATCGCGTTGCTGGATCGCATGGATGAATCCAACCGAGGCTATCAGGCGGCGGTGGACGTTCTTCTCAAGGCCTGGTCCGACCTCGAGGCGGTGCGTGTGCATCGGTTGGCGGTCAGCGAGGAACTCCTGAGCCTGGCCCGGGACGTGGTTCGCGTGGGCATTAAGCGGACACGGGATCTCGCCAATGAAGCGACCTCGAGCCTTGGTGCTACCTCCCGCCTCTCGGCTCTCGGCTTGGTCCTGGCCGTGGTGGTGGGTGTTTTGTTTTCCACCTTCCTCACCCGTGGGGTCACGCATTTGGTCGCGGCCATCGCCGCCACGCTCGCGGACGGTGCCAACCAGACGAGTTCCGCCGCATCGCAAGTCTCGTCCGCTAGTCAATCGCTGGCCGAGGGTGCCAGCGAACAGGCTGCCTCGCTGGAAGAAACCAGCGCCTCGCTCGAGGAGATGTCCAGCATGACGCGACGAAACAGTGAGAATGCCCAGAACGCCAACGATCTGGCGCGTGCGGCCCGATCGGCTGCCGACGCTGGCGCCAGTGAAATGAAGGCGATGAACCACGCCATGGAGGAGATCCGGTCGTCGAGCGACGAGATCGCCAAGATCATCAAGACCATCGATGAAATCGCCTTCCAGACCAACATTCTCGCCCTGAACGCCGCCGTCGAAGCCGCCCGCGCCGGAGAGGCGGGAATGGGCTTTGCCGTGGTGGCCGATGAAGTGCGTGCCTTGGCCCAACGCAGCGCCCAGGCGGCCAAGGATACTTCTGCGAAGATTGAATCCGCCATTGTGCGGACGTCCCAGGGTGTCGAGATCAGTGGTCGCGTCGGTCAACGTCTCGAAGAGATCGTGGTCAAAGTGCAGAAGGTTGACGAGCTGGCCGCCGAGGTGGCGGCCGCTTCGCGCGAGCAGACGCAAGGCATCACTCAGCTCAATACCGCCGTCACGCAAATGGACAAGGTGACCCAGGCCAACGCCGCGAGCGCCGAGGAAAGCGCGAGCGCCGCCGAGGAGCTCAATGCCCAGGCCGAGAGCCTGCGAGAAGCCATCCGTCAATTGACCGACCTGGTCGGCTCCACCGACCATGGCTCGGGCATGGGCAGGACTTCCAAACGGAATCCGGAGTCCGTCACCCGTCGCGCCCCATTGCGGCACACCGTGGTTCCCCCCACGCCCCGTGCCGGTTCACCCGTGCCGTCCAACGGTTCCAGACCGACGCCAGCCCGCAACGTCCAGCCTGCGGTGGCGTCCTCGAAAACTGAGGACGGCACGGCCACCGGATTCTCGGACTTCTGAATCCCCGTGGGCCTGCAATCCTTCTCCCCGAATGGTTGATTGTCGCCGGTCGCAGGGTAGTTTGTGGCCGCGATGTCCGAGCAAGCGAAAGGGAGGGTGCTGGTCGCGGACGATGATGCCGCGATGAGACGGTCGGTCTGCCGATTGCTGGGTCTGAAGGGTTACGCTTGCGACGAGGCGGCGGATGGAGTTTCGGCGCATGAGCAGTTGAAGGCATCGCCCTATGACGTGCTGATCTGCGACGTGGACATGCCGGGCAACGAGGATCTCCGACTCATCGCCACCGCGCCGCAACTCCAGACGGGACTCCCGGTGATCGTCATCACGGGTGTCCCAACGCTGGATTCCGCCGTGCGTTCCCTGCGTTTGGCGGTCGCCGCCTACCTCATCAAGCCGTTCACCCCGGAAGAACTGCTGACCGAAACGGCCAAGGCCGTGGAGCGTCGACAGTTCCATCTCGCCGTGGCCCAGAATCGCGGGCGCCTGCAACAGATTTGCACCGAACTGCAGCAGGTCGAGGCCGGCCTGGAAGGCGGTGGTCGTGCCGATCTTCCCGCCTCAGCCAATGCCTACCTGACCATCACCTTTCGCAACGCCGCCCAGTCTCTGGCCGAATTGAGGCGCGTTCTCGAGTTGATGAATGCCTCGTCCACGGGCGACGGCGATTCGAGTCAGCACCCGTCCCGCGTGCTCGTGCTGCTCCAGACGTTGAGCGAAACCGTCTCGGTCATCGAAAAGACCAAGAGTTCGTTCAAGTCGAAGGAATTGGCCGAGCTCCGCCGCAAGATCCAGGCTCTGCTGAAAGACTGAGGCGGCGACTCGTTCGCCTCGATTGCGACGCCCCCTACTCGTATCGAAGCGACTCGATGGGGTCCAAGTTGGCGGCTTTCCAGGCCGGGTAGGTTCCGAAAATCAGCCCGACGAGGGAACAGACGAACATTCCGATCGCCACCCAATCCCACGGGACAACCGCCGGAAACTGGAAGAAAACCGCCGCCAGGTTGCCGGCCAGGACTCCCAAAATGACGCCGCCGATGCCTCCGATCTGGCACAGTGCAACGGCCTCCATCACGAACTGGGTCATGACATGCCGTTTCTTGGCGCCGATGGCCCGGCGGATCCCGATCTCTCGGGTCCGCTCGGTCACGCTGACCAGCATGATGTTCATGATGCCGATGCCGGCGGCCACCAGCGCAATCGAACTGATCACTCCGGCACCCGCGCGGACCGCCAACGTCAGCGACCGGAATTGTCGGATGATCGAGTCGTTCGACGTGATTTCGAAGTCGTCCTCGTCACCGGGCGGAACCTTGCGCGCGGTGCGGAGGATGCCGCGCACCTGCTCGACTGTCTCATCGTAAAGCTCCCCGGACCATGCCTGCACCTGAATGGATATCGACCGTTCCCGTCCGTAGCGATTGAGCCCTGTCGTGATCGGGATCAACGCATAGGCGTCCTGGTCCTCGCCGAAGAGTCGTCCCTTCTCCTCGGTCACCCCTACGACGGTATAGCCGACACCGCCCACCTTGATCTTCTCTCCCAGGGCGCCGCCCTGCGGAAACAACCTCTTGGCTACGCTCGATCCAATCACACAAACATCGCGGCCGTTTTCCAGGTCGTTGTCGTTGAGAGCCCGCCCATCCGCGACAACCCAGTTGCGGGTTTCAAAGGATCCCGGAATGACGCCGATGAGCGGGATGCCTGGATTGGTCTTGCCCCAGCGGGAGAACATTTCGCCGGAACGCAGATATGAAGTGACGCCCACTCCTTTCGCCAGGGTGGCGCGGTCGGTCACTTCCCGCGCCATCCAATAGCGAAATTCCTTTCGGCGGAAATAGCGTTCGTAGGCCCCGGGATTGTCATCGACCTGAACCGCGGGAAACCGTTGGACAGAGAAGGTGTGGGCGCCCAGGAAATTGAGCTTTGACTCAATATTGCTCTGAAGGACACGCAAGGCGGTCATGACGACCACGATGGAGAAGACGCCGACGAGAACGCCCAGCAGGGTGAGGCTCGAGCGCAGTTTGTGGGCGCCGATGGAGGCGATCGCCATGGCGAAGCTCTCGCGAATTTCGGCGGCCAGGAACGTGCGTCCCCGCCTCGTGGCGCTGGCATCGGCGGCCTTCATGCTCACTCGCTGCGAAGCGCGTCGACCGGGTTGAGTCGCGCGGCACGCCATGCCGGCAGAAATCCTGATACGATTCCGGTGGTGGCCGCCACCAGCAGCGCCGCGATCGCCGTGGGAATCGACATCGTGGCGGCTAAGAACCGGTCGATGACCAGCGTCATCGGCCAGGCCAACAGGAGGCCGGCCACGCCGGCCCCCAGTGAGATCAGCGTCGCCTCGGTCAGGAATTGAGTGAGGATGGTGCGTCGCTTGGCCCCGATGGCTTTGCGTACGCCGATCTCTCGCGTCCGTTCGGCGACGGAGACAAACATGATGTTCATGACGCCGATGCCGCCGACGAAAAGGGAGAGACCGGTGATGAAGAGTCCGGCCAGGGCCAGGGTTCCTCCGATCTGGTTGAAGTTATCCAGGAGGGCGTCCTGTTGGTTGATGGCAAAATCGTCGGGAGCCCCGGGAGGCACTTGCCGGAGTTGCCTCATGATGCCGCGCAATTCCTCCTTTGCCTCCTCCATTTGCTTCACGTCATGCACCTTCACCATGATGCTGACATCCGGCCACCGGCTCAGGTCGCTCGTGAATCGGGTCACAGGGATCACCACCTGGTTGTCGAAGTTAAACCCGGTGAAGAATTGGCCCATCTTGTCGAGGACCCCGATGACCTCGTAGGCGGCGGCACCCACTCGCAGGCGCTTGCCGAGCGGGGATTCGAACGGGAAGAATTTCACGGCGAGGTCATGCCCGATAACGCACACCTGGCGCGCCGACTGAACCTCGTTGGCGCCGAACCATCGGCCTTCGGTAAGCGTGAGGCCGCGGACCATGGCGCTGTCCTCGGTGTTGCCGACCACCCACACCGAACGGGCGCTCCGGTTGCCGTATTTCACGTCGGCGTTTCCTTGGGACTCCACCGAAATGGCCCGGGCAAAGGTCGATAGCCGGGCCACTTCCCGCGCATGGTGCAGGGTGAGTTCGCGGCGGTTCCGGCTGCGCCGCCACTCTTCCTCATTGGTGAACCACGAGAAGCGCTGAATGAACAGCACGTCCGCACCGATGACGGAGATGCTCTTCTTGAAGGCGCGGTTCAATCCGTCAATGGCGGTCGCCATCAGGGTGACGGTGACGATGCCGATGATGATGCCGAGCGTGGTGAGGCCAGCCCGCAATTTGTTGGCCCGCAGCGCCGCCACTGCGATCACCGCCGCCTCCCGGCACTCGTCGAAAAACCTCATGAAGAGGCGAGCATCGTCGATGCCTCGACCGACGACGGAGTGGCCGCGCCTGTCGGGCGCGGATGTGGGTTGATTTCGTCGGCCGCTACCGCCCCATCCCGGATGCGCACAATTCTGCGCGCATGCTGGGCGACGTCCTCCTCGTGGGTGACCACGATGATGGTATTGCCATGGCGCGAGAGTTCGTCGAACAGCCCGAGGATCTCGGTGCCGGTCCGCGAGTCCAGGTTGCCGGTCGGTTCGTCCGCGAGAATGATCGAGGGCCGGTTGACCAAAGCCCGCGCAATCGCGACACGCTGACGTTGACCTCCGGAAAGTTCGTTCGGCCGATGATGCACGCGATCGGCGAGGTTCACCCGGCGCAACGCCTCCAGTGCCCGCTCACGACGCTCGACCGGGGGAACCCCGGCGTAGACCAGCGGCAATTCGACGTTGTGCAGTGCGTTCGAGCGGGCCAGCAGATTGAAGCTCTGGAACACGAAACCAATCTCGCGGTTGCGGACCTCGGCCAGTTCGTTGTCGTCCATGTCGGCGACATTGACGCCGTTCAGGTGGTAGATGCCTTCGCTGGGACTGTCGAGACAGCCGAGCAGGTTCATCAGCGTGGACTTGCCGGAGCCGG
Source organism: Verrucomicrobiales bacterium (assembly GCA_016795425.1). Classification (GTDB taxonomy): domain Bacteria; phylum Verrucomicrobiota; class Verrucomicrobiia; order Limisphaerales; family CAIMTB01; genus CAIMTB01. The sequence continues at coordinate 136,987 of JAEUHG010000179.1, forward strand.
AGGGACCCATGATGGCGATGTACTCGCCGCGGTCGATGGTGATCGAGACGCCGCGCAGGGCGTGAATCGTCTCGCTTCCCATCTGGTACCGCTTCGCCAGGCCGCTGATCGTGATAAGGCTCATGGCTTTTTCTCCTCATCCCGGCGGGTAAAGGCTTTCACGGTATTGTCGATTTTCACCGCCTTGCCGTCCTCCAACTCTCGGTTGATGGCCTTGTAACCCCCTGAGATGATTTCAAGGTTCTCCTCCACGCCTTCGGTAATCTCGACGTGGTTGTCGTCGCTGATGCCTCGCGTCACCGGTTTCATGACGCACTTGCCGTTCGTGACGGCGAAGACCACCTCGATGGGCTTCGGGGCATTGCCCTTGCTTTGCCGGCGTCGATTCGTGGCTTCGTTCTGCGCCTCCGCGGATTCGTCGTCCTTCTCGCTCTTGGCCTGCTTCTTCTGCTTCTCCAGCTGTTCCTTGGCCTCCTTGGGAAGCCGGGTCGTGACGCTCTGGAGAGGGACGGAGAGCACGTTGGTGCGGTAGCGGGTCTCCACCTCGGCCGTCACTGACATTCCGGGGCGGAACACTTCCTTTTCCTGTACCCGTATGCGCACCTCGAACTTGGTGGCTTCCTGTTGGGTGTTCAATCCCTGGGTCTTGGCGGCGTTGGCGATTTCGGTGACCACACCGGTGAATTTTCGATCGCGGAATGAATCGACCTCGAGCCGCGCCTTCTGGCCGATTTTCACGAGGACGACATCGATCTCGCCGACATCGACGCGCGCCTCCATTTCCGAGAGTTGTGCGACGGTCATGATTTCTGTGCCCGCCATCATCGCGGTGCCCACCACGCGTTCGCCACGTTCCGATTTCAAACTGACCACCGTCCCATCGATCGGTGCCACGATGGTGGTCTTGAGCAGGTCTTCCTCCGCTCGCGCCAGGGCGGCCTTGGCCTGGTCGGCCTGGTGCCTCGCGGATTCGTGTCGCGCCCTTCCGACGTCCAGCGAGGTTTGCGCTGCCAGAAAGTCGGATTCTGAAATGAGTTTGTCGCGGGACAGTTTCTCGAATCGGTCGAACTCGATCTTGGCTTTCTCGAGTTCCGCCTTGCTGAGTTCCACTCCGGCGAGCGCCGAGCGGTACGTGGCATCGGCGGAGTTTCGGCTCGCCACGTAGGGATCGGGTTTGATGCGAACCAGCAGGTCGCCTTTCTTGACCGGTTGACCTTCACGGACGGGGAGCTCGACAATTTCGCCACTCACTTCGGGGTTGATCACCACTTTGGTGACGGCCTGAATTCGTCCGGTCGCCACCACGAGTTCCGTGAGGTTTTTACGGGTCACGGGCTCGGTTTGGACGGTGATAACCGGTTCGCGTTTGCGAAGGATCGCCCAGGTTCCCAGGCCCGCGAGGCCCACGAGGAGGATGGCAGCGATGACTATTTTGCGCGTCCTGCCGGGTTTGGTACTGGCCATGAGTAGGGGGTTGGACACGGACACCGGTCCGTCTGTTTCGAAAAATCCGGATGCTCGCTCGTCTCTTCCGAGAGATGACGAGTCTAAAGAGCGAACTGCGCAAGTCCAAGGAGGATGGCGACGCCCTTGTATCCAAGCCAGAGGCCAAAGAGAACGACGGCGACCGGGAGGAACGGACGGTTGGCGAATCGGGAAACCCCAATGGCCATCACCGCGGTCTGCCAGAGACTGAAGAAGTTGAACGCTACCAAGGCCAGGTGAAGGCGGTTGCCAAGGTCCAGTTCCTTGATCAGCGCCCCAAGATGGGGACCCGCCAGCAGCCGGCCCGTCCCCATGGCAAGAAATAACCCAACCACCATTCCCACGGCGCCGATGAGACTGGCCAAGGCCGCGATTTCCACCCCCCTCATGTACCCCATCGGAGCGCGAAACACCGCACGACCTACCAGCCAGGTGAAAAGTCCCCACCAAAACGGAGAGAGGAACCCGGTCAGCAAGGCCGCGACCGGCGCCGCCACTCTTGCCACTGCCATGCCAATGCCGTTCATGGCTTCCTTCGCCTGATCCGCATCCTGTTGCCGCATCTTCCCATCGTCGACGCGCCGCTGAATCTCGCGGATTTGGATGCCGCGAATCTCTTCCAGCAGGACCGGATTCGAGAAGACCACCACGTTGACCAAGGCTCCGATCAATGCCACCACGGCGCAGGGAACCAACCAGTTCGCCACCGCGAAGGGGCGGCCGGCGATCCAGGAGTAAAGCTCGCCGGGCGACGCAAACACGTTGAAGAGCCGGGCCCAGATGGACATGGGTTCCGGTGAATCGGGAGATTCCATGGATCGAGGATCCTCCCGAGGAATCAAAAGTTGCGAGTCAATTGCTGGGGCCGGGCGCCGACCGGGAGATCCTTCGGCGCGGTACCAAGGCTACGCCGCCGACCGATCCGCAACACCCAGTCAGTAATCCAGTGCCATCGAATCCAGTACCACCGCCCGATCAATGCGGTCCTGAGCCTGCAAATAGAATGGCTCCAGAAAACTGAAATAAAGCCGGTGCGAGGGAAGCGTGACCGGTCCTTGAGCCAGATCCGAACCCCGCGTTTGCAGCCGCCATAACCCCACCAAAGAGTGGGTCAGGCAATCCGTCAGCGCCCGCCGGTGTTCGCGCCGAAAACGGCGGATCTGCTCCGGTCGGACCCCGATCCGCGCCCCGATCGGCGCCAACAAGGCGTCGGTGTCCAATCGACGAATCACATCGATCGAGTGATAGATTCCTTGCAGGTAGCAGTAACTCACCAAGGTCAGGACATCGTCCCCCTGCCGGGATGCGGTCCGGTCCTCCACCAAGTTGACCCATGAGTCTCCGCAGGCCCGCGCAGCCGAGGCTTGCACCATCCGAAACAGGGCCTCGTGGCCGCACCAGGCGGTCAGGTCCGCTGGGAACCCCGTCGGCGATGCCATCACCGCTGGATCAACCGTCGGTGGTGTCCCGGTCGCAGCCTCGGATCGTTGGTGTGTCATAGCGACCATGAGCCCATCGGTTTTTAGGGTCGATCAAGTGGCGGGTATGTCACAATTGTGTCAAACGCCCCGCGGACGGGCAAGGCCCGCGTCGGTTTCCGGGCGATCGCTGCGCTCGGCCATGTGCGTTGTTATAAATCGTTGCATGCGAATTGTTTCTGAAGGACCTATGCCGCCCTTCCGGCGGGCGATCGATAATTGGGCCCCGACCGTATCCACGCCATCCACGCCAGGAAGCAGGGCACCTCGACGCCCATCGCTGGTCGAAACGACCAGTCCGTAACGTTCCGGATCGAGCGCAGCTGTGTCGGTGACTTCCTCCAATGCGCCCAATAGGCTCACCTCGAATCGCAGGCCATTCAGTTCTTCGGCCTTCACCGGCGAGAACCGCGTGTCTTTGAAGGCCGCCTCCCGGGCCATGCGCCAAGTTTCCTCGGCGACCGTGCCGAATTTAGGCGTCAGTGTGCCAATGCACCCACGCAGTTGTCCGTCGGCTCCACGCAGGGTGACGAAAACCGCCCCCGGCCGTCCCAGAACGCCCTGCTGGGGCGCATGATTCAAGGCCGCGGGCGTCGATTGAAGCGCCGAGGTCACCGCGTGGCGCGCCCAACGAAGCAGCGCTTCCTCTTCATTCGGAGTGAGTGATTCCGCTCGCTGCATGCCTGCCTCCGGTTGTCCCATGTCCTGCCCTCCCGCTGACGGACCTGGTGTGCCACGCCTCCCCATCATGCCCCTGTCGACACGACCCGGTCGGGCGTGCCAGCTCAGGTCCGAATCTCAGGCCAACTCAAGACCGAGTTGTCGCGCCAGTGTGGCGAGATCGGCTCCCGACGCAGGTAAAGATCCCAGGAGTCGCCGACGTTGCGAGTTTGCCCATGGGGTTGTCTTTGGAGTCTTCGAAAGCCCGCCTTTGAGCCCCAGAAGGAGACTCCACTCCTCGCGACGTTGGCGTTCGTACTCGGCGAAAATCTCCGGCGCTGCACCTTGTCGAAGGGCGCGTTGAATGCGACCCGCAAGGTCGGCCGCTTCGCGCAGACCGACATTCATGCTCTGCATCCCGATCGGACTTGTCTGGTGTCCCGCATCCCCGGTCAGCCAGACCCGCCCCACGCCGAAGTTGCGCGCCATCATCGAGTCGAATCCAACCACGGTGGCCCAATCCACCTCCTTGATCCCGGCCTTGAACCACGGGGCTCTTTCCAGGATCCGAGCCACAATGGCCTCCTTGTCCGGGGTCTCCGTCGTCGACCCTAATGCAAAGTCGCCGCCATCCGATTGAAAGGTCGCCGCCTCCGCCTCCGTCCGTTGCAGGCTCCATCGCGCGATGGAACTCGACTGCGGCCATAGGGCGTCCTGGGTCCCGGGTCCGAAGACGATCCGAACCTCGCGGCCCACATCGGATACCGGCTCGAATTCCACCACTTCGAATGCCGTCGGTTCACCGTGCCGTTCACAGGGCAGATTCAGAATCTGCCGAACGTGCGAGGCGGCACCATCGGCTCCGATCACGTACCGCGCATGGACCTCGGTCTCTTTTTCGACCGCTTCCTCCGACCGGGCATAAGGATAGCCGACTGAGGTCATGGCGAGCGTCTCGACAGTGGCTGAGACCCCATTCTCGTCCTGGTGCAGCGTGTCGAGTCGGTGCCCCCAGCGCACGCGCACACCACGCTGACGAAGCTCCTGTTCGAGCAACTCCTCAAGGCGGTCCTGTGGAAGAACCAGAAGAAAGGGAAATCCGCCGGACTTTAGCTCCGACATGAGGAGCTCGCCGCGTCGCTCCGCGCCTTCATAAAGGCCGACCGTATCGACGCGAAAACCTGATTCCAACGCTTGCTGGGCCAATCCGAGGGTGCCCAGAAGTTCGAGCGTCGCCGAATGAATGCCGCACGCATAGCTTTGTGCCGAGGATCGGCGCGCCCGATCCACGATCTCGACTTCGATGCCGCCTCGCGCCAGGGCCAAGGCAGAAAGGAGTCCGCACGGTCCGGCTCCGATCACGAGGACATCGACCTTGTTGGAGAGGGCTGACATGGCGGTAGCCTCCCCTTCGAAGGGGATCCGCGCAACAACGGGGTGGCGGGATGGCGGTGGATCGTCCAGGATTGGGCCGACCCCTCGGTGCCACTTGGTGAGCGCTGCAGCCTGTTTGACGATGCGGGCCGGACGGCAGGGCCATCTCACTTCGACGGCTATGAAAGGTGTTCAACTGGACATTGAAAATCCCATCGCCTTGACCGCCTGGTTGCGAGGCGAAGGACGCATCGGACACGACGAGGCTCCTCAAATCCAGGTCCTGGCCGGTGGCGTATCCAATCGAACCGTCCGTGTCCTACGTTCCAGCGGCGAATGCTGGGTGCTCAAACAGGCGCTGGAACAACTTCGGGTTCCCACCGAATGGCGGAGCAGTCCAATGCGGGTGCATCGGGAAGCTCTCGGCATGCAGTGGCTCGCCCGCCTCGTCCCGGCCGGTGCCGTTCCCGAATTCGTGTTCGAGGATGAGCAAGTGCATGTGGTCGCCATGCGCGCGGTTCCCGATCCGCACGTGAATTGGAAAACCACCCTGCTCACCGGGTCCGTCGAGGATTGGGCGGTCGCGGAATTCGCCCGCTTGCTCGCTGCCATCCACGATGGATCCGCTTCGGACCCGATGCGCGCAGTGCTTCGGATGGCGTTTCGCGATAAGTCCTTTTTCGAGGGACTCCGTCTCGAACCGTTCTACGAGTTCACCGCAGCTCGCGTGCCGCTCGCCGCTTCTTTCCTCCACACACTAGCCTCCGAAACCCGGCGATGTGAGACCGCCCTGGTTCACGGCGACTACAGTCCAAAAAACATCCTGGTCCACCGGCGTAGCCTCGTGCTGGTCGATCATGAAGTGATTCATTGGGGAGATCCGATGTTCGATGTCGGATTCGCCATGGCCCACCTGCTGTGCAAGGCGACCCATCTTGCCCACCATCGCGAGGCCTTCCTGCACGCCATCCAACGCTTCTGGAACGAATACGCCGCTTGTGTCGGCCCAACGTTCCGCAACGAACTCTGCCAGTCCCGCGCCGTCCGTCACGCGCTGGCCTGCGCCCTGGCCCGCGTCGCCGGCCGTTCCCAAGTGGAGTACCTCAACGAACAGCAAAAGGCGATTCAACGAACCTGGATCTGCCATCAGTTCCAAGAGGTGCCGACTTCCTGGGGCGCGTTGGTCACATCGTTTCGGGCGCTGGTTCCGGCCATCGAGGGCACGGCCAGGCTCGACCACACCGTGGGCTCCCAGTGAAGGTTCGTCGCCCGGCGTCGTCGCAACCGCGGTTGAATCGCGGGAAATTCCTTTCGATGATCCACGCCAGCCCGTTTCTCGTATGCCCACCCTCACCAATCTTCTCGCCCTCGAAATCCTCGACAGTCGCGGCCGCCCGACTTTGCAGGTCGGCTGCGAATTGGCTGGCGGTATCCTGGCCTGGGCCCAGGTCCCGTCGGGCGCATCAACGGGCGCCGCGGAATGTCATGAACTCCGTGATGGCGATACCTCCCGCCACGGCGGAAAGGGCTGCCTCCGGGCTTGCGCGTCCGTGACCGGCGAAATCCGGGCGGCACTCACCGGTCGGAGCTTTGAGAAGCAGGACGACCTGGATGGAGCATTGTGCGCGCTCGATGGCACGGCGGAAAAGTCGCGCCTCGGCGCCAATGCCATCCTCGGGGTCTCGCTCGCATTTTCACGCGCCTGGGCTCGCTGGCACCACGTCCCTCTTCACGAGGCGTTCGCGCAAATCGCCGGCTTGCACCCCGTTCACTTGCCTCGTCCCACGATCAACCTCTTCAGCGGCGGCAAACACGCGGGCGGCCAGGTTTCGATCCAGGACGTGCTCCTCCTGCCGATCCGAGCTGCCACCCTGAGCGACGCCCTGGCCGACGTTTGCCGTGTCTACGAATCGGCGAAAAGAATCGTGGAAACCCAGTACCGGTCCCGTCCCTTGGTCGCCGACGAAGGCGGCCTGGCGCCTGATTTTCCGGACTCCGAGTCCATGCTGAAAGATGCGCTTCTGGCCATCGGCGACGCGGGATTCGAACCAGGACGGGATTTTGCCCTGGCGGTGGACCTCGCTTCCTCCCACTTCGCCGACCCCTCTCACTACTTTCTCGATGGTCGCCGCCTTAGCCCGGCCGAGATGGTGGAACTGCTCGATGACTGGACCCGGCGCTATCCTATCGTCAGCGTCGAAGATGGTCTCGCGGAACACCACGGCGAGTTTTGGCCGTCCCTGGTCAATCGAATTGGAGCGCGCGTCCTCGTCCTGGGAGACGATTTCCTATGTACCAATCCCGGTCGCATCGGACGCGCGATCGTTGACGGCGCTGCCAATGCTCTGCTGCTCAAAGTGAACCAGATTGGAACCGTCAGCCAGGCCGCCCTGGCCGGAGGCCTGGCAAGGCAGGCGGGGTGGCATGTGACGGTCAGTGCGCGAAGTGGTGAGACCGAGGACGATTGGTTGGCGGATCTCGCGGTCGGATGGCAAGGAGACCATATCAAAATAGGCTCCATTACCCGGTCGGAACGCCTGGCGAAATACAACCGCCTGCTAACGCTGGAGAGACAGTACGGGCTACCCTTGGCACCACCCTTCAGACCAGAAGCACTCCAAAGTAGGCCGATCCCCTCCGTCAAGACACCTGGGACAAACAAGAAATGACTCAAGCCCTAGTCGATTTTGCCGATACCTAGGGCCAAGAGTTCAACCGCTGGTAGGTAGGCCCGCCAAATGTGTCGTTTCTAGTCTAGATTATTCACATTTTGCCTTGCCTCTGGCGGAGTGAGCTTCTTAAGGTCCCGGCAAAAGGTTGTAAGGCGCCTTAACGCGCCTGTATGGTTGGTGCAAGAGACCGCACGCAACAAGGTGCCGGTTTCTTGCGGCTCGGATCATTGAATGGCTTGAGGAAGCGGCCTGACGGTCTCTGGGCGGGGGCAGGGTATGCCCCTTGGGGCTATGGCGAGGGGAATTGAAACAGGAAGCTTGCCTCCATCGACGTGTCTCAGAAGAAGCTAAGATTATACTGCGAGCGACCGCTTGGGCTTGCGCCTCCCACCGGTTGGGATGCGGCTTTGTCGCCCAGACAATTCGTCTTGCCAAAGGCTTGCCTAACAAGTTAACTCCCGTTCATTGAAGCTGTCCCGTTAAGGAACATCTATGAATAGCGCTGTGAAGCAACTCCCACGTTCAATCGGAAAGGCGGCCGGCCGCTGGGCAGCACTAATGAGTGCGCTCTTGGCCGTTCCCGCGCTTGGACAGGGTTTACCGCTGACCCAATCGGGGACGATCACCATCAACGACGCGGCGTTCGAGCTGGGGCAGCACAAGCCGCGTGCCGCCACGCCCTACCCCGGTGTCATCAACACTTCCAACCTCCTAGGCACCCTCCAAAAGGTGACTGTCACTTTGCCCGGCCTATCCCACGGCTACGCGGCAGACGTCGATGTGCTCCTGCAGCGCGTCAACGATAACAAGAGGATGATCCTCCTCAGTGACGTCGCCCTGAACTTCCCGTTCAATAACGTCACTCTTACCATCGATTCCGCTGCAGCTAACTCCCTTCCAGAAGCTGCCGCGGTCGCCTCCGGGACCTTCAAGCCCACCAATGTCGATCCAAGTGGAGATGTCGATGACTTCAAATTGGGTCTGACAGACGGCGTGGACGGCCCCTACGCCGACGCGTTGTCGAGCCTCGCGGGCTCCAGTCCCAACGCCAATTGGCGCCTGTTCGTTGTCGACGACAAGAACCAGGATGCTGGCTCGATCGCTGGTTGGACGCTGAACCTGTGGACCACCCCGGTCTTCACCAAGGTGCCCACCACGACGATCACCACCAACGAAGACAAGCAGATCAGCTTCGAGGTTGAAATCGATGACTCGGACACGCCGCCCAATGACCTCAAGCTGCTCGTCAAGTCGTCCACCAATCCGAACCTGCTCGCGCCGTCCAATGTGGTCCTGACCGCGAATTCGACCGGCAAGATCCGCACTCTGACCCTGTTCCCGAAACAGGATCAGTTCGGCGACGTAACCCTAACCTTGGCGCTCGAGGATACCATCTCCAAGGAAGGCTCCGCGATCACCACGAACGTCACCGTCCGTGTCAATGCGGTGAACGACGCGCCGACCATCACGCTCAGTTCCGGCTCCCTGACAACGACCGCCGCGCGACTCTCCACCAACGTTGTCTTTGCCAAGGTGTCTGACGTCGATAACGACGTGAATAGCCTGACGCTGTTCGCCAAGTCTTCGAATACGAATGTTGTCCGTGCCGATGACGTCTTCTTCGTCCGCGGTAGCAATGGTACCAACTTCTTCGCCATTGCTCCGCGCGGCGCAGCCACCGGTACCGCCACACTGGACATCTCCGTTACGGACGGACCGACCACGAATTCTACTCCGTTCAATGTCACGGTGACTCCCATCTCCGTCGCTCTGTTCGGTACGGGTAATACACTCGCCATCCCGGACGATGGAACGGTCGTTTCCTCCACCCTCGCCGTATCCAACATTGTCGGCAACATCGGCCAAGTGATTGTAATTCTCGGTGATTTGTCCCACACGCGGCCGGACGACCTCGATCTGGTCCTCGTGGGCCCGGGTAGTTCCCCGAAGTCGGTTGCGCTCATGGGGCAGGCCGGCGGAGCCAATCCCATCAGCCACGCTCGCCTGCGACTGGCCAACGGCGAACCTGCGCTCCCGGACAACTCACAGATCACCGACGGCGGACTGACCACGGCCAGTTATTCGCCCGCCGACTACAGCCCCTCGTCTCTCCCGTCACCGGCTCCTGCTGGCCCTTACGGCACCGCACTCACTGAGTTCAATGGAACCTCACCGAACGGTACCTGGACGCTCTACGCGGTGGATCGGGTCACTGGCGAGGCGGGGACTCTTAATGGCGGGTTTACCCTCGTCATCTACGCTGCCCCGACCATCAGCAATCTCGCCGCCACGGTAACGACCTCGGAAGACACCGCGACTTCCACGACCTTCAATGTGGCGGACTCCGATGGAACGGTCACCAATGTCACGGCTTCTGTCGTCGCTTCGGGTGTTGCCACTACCTCCGTCACTCGGAACGGCGGCTCGGTGACTGTCAACATCACACCAGCCAAGGACGTCAACACGTCGAGCTCCGGACCTCAGCCGGTCCGAGTGGTTGCCACTGACAATAACGGACAGAGCACGACCAACACCTTTAACTTGGTGATCAACGCGGTGAATGACGCACCGACGATCAGCCCCATCGCAAAACAGATCACCTACGCCGGCGCGCCGGTCGAAGGCATCCAGTTTACCGTGGGTGATGTCGATAATTCTGCGGGCACCCTCACCGTCACGGCGACGTCCAGCAATACCAAGTTGCTCCCGGTGAACAACATCGTCCTTGGCTCGATCAGCGCCACGGTTCGCACCTTCTCCCTGTATCCCGTTGGTCCTCAAGCTGGCACCGTCTCGGTCACGTTGACGGTCCGCGATGGAAGCAACGCTACGGCAGACTCAACCTTCATTTTCGAAGTCCTGGGTCCCCCGAGCCCGCTCTACGCAAACACCACGCCCATCATTCTTCAGGACACGGGTGGAACCGCCGGCCCGCCGACGAACGCGGTCCCCTCGCCATCCTCCATCACGGTCAGCAATCTGGTCGGCCGAATCCAGAAGGTGAAGGTCACCCTCCTCGGCATTCAACACACGAAGCCGGATGACATGGACATCCTGCTCGTCGGGCCCAACAACCATAAGGTGATGCTGATGAGCGATGCAGGTGGCAACCTGACGCTCGATAACACACAGCTTCTTTTCTCGGATGATGGCGCCTCTCTGCCCATCAGTTCGCAGATCGCCTCGGGAACCTACAAACCGACCAACCACGATGGCGGCGACCCGGATACCATCCCCAACCTGCCCTCGGGTGGAACAACCGGAACCACCTTGGATAGCTTCTCGACCTTCAACATTACTCCGAACGGTCGATGGGACCTCTGGGTCGTTGATGACACCGGTAACAACGTTCGCGGTGCTCAGATCTCCGGCGGCTGGATGATTAACTTCGTTACCTCGCCCCAGATTTCGGACATCCCGAATCAGGAGACCAACGAAGACACCGAGAAACGCGTGAGCTTCACCGTCGGCGACGACCAACCCGGCGTTCAGGTGGACCTGACCGCGACATCGTCCAATACCTCTGTTGTCGGTACGATTCCTTTGTCGGCCTTCGAAGGAACGGGTGCAACCCGCACGCTTCGTATTAACCCGGTCGCAGATGCGTCCGGTGAAACCGTGATCACGGTGACCGTGACCATCGGTGGGCAAACCTCGCAGGACTCGTTCACCCTCAAGGTCAATGCGGTCGATGATGAACCCTCGGTTTCCGAAATCACAAATAAGACCGGAACCGCGGGCCTGATCCAAGGGCCGTTTGCCTTCACTGTCTCCGACAAGGAAACAACGAACCCAAGCAACATCGTTGTTACCGCGTCCTCCTCGAACACGGACGTCGTTCCCAATACTCCTCAGAACCTGGTGCTCACGGGAGATGGCGGATCACGCCAAATCACCATCGTCCCGAATGGCATCACCACGGGGACTTCAACCATCACCATCGTCGCGACCGATGCGACGGGGAAGAAGACTCCGAGGAGCTTCAACGTCACCTTCGAACGTGGATTGACGTACGCCGACACTCGCGCTATTGAGATCCGCGACAACGCGACCTCAGCTCCCTATCCGTCGACGATTAACGTCAGCGGCGTCAGCGGTGTAGTGAGCGGAATCAAGGTCACCATCTTCGGCCTGTCTCACACCTTCCCCGAAGACGCGAACCTGCTGCTGGTGTCGCCCGACAACAGCAAGAAAGTCCTCCTCCTGGCGAACAACGGTGGCGGCGCCCCCTCCAACTCGATCAGTGGTGTAAGCGTGACGTTTGACGACGCTGCCAGCGCCGCTCCGCCTGGACCTACCGAAGGTAAGATCCTTACCCGAAGTTACCGTCCGAGCGGCGGTACGGTTTCCACCGTCAACGGGAACTTCCCGCCTCCTGCTCCCGCAAATCCATACTCCGCAACTCTCTCAAGCTTTGCTGGTGTGGACCCGAACGGCGATTGGAAGCTGTACGCCTTCGACGATACCTTCTCGGACTTCGGTCAGATTGCCAACGGCTGGGCCTTGGTGATCAACACGGCTCCGACGATCCTCCCGATCGCGAATCAAACGACGCGCGAGGATACCAATCTTGAACTCTCGGTCTTCCTGAGTGACCAGGATACGGAACCGAAGGACCTGAAGAGCTGGGCGATCTCATCCGACCAGACCCTGGTCAATGACACGAACCTGACTGTCCTTCCTACCAATCAGCTCACCAGAACGCTGACGATCAAGCCGACGGCCAACGCCAACGGAACAAATCTGATCACTGTCTTCGTCGCTGACAGCACCAAGACCAACAGCACCCAATTCGGGCTGACGGTTGTTGCCGTCGATGACGTGCCCATCGTGACGACCGCCACGAATCTGGTGGTGATCAACGAGGACGCCGAGACGAACATCGTCTTCAATGTCAGCGATATCGATTCTGATCTCAGCGTCACGAACTCGACTGCTACTTCGGCGATAACGTCGATCGTACCCAACGCGGCTGCCAACCTGACCAATACCGGCCCGGTCAGCATCGCCAAGGGAACGACCAATCAAATCACCATGTTTGCGAAGCCCGCCGCAAACGCCAATGGGGATGTGGCCTTGACGTTCGCCATCCGGGATGCTTCCACCACGGTGCAAAGCGTCGTCACTTTGCGTGTGAACGCGGTCAATGATGCGCCAACCATCACTGGCCTTCCCTCCACCGCCACCAACGTGCTCGCCGGTGGATCACTCCGTGATATTCCCTTCACCGTCGGTGACGTTGAGACTGCCGCCAAGGAGCTCAAGGTCACTGCCACCTCGTCTGACCAGTCGAAGATTCCCAACGCGAACCTGGTGCTCAGTGGAGCCAATGAGAATCGTCTCATCTCGCTGACATCGATCGGTGTCTCCACTGGGCCTGTCGTCATCACGGTTACGGTCGACGATGGGAACAAGACGACCAGCGGCACTTTCACGGTCAATGTGAATCCTGCGCTTGGCGAAACCTTCGCCAACAACGCAGCCATCACGATCCGCGACAACAATACGGCGTCCACTTACCCGTCGATTATTCCCGTCTCTAACCTCGCCGGCACCATTCACAAGGTCAGTGTGACCTTGCAGGGCTTCGCACACACCGCACCCGATGATGTCGATGTCGTTCTGGTGTCTCCGCGCGGCCAAAAGGTCCTCCTGCTTTCCGATGCCGGTGGTTCCATCGGCGTGACGAATCTGCAGATAACTCTCGATGACTCTGGAACGGTGATTCCGGACAACGGACCTCTCGCCTCCGGAGTCTTCCAACCGGCGAACTACTCACCCGACGAAAGCCTCAGCGGCGTCGCTCCTCCGTATTCCAGCTCCCTGAGCGCTCTGAAAGGTATTAATCCCAACGGTGATTGGCTCCTCTATGTGGTTGATGATACCGCGAACGACCAGGGTGCACTCACCCAAGGGTGGTCGATCAAGATCATCACCGCACCGACCATCGTCCTCGCCTCCTCGACGCCGGCCCCGATTGTCCAGGATGAGGATCAAAGCTCGAGCATCGCGTTCACGATCGCGGATGCCGACTCCCCGACGACTCCCGAGGCCGACCTCTCGTTTGAGATTCTGTCTCAAAACACCACATTGGTCCCGCCGGCCGGCGTTACCCTCACCAAGGGAAGCGGCTCGGTTGCAGGTGGCATCTCCTACACGGGTACGATCCTGCCTGGTACGAACCAACCTGCGGATAGTGTCCGTGCGACCAACCAACTGACGATCTCAGTGGTTCGTAAGGCGGACGGTGCCAGGTCAAGTATCGTCGTCACGAATGCAATCGTTCCGATCAATGATGCCCCCATCATTTCTCGTATCACCGAGAAGACGACGGAGGAGGATCGCCCAATCGACGTTTCGTTCGTGGTCTCCGACGTGGATACCCTTCCGCGTGACCTGCGCGTGGTGGTGACATCCGGAGTTACCTCTGCGATCTCGACAACCAACCTGATGTTGAATGGTCAGTCCGGCGCCAATGCCAATATCGTCGATAGCCTGCCTTCGAATGATGTTGTGCTCCGCATCCAGCCCAATCAGGACGCTGTGCAGAATGGCATCCCGATTACCGTCACGGTCACCGACAAGTCGACCCTGGCTCCGGCGCGGACCTCGGCGACAACCTTCCTAGTCAATATCACCGACTTCAACGATCCGCCGACGATCTCGACGATCCCGGATGTATCGGTGACGGCCGGTCAATCCAGCACCAACATCGCCTTCACGGTGGGTGACACCGAAAACTCCAGCATCAACCTGACCGCCACTTCCTCGGACCAAACGCTGGTCAAGAATGGCAACATCAGGTTCAACGTCGTCGATGGCCTCCCGGGCTCGCGAACCGTTCAGGTCACCACCGAAGTGGGTGTCGTTGGCTCAGCGACCATCACCGTAAGCGCGAAGGATGGTCAGAAGACGACCACCACAACCTTCAAGGTCTCGGTGGTTGAGAGCCGCGAACGGTCGTTCACCAACAATCGTAGCATCGTGATCAACGACAATGGTGCCGCATCGGACTATCCGTCGATCATCACGGTCGGTAGCTTGGTTGGCGATGTCGCCTCGGTGAGGGTTGGAATCAATGGGCTTGCCCATCGCTTCCCGCAGGATATCGATATCCTCCTCGTCAGCCCTGACGGAAAGAAGGCTCTGATCATGAGCGATGCTGGTGGCGGAAATGCCGTCACGAACATCAACCTCACGTTTGACACAACCTCCAACGGAGCAGTTCCGCGGGATGGCACATTGGCTAGCGGAAGTTATCTGGCCAGCAATTACGACGGTGCTTCGGACGCGTTCCCGTCACCGGCGCCTGCTGGCTCCTATGCGACGAGCCTGAATGAGTTTGTCGGTGCCTCCGCCAACGGAGATTGGAAACTGTACATCGTGGATGATACGGCAACCGACTCCGGCGTCATCAACGGTGGTTGGACTCTGAATATCACCACCAAACCCAAGGTTGTTGGTTTGGCTAACGTCAGCGTGCAGGAGGATGAATCCTTCCGGGTTCCCTTCACCATCGTTGAGGAATCCTTCGTGCCGCTGGACTTCACCTTCAGTACGGCGACGACGAATGCGGCCGTGGTTCGCACCAATGACATCACGTTCTCCGGCTCGGGTACGAACTGGACATTGTTCGGTACCCCCGTGTCGAACGCGTCGGGATCCACCGAGATTACGGTCAATGCCCGAAATGTCTTCGGCCAGATTGCCTCCGGTAAATTCTCCGTGGCGGTGTCGGCCGTGAATGATCGGCCATTCATCACGGATGTTGCGGATCAAACGATCTTCGCTGGAACGACCACGCCGCCGATCGAATTCAACTTCGGTGACGTCGAAACGGAGAAGAAGAACCTCGGCTTCACGGTCGAGACTTCCAATGCCCGCCTCGTTCCAACCAACAATGTGTTCATCGTTGGCAGTGTCCTGACGGTGGCGCCTATCGGTGGATTGAGCGGTGTGGCGGATATCACGCTAACCGTGACCGACGCGTCGGGTGCCAGTGCGAGCACCACCTTCGCTGTGCGTGTGTTGCCCGCGCTGAATCCTCAGTTCGCGAATCCGACCAAGATCACGATCCGCGACAATCAAAAGGCCGATCCGTATCCGTCGACTATCGAGGTCACGGGTGTCCGGGGTTCGGTGGCACGTGTCACCGTAACGCTGGCTGAAGTGAATCATCCGTATCCTGCCGATGTGGATATCCTCCTCGTTGGACCGTCCGGTACCAATGTGGTGCTGTTGAGCGATGCGGGTGGTAGCGGAAAACTCGAGAATGTCCGCTTCAACATCGATGACCGCGGTAGCGATGTGGTTCCCTTCAACCCGTCCACACCGGTTCCGTCCGGGACCTACAAGCCCACGAATCACCAGGGAGCAGATGCCTTCGCGGATGCTCCTGCCGGTCCGTACGGGTCCGCTCTCAGCGCCTTTGCAGGTACCAATCCGAACGGCACGTGGTCACTCTACGTCCTGGACGATGCGTCTCCTGACTCCGGCAATATCGCCGGTGGCTGGATCCTCAACATCTTCACTACCGATCCGACGATTCTCCAGATCGCCGATCAGGTGACCGATGAGAACGTTCCCCTCACGGTTCCGTTCCGAGTGGAAGATGCTGACACCCCGGCTTCCGGGCTGGCTACTGCGGCCGTTACCGACTCGCCGGATCTCCTGACCTTGGCGATTACCGGTACTGGAAATGACCGCACCTTGACCATCACGCCGGCACCGTTCGCCTTCGGAACCGCGAGTGTGACTGTCTCGGTCACCGATGGGACCACGGTCTCGTCGACGACCTTTGGAGTGACCGTGAATGCAGTGAATCAAGCGCCTGAACTGACCGGTCTCGGTGACCGCATCAGCCCAGTGAACGTGGATCCGCTCTTGATTCCATTCCAGGTCTTCGACCGCGACAGCGTCATTGCCTCCGTAACGACTGTGGCAGTGTTGTCCAAGCCCAGCTTGGGAACCCTGACCAGCAGCGGGACCGGAGCGGATAGGTTGCTCACGTTCAAGCCCAGTGGCGAGCAAGGCCAAGGATTCATCTCCGTGGTTGCTTCCGATGGGGCTGCCAGCGTGACCAATACCTTCTCGCTGGTGGTTGGGCCGCCTTACGAGCTGACCTTCTCGAACATCGGCGACCAAACCGTGGACGAGAACGGGATTACCGGGATCAACTTCTCGGTTGGTGGTTCGGCCGCAGGGACTATTACGGTGACGGGGACGTCCTCGGTTACCAGTGTGGTAGACCGTGTGACCGTAACCGGCACAGGCACGAACTTCACCGCGACGATCCGGCCTCGTGCAAACGTGAGTGGTGAGACGATCATTACTCTCCAGGCCAAGGATGCTATCGGTGGCGGTACGACCTCGTTCAAGCTGACCGTTCTGCCGCTCAACGGGCCGACGATTCAGCCTATCCCAGCCCAACGAACTCCTCGTAACGTGGCAGCACTCGTGCCCCTCGTGGTCAGTGATCCTGATACTGCGATCACGAGTCTCCTGTTCACCTGGACGACGTCCGATACGAACGTGGTTCGTACTGTGCTCTTCGGTCAGGCCAATGGCCAAGTCTACGCTGACGTTCGCCCGGTTCGCGACGTCCTCGGTGAAGCGACCGTCACGATTTTCGTGGACGATGGTCGGACCAAGGTGGGTCAAGCGTTCCTGCTCACTGTGTTCGAGCCCCCGAACCTGCCGCCGGTCTTCGGCCCGGTCGCGGATCAAACCACTACCGCGAACAAGCCTGCTGTCGTCGCACTCAACATCACCGACCCGGATACCGCCTTGGCCGATATGGTCTACGGATTCCGGACCTCCAATCCTGGATTGGTCAGCGGTGTGACGGTCGACACCAGCACGGGCTCAGCGGTTGCGACGGTTAATCTGGTGACCGATGCGACGGGTATCGCCACGGTGACGATCACCGTCAACGACGGGAAGAACTCGGTTGAGCAGACCTTCGCTCTCTCCGTAACAGAGGCCGATGTCGAACCTCCGACCCTTGCCGTGCCAACCCTCAGCTTGGTCAACGGCTCTCTCGTGATCACGGTCACTTGGGAAGGTGGCGGTACGCTTGAATACGCCACCAGTCCAACGGGTCCCTGGATTACGACTGGAAACAGCAGTGGCTCGTTCTCTGAACCTGCTACCGGCGTCCAGAAGTACTACCGAATCAAGAAGTAGGCTGAACGGTAGCCAGTAGATTCAAGGACGGGGCCGGACGTAATGTCCGGCCCCGCTTCCTTTTTACGCTGTAGTAGCGGCCAAGGTTAGGGCAACCAAGGGTAGGACTGCGGACGCACTCTAGTCGGTAGCCAAAGGCGTGCTCTGCCCAACGATACTTGCGGATGAGCCTGAGACCGGCGGACCAATCCAATCTCCCTGATCTCGCCGGGTTCTGGTATCGGCGGATCGTGAAGTCAGCCGATTAGGGCTTCGGGAATTGGTGCTCCGGGAATCGGTGACGTATTGAATCTCGCAAGCGCTTCAATTCGTCAGGAGGAAAGAGCCCCCGTGGAATCCGCCGCTGGATAGCTTCGTAGAGCTCCAGCCAATCCTCCAGGGGAACAGGCACAAGAGGCTGCCATTCGTCGTTCCTCTTGTGTCTTTGGAAGAATGACCAGGTGCCGCCGAAACGACGTGCGTAAACTTCAATCTTCGTCCCGGTATCGTCCCGCTTGCTCCAGGAGATTTCCGACTTGATGGCCATGAAGGTGCCTACTCGGGTAGATCGACGCTGGCGACAGCCATCGCGGCAATGCCCTCCTCGCGTCCAATGGCCCCAAGTCTCTCGTTTGTGGTCGCCTTAATGCCAACTCTCCGAAGGTTCAGGCCCAGAGCCTCGGCGATGTTCACCTTCATCTTCTGTAAGTGAGGCGCGATCTTGGGGGCTTCGGCGATGACTGTGGCATCGATGTTCACCAATCGCCCCTGGTGAAACTGCACCTGTCTGGCCGCTTCTTGCAGGAACAACTTGCTGGCGGCATTGGACCAGCGCGGGTCTGTATTCTTGAAGAAGTGTCCAATATCGGGTTCGCCCAGCGCTCCAAGAATGGCGTCGCAAATGGCGTGCATGAGAACATCAGCATCGGAATGGCCCGCAAGTCCCTTGGGATGTGGGATCTCAACGCCTCCAATAACGAGACGGCGGCCCTCAACGAGGGGATGAATGTCGTACCCGATTCCCACGTGGATCATGGATCGAGGCTAGCGCTGGGGCAGCCTTGGAAAAGCCAAATCCATTCCAGCACGCGGTGGAGGCTATTTCTTGCCGCTGGCTGGGGTGCGGAAGGGCAGATTGACTTGGTCGAAAAGGAACGTGAGGACATCCGCCTCCTGCGAAATTCGCTCGCTTAACGCCGTCCCGTGTCCATGGCCGCTGCTGCCGCTGGTCCTGAGAAGAACGGGCCGCCTGGATGTCGTCGCACTCTGGAGGCGAGCGGTCATCTTTCGAGAATGCGAGGGATTAACCCGACCATCGTTTTCCCCGGTGAGGAAAAGGACTGCCGGGTAGCGAGTGCCATTCTTCACGTTGTGGTACGGCGAATAGCTCAGGAGGGCCTGGAACTGCACGATGTCTGCAACGCTTCCAAACTCCGGCACGTTGAATGTTCCATTGGCATCCAGTTCGACGCGGAGCATATCGTAGATACCCACGTGGGAAACCACGGCTCGGAACTGGTGCGGATTTTGGGTAAGCGACGCCCCCATGAGGAGGCCGCCGTTGCTCCCGCCTTCAATGGCCAGGCGTGATGGTCTCGTATATTTCCGTTGAACTAAGTGCTGTGCGCAGGCCGTAAAGTCGTCAAAGACGTTCTGCTTTTTGGTCAGGCGCCCCGCTTTATGCCAATCGTCGCCAAACTCACCGCCTCCCCGAAGATTGGCTACGGCATACACGCCACCACTTTGAAGCCAGATCTTCACTTTCGCACTTACCGGTGTTGGTACGAGGTTGACCCCGTAGCCCCCATAGCCTGTTAGGAGAAGCGCGTTCTCACAGTGCAGACGCAGACCCCTCTTGCGAATGACACTGATCGGAACCTGGGTGCCGTCTTTCGACTTCGCGGTCTCTCTGACTACCTCAAACTCCCGCATCTCCGGGTCCTCAGATTCTGAGAGTACCGTCGGTTTTCCAGAGGGTTCGGCGAGGTCTTGTCGGTACCAGGTGTGCGGCTGGAGAAAGGTCCCCACACGGTACAGCACCTCGTTGTTCGGCAATGACGTAAGTTGATCAACGGCCGACACCGCCGGCAGGTGTGCCTTGTGTTTGAATTTTCCTTCCAGATCGAAGACTCGCACCTGCGACGGACCACCGTCGATCTCCGTAACGAAGATGCCAGAAAGTGTGACTGCGAAATTCGGTACAATCTCGAGACCGCGCCAGGAATAGCCGTCCACCGTCGCTGCGCCTTCCGGGACTACAAGCGTCTGTCGTTCCTCCGTTGGCGCATGGGCTGGAATTCGAACGATCTTTCCTCTCGGGGCGTCTTTCTTGGACACGAAATAAAGGAATCCGTCGGGTCCGAAGAGGCCAGGCTTCAGACCGTCCGGGAAATCCGCAATGCGTCGGATGTTTCCGTCGGAGCCCCGCAACCAATGGGCAAAATCACCGCCGTCCCCTTTTTGTACGGTCACCAGAAGTTCTTCCCGGTCTCGGCTGGTGGCCAGGAACACCTCGGCGATTCGTGGAAATTCCCATCCGATTATGAACTGATCGATGCTATCGCTCGTTCCTACCCGATGGTGGTAAACCTGCTCATAGAACGGGAGATCCTTCTCCGGTCTCTCTCCGGATCTGGGGTACCTCGTATAATAGAAGCCGGTCGAGTCCCGCTCCCACGCGATGCTTCCGCCTCCCGTTGGAAAGGCGACTCGTTCGATGATGTCGCCAAGCCTACGTCCCGAGTCCACCTCGAATAGGTGAAGCGTTCCCTGTTCGCTGCCGCCCTGGGCCAGAATCACGGCCACCAGGCGACCGTCGGGAGATGGAAAATAGCTCTCGATGGACACTGTTCCGGATACCTCCACTGCCGTGGGATCGACGATGGTTCGCTCTGTTCCGAGATCGTCGAGAGATCGCAGGGTGACCAGTAGAGGTTGTTCGAGCGGTGGCTGATGCTTGATGGCGAAGAGCCGGTTGCCGGCCGCTTTGACGTCTCCGTAGGTCCTGCCTGTTTGGGAGTGAAGGGCGGCCAAACGCCTTTCGATCGCCGCGCGATTCGGTGAGGCATCAAGAATTTCCCTCGAGAACGCGTTTTGCTGGCGAGTCCAGTCGATGACCTCCGGATCGGCGGCGTGCTCAAGCCATCGATAATCTTCGGCAACCTCTGTACCGTGGTACTCTGTGACCACCGGACGTTTTGTCGTCGGCGGTGGTTGGGTAGCGGCTACCGCGACCGTGGACTGGATTCCGGGAAATGGAAACCCGAGGGGGATCGCCGCGAGACAAAGGCTTGCGGATCGAGAAATGAGGGACCGCATCCGGCCAGAATCCGGCTTCATTGGCGGCGGGTGAAGTCGGAATG
Organism: Verrucomicrobiales bacterium; assembly: GCA_016795425.1. Taxonomy (GTDB): domain Bacteria; phylum Verrucomicrobiota; class Verrucomicrobiia; order Limisphaerales; family CAIMTB01; genus CAIMTB01. Next base: position 158,182 of record JAEUHG010000179.1, read on the forward strand.
ACGAGGAGGCATCAGTTTTGATCCACTCACTTGATGCTGCCTGATCGATTTCCAGCGTCTCGTTCTTACCGAACTCGATGCCAAAATATTTGGCGGAAGGGGTGGGATTCGAACCCACGGTAGCCTTGCGACTACTCCTGATTTCGAGTCAGGTGCCTTTAACCACTCAGCCACCCTTCCAAGCCTATGCTAGACAAATACTTAGATGATGATCGGAGCTGCCCGGGCTTTGGCTTTGCATGCTCCAGATCCCACAACGTTCAACGCTGATCCCGAGCGAAACCCGTAAGCAGCCAAACGGACCGACGCCAACCCTCGACTGTCCAAAGACGGCCGGTGGAGGTCGTTCCCCACGGTTCCCGATCTGATCCAGTACGTGCCCAACGGCGCTTACTATGCCCGCGTGAGGTCTGGAGGCAAGCTAGTCCGCAGGGCGCTGGACACAACCACGTTCAGGACCGCCAAATTGCCACTCCTCGATTTCACCCGAGTCGCCCGGACCACGCTTGAACCCACTGACAAACCGGTTCCGTCCCTCACCTTCACCCAGGTGTGGACTGGCACGGAGCGTCTTGGAGTGCGGCAGTCCCCGGCTGCATTCCTAGGAACCAACCGAACCCCGTCCACCTCGTCACAGCGCGAGGTGGGCGACCTGACTGGTCCCGTTTCCTCATCAGGCAGCCCCTTTCGCGCTGCGATACGGCGGTCTCTCCGCGGTGAAAAACCGTCTCCGCCATTTTCTTTTCGGTTTTCACCGTCGGGCGGCAGGTATTGGGTGAATGGGCGCCTTGCGCTCCCGGATGGAACCCAACGATCCAGAACTGCTGCGATGCTACGTCCGAAACCAGGACGAGGACGCCTTTAGCGAGTTGGTACGGCGTCACATCGACCTCGTGTACGCGACCGCCGTGCGTTCCCTGGGAGGACCCAGCGCGGCTTCCGATGTCACCCAGGAGGTGTTCCTGTCCCTGGCCCGCAAGGCCGCCTGGCTCGGCGCCGAGGGTAGCCTGGCTGGCTGGCTGCACCGCGCCGCCGTGCTCGCCGCGCGACAGCGCGTGCGCACCGAGGCGCGCCGACAACGCCGAGACCAGGTCGCCGCCCTCGCTCACGCCATGGATTCCCCCGAACCTGAATCGCTCCCGCTCAACCAGGACTTGGATGAGGCGCTGCTGGAACTTGATGACGGTGATCGACGGATCCTGGTTCTCCGGTTCCTCGAGCAGCGCAGCTTGCGGGAGGTAGGCGCCTGCCTGCGGATCGGCGAAGACGCGGCGCAGAAGCGCGTCGCCAAGGCGTTGTTGCGCCTGAGCCACCGACTGGCGCGACGCGGCTATGCCGTGGCTTCCGCCGCCGGGTTGGCGGCCTCGATCCAGGCCGCGGTGATTCCTGCTCCGCCCGGCCTCGCGGCTGCGGTCGCGGGTCACACCTTCCACGCGGCCGCCGCCGCGGGCTGGCTGTCTTGGCCCCTCGCAGCCTCCCTCGTCACCCCATTTATGGCACTCACTCACGTTCAAACCGCTGCTTTTTGTCTGGTGACGGCAGCACTTCCTCTCGGTTACCAGTGGCATGCCCGGGCAGCGGTGCGAGCCGAGCAGCAGCAGCTGGAGTCCGACTTCCAGCAGGCACGCACCCGATTTCACGAAGTGGATTTCCGACGTGCCCACCAGCAACGCCGTGTCGAATCCGTCGAACGCAGCCTGGAATGGGCGCGAAAAGACCTGGCCCTGCGGGATCAGGTCGCGACCATCGCCACCGCATCCCAGGGCACGGCGGCGCGTTACGGCTGGCTGGATCAATCTCCTTACGTGCGAGTGCCCAAGGCAGTCCTGGAGGAGGTCCATTTTCTCGCCGCCATCGAAGGCCGCGGCAATGGCATGCCCGCCGCCACCGATCCGGTGTCCCCTGACGGCACAGTTTCCGACTCGTTGGCCGACACATTAAACCTCAGTGCAACCGACCGCGCCGCCGTGCGTGAGAGCTTCGCGGCGATGAGCACCCAGTTCAGGCAGCTCGAGACGGAACATGTTCGTGTCGTGCCCGAAGGACCGCCGCGTGAGTTCAATGTTGGGAACCAGGACTCAGCCACGCTGGTGCTGAGCGCGTTTCCTGAAGCGGGTAGCCAGCTCGCGTCGGATCTGCGGGCACAGATGACGCGAGCACTGGGTGAAGACAAAGCCGCGGTGGTATGGACCCAATCCAAGGAAGTGTTCCGGTCCACGTTCCGCGAATTCGGAGCCCTGGAGGAGATCTACACCGTGGCGCTCGACGAGCGCGGCGGGCTCTCCGTTTGGAATGGATTGCGGCGCCCGGAGGAACGGCGGTTTGAATCGTGGGGCAACAGTTCGGGTCACCAGCAGCTCGGCGCCTATCCCGAGCCGGTGCGATCCTACTTCCAGCGCTGGATCGACGAGCGACCCAGCCCGGCACCCGCTCCACGTCCCAGTCCCCAACCTTGAACACCATGAGCCGACTCATCCTTGCCCTTGGAATCCTTGTCCCTGGCGTCGTCCTGTATGTTGCTGGAGCGTCGCGCCTGTCGGCTGAGCGAGCCGACCTCGCACGGCAGCAAGCCCGCATCGACGAGTTTGCGCGTGAACGGACATCTGCACAGGAAGCTGCCATGGCGATGTCACAATCACTGACCAATCGGCTGCTCGAACTGGAGGCGGTGCGACAGTCGATGGCTCTCAAGGCGGAGGTCGCTGCTCCGCCACCGGCCGCGGACACAGTGCCCACCGGGGAACCCTGGCGTTCCGAAGCGCCCTTCGTGGATCTCGACAAGCGTTATCTGAAAGACCTCGGGTTTCAGGCGGTGAGCGGAGATCATCGGTTGACCGATGCCGCAGCGGCCTTGTTTGGACTCAGCCCGGTGGAGCGGGCGGGAGTGAACGAGGCGTTACGCGAGTTCCGCACGCGTCTTGAGCAGTTGCAGCTGGAAAAGGCCGCACCGCTGCCGGGGTTGGCGGAGCGCCAGACCGACGATCACCGCGAGGTGGGATTTGCCGTGCCCAGTTTGAAGGACGAATCCCGGGTGCTGCGGGAAGAGGCGCTGGCGGAGATTCGAAGGCAGCTGGGAGAACAGCGCGCAGAAATGCTCGCCGGGAAGATCACCCAGGAACTGCAGTTCGATACCAATCCGATGGGCATGGAGAACCTGGTGGTCGTTTTCAGCGCCGACCGCCAGCCGGATGGCTCAGTGAACCATCGCCTGACGTTCACCGATCCCGACCGCCCGGGAGACCGTTATTCACTGAATGTCCCTTTTGACCTTGGGGCCAATCAGGGAATGACCTCGGACGACGGATGGAGTGTTGCAGGAGTGGGTTTCCCGCTCGCGTCGAACTCACCGTTGTGGAGCTACCGCCACCTCTTCGGCGATCAGCCGCTCATGACCGGCAAGTGAGGGAAGGGAGGCACAGATTTCGAGGAGTTCCCGCCGGGCATTCGGGCCTTCACACCTTTGATGCCAGAGACAAACCCTCCCCAGCCGTCCGGTTGGTCAGGTTGAGTTGGTGCAGACCGAGCCCATGGCCCTCAACGCGTGAGTCGATCAGGACCTTGTTGGCGAGCTTCCCCGTGGCCTCGGATCGTTCCGTCTTAGGCAGATTTCTTCTCGGCGCGGAACTTCGCCCACCGGGCTTTCGCTGCCGCAGCGATCCGCGCCCGACCTTCCGCGCTCATCTTGCGACGGCGCTTCACAGGTGCCACTGCAGCGGCAACGGCGACGGCCTTGCCCGCTTTTCGAGGGCGACCCCGTTGCTTTGCCGCAGTAGTGCCACCTCCGCCAAACAGACCGACCAACTCGGTCTGCAGCGATTCGATTTGGCTGAGAATCTCACTGGCACGACGAATGGTTTCCGTGGTCGGAATCATCAATTGCACTCTGGACCCATCTTATCGGTAATTCAACTGGCAGTTTGCTTCGCTCGGGCATCTGAGTGCCTCTCTCACCTATTACCCGATACTCACTTGCGGAGTCGGGTTCGCTATCGGAATCGGAATCGGAATCGACAACCACTGGATTTGATTCGCCAAGATTCGGAATCGAACGACGGTCGACCTCCTCGACCACATCGTTCCTGGCCATACTGGCTATGCCTCGTCCACTAACTTCGAATCAGAGAACCGTCGGTTTCCCTGGGGATTCCATCACCTACTGCGTTGGTTCCCTGTACAGGTACGTCGGTGACATCGACAGCAACTCTCTACTATCAGAGATAAGCCAAGAGACGGTTAGCTTTTGGGCCTCAAGCGGGCCGGATTGCTTCGTCAACATCGCCACCGCCGTCTTGATTTCCCTGAAGGACTTCCCGGTTGATGAATCCGGCCTGGGCCGGCGGGTTGAAGAGCAGTTCGGTCCTGGCGACGGCGGCAGCGACAAGCAGGGCAGGGGTAGACGTTAGGGTAATCGGATTTGATTTCACGATTCCCGGCGCACCACCCGACCTGGAGCCAATCCGGTCCCACCTGTGAGATCGGCCTTACAAGGTCCTGCATCACGTCGGCTCCTCGTACCGCAGCGTACCCCTTCACCATTCCTGCCGCCGCCGTGCGGACCCGATCCACCAAAGCCTTGGGCCGAACCACCGTGGCATGGGCGCCCCAGCCCAGCACCCACGGCTCGATCGCCTCGATGCTGGACAGGCGAAAGCCGATGCGCAGCTCGCCGCCCGGCAAGTCTTTGGTGACTTGGCTCGCATGCCATTTTCGGCCCCGAACCAAATCCGCCGCCCAACGGTCCAGATCGATCACCACCTCGAAATCGCCTCGACCTTTGAAGATGCCGAAGCTGCCTTTGAGGTAATCCTCGACCCGAAAAGTTCGCGGGCGAGCGAACCGCTCGTTTTGAACCTCCGGCTCCCGGATCCGCCCCACGACGAACGCCCGTAGCGCCCGCCTGGCGGTACCATGCCCGAGCACGTACCACCGGTGAGTGGCGCAGACGAGTTGGCAGGGATGCAGCGTCCGGCCGTTGGAGCGCAAGTTCGACACTGTGGAAATGGCGGCCTTGGACGGTGATTCGGTGGTCGGCGAGGTCGATGGCCAAGGTGTCGCCGTCTTTGCCTCGGAGGAGCTCGGATTGGACGACTTGCTCGTGGGAGAGCAGGTAGTTGTGGTCAGGCGAAAGGCGGTTCCAATTTCCCGCGGCCGGCGCCACGGTCCGTCGGCGAGTAGCTGGGCTCAGGAAAGCGGTGCAATTGGCGCAGACCGAAACTGATTCGGATCCAACGAGTTTGCTACGGCAGGGGCCGCAAGAGTTGTCCGCACTCACCTCAGAATCGGCGACTTGATGAACCCCGATTGGTGTGCCGAGCTCGCCGGTCTCGGCGAACCGCGGCGATGTTCTTATGCAAGGGGTTAGGGTAGTGTTGCCGTCCATACGTCTCGAGCCCTTCCCAGGATCGGTGATCGTCGTCAGCGAGGTTCCTCACGGTTCAGCAAACGGGGGATCTCCTCATCGATGGAGTCGGCGTCGAAGCCGTGCCATTCCGCCATTCCTTTTCAGTGCACCAAGAGCATCCAAGGGATGGCGACGGCGCCAAATCGGCGGGGGAACTCGCCTTCTTCGGCCAGATTCTCGAAGTTCTGAGACCACCGCAAACCCCCCTTTTCCAGGAAATCAGAAAGTTCGCTTCTCGCCGTCTTCATGATTGCCTCCTTCTCTTCCGCTGTCGCATCCGGCGGGACGTGCTTGAAATAAAGGGAAATGCCGATGACCTCAAATCCCTCGTTCTGGTGTTTTTCGAAAAGGCGTTTCACCCGAGCAGGCTCGCGAACGCACGGCCCGCACCAGGTTGCCTAGAAGTCCAGTAGAACCACCTTGCCAAGAAGTTTGTTCAAATCGACCGAACGTCGGTCGAGGGCGGTGAATTTCATCTCAATCGGTTTTCGGATCAATTCGAGGAAGGTCAGTTTCCGGCCGGCAAGTCCGGCGAGGTTCGTGTTGGAGCTCTTGGCGAGAGATGCCCAATCCGCGGGCAATCGAGCAGGTTGTATTGTCTGCGCGATCCATTCGTAACTCTCGGCCAATGAGGTTGCTTCCGCAGCACCCCCCGGATTCTCGGCGCAGATCTTCGAAACCAACTGAGCAGTCCGTCCACGTCTACCTTCTCTCCCTTTTCGACGAGTGCGGGTGGAACCTCCCGGGTCGTGAGCAACGTGTCCTGGAGTGCGGCCACTATTTCGCGCCACACCATCGCGGGAGCAACATCGACGACCGCGTTCGTTATCTCGCGCCGGTCTTTCACGAAGCGAGGGTGCCGGGTGTTGAAGTGGGCTGGTCGTCATCGGTCAGAATGTCTGTGAAGAGGATGAACTGGTGGTCGAATCGTTCCTCAAACGGATGGCTACCAAAATGACCTACCGAGTGGCACTCGACGACCGGAAGACCATCGAGAAGGGGCCAATGGCCATCCGCTGGCTGGACGCCGCGTCGCGCTTGCGTCTACGGACCGTGGATGATAGCAAAACGGCATGCTGCAGCCGAAAGCCACTGTTTGCTGTGGCAGGAATTCTGAGCCGGAAACCACCCACAACCTCACGATGAGAACTTCGTTGATCGGTAGACTCCTTGCCTTAGCGCTTACGTCGATGCTCCTGTCGAGCGCTTACGGGCAGAACACGGCACCCAAACCGAGCCTGGAACATAAGAAAATGGAGGTAATGGTGGGGACGTGGAGCTATGAAGGATCGCTTGAGTCTTCCCCCTTCTGGCCAGCTGGCAACTACAAGGGAAAGGTGATTGCGCGTATGGTTCTCGGTGGCTTGTTCCTGGAGTCTCGATGGGAGGACAAGAGCGATTCCGGCAATCTCTTTCAAGCCATCGACATGCAGACGTATGATGCGTCGACCAAGACATATATCGGGCATGGATTCGAGAACGATGGAAAATCGAGTCAATACTCCAGGAGTGTAAACGGCAACACCTGGACCACGTCTGGAACTCGCACTGATAGAAAAGGCCTTCTCTATAAGACCCGCTCTGTGTGGACCTATGCTGCGGACGGCAAGAGCGCAACAGGCATGGGCGAATACTCTGCCGACGATGGAAGAACGTGGCTTCCGCTGTGGAAGGAAACTCATAAGCGGGTAAAAAGGTAGGGGCATGCACGCTACTATTTCATGAATTCCGGCCTTTACGCATCGTCTTAGTCGTCAACTGGAGCCCTCGCTCGGTCTAGACCGCCTTGAGACGGATGCTCTCCTGAGGCGTCATCATGTTTTGGTAGGAGGTTTGACCATCGCGGATCTCGAACTGACCGAGCGCGATCAGGTTCAAAGTTGCGACGAGTGGATCATCAGACACCACTATCTGCACGATGCCTCATTGGTCGGCGAGCACATGCGTTACGCCGCCAACACCATCCGTCAGCGCTTTCTCTCGGCCAACGGTGGCCGCCAACGCCTCCACGCACCCATCTTTGCCAAACAACCTCAATTCCTCGACCTCTGAATCTCAAAGGGCGCGTCGTTGGTGACGCGTGAGTTGGTCCCTGTGTCGTTGTGCGCTGCCGCGCACTCGGTTGAATCGGGATTGGGACCATGAAACGACTCCGCAGGCTCACAAGTGGCCACCGCTGGGTGGGATGGTGGGTGGCAGCTTTGGGAATGATCTTTGGCGGTTCTTGGGGCAAGGCCGCGACGCTCGATCTCGCCGGTGTCTGGCAGGTTCGGCTGGATGCGGCCGACCAGGGGATGCGGGAGGAATGGGGGACACGCGGCCTCGGATCGGGGGCAACCATTCGTCTTCCTGGCACCACGGACTTGGCAGGGATGGGATCACCGCTGGACCCCAAGGTCATGCTTCACGGGATTCCGTTCCCGGTTACGACTCGGTTTCCTGGTGTGAAAGAGCCTACCCGAGCAGATGAACATGGCTATCTGGTGCGGCGGTTTCTTCACGTTGGACCCGCGTGGTTCGAACGGGAGATCGAGGTCCCGAAGGCTTGGGATCAACAGAAGGTGACCGTGAGTTTCGAGCGTGTCCTTTGGCGGAGCGATGTCTGGTGGGATGGGCGGAGTCTTGGGACTTGCGACAGTCTGGTCGGCGAGCATCGGTACGAGGTGGGGATGGTCCAACCTGGACGCCACCGTTTGACGGTTCGGGTCGACAATCGGATGATCCACAATCTCTCGACGATCACCCACGCGTACGGACCGGAGACGCAAAGCCGGTGGAACGGTCTGGTCGGAGCGCTTCGCCTCGAGTCACGGGATCCGATTTCGGTGCGTTCCCTGCAGGCCTACCCGTCCGCGGACCGTCGATCGGTGCGGGTCGCAGTGGAGTTGGAAAGTGCGACGGAGAGTCTTGGTCCGTCGAGGGTTTCCCTTCGATTACGGCAGGAAGGTCGAAGGGAGATCGTGGCGGCTTTCGAGAAGGAAGTCCTCCCGGTCAAGGGTCGAACCCGGCATGAAATCGACCTGAGTCTGGCGGAACCTGCGAAGAGTTGGGACGAGTTCACGCCGATTCGTTACCGTCTTGTGGCCGAGTTGAAGAGTGCGGGAGGTGGTCGAGACGAGGTTCAGGTCGGCTTCGGGTTTCGGCAGGTGGAACGATCGGGAAGGGAACTGAAGGTGAATGGCCGACGGGTCTTCCTTCGCGGCACCCTCGATTGCGCGGTTTATCCTCGGACCGGCCATCCGCCGACTACGGTCGACGAGTGGATGCGCGTGCTGGGAGTGGTGAAGGAGTATGGCTTCAATCATGTCCGTTTTCACACGTGGTGTCCGCCGGATGCGGCTTTTGAAGCGGCCGATCGCCTGGGGGTTTACCTGCAAGCGGAAGCACCCGCGTGGGTGGATGACTGGGGAACCGAAACCGTCACACGACCACTTGGAATGGGAAGGGATCCAGAAGTGGTGACGTTCTTGCGAGCGGAACTCCGACGGATGTCGGAGGCCTACGGCAACCATCCCTCATTTCTGATGTGTGCCATCGGCAATGAGTTTGGACAGCAGAGCACCGACTGGGACCTGGTGAATCGAATGGTTGAAGAGATCAGGGCAGTGGATCCGCGGAGAGTTTATGCCGGCTGCGGGGCGCGTCGGAACCTGCCGGCGGACGAGTTTTGGTTCACCCATCACAGCGGGGCCAGCACCCGGGGTGTGGGCCCGCCGCGGACGGATTGGGATTTCACGACGGCGGCGGAGACTTCGCCGGTCCCTTTGATCGCGCATGAGACGGGGCAGCGTCCGGTATTTCCCGACTACGCGCGGTTGCTCCCCAAGTTCACCGGGCCTTTGGTGCCCCTCAACCTGGAGCGATACCGGCGTGAGTTGGCGGCGAATGGCTTGGGGGATCAGGTGGATGACTTTGTTCGTGCCTCGGCGCGCTTTCAATTCCTCCAGTACAAGGCCGAGCACGAAGGGATGCTGAGGACCCGCGGGTATTCGGGTTATCAGCTCCTGATGTTGAATGACTTCACGGGTCAGAGCGAGGCGTTGGTGGGTATCCTGGATCCGTTTTGGCAAAGCAAAGGTGTGGTGCGTGCCGCGGAGGTGCGTCGGTGGAACGCGCCGTCGGTGGTCTTGGCGCGCTTTCCGAAGTTCGTGTGGACCGCCGACGAGGTGTTTCGCGCGGAGATGCAGGGGGTGCACCACGGTCCGGCGGAAGCTTCAAAGGAACCGGTGCGTTGGGAATTGAGGCCGCGATCGGGGCGTGGGTTGGCATCGGGGACCTGCCAGCGGGTGAAGCAGGAGGGAGAGGGATGGATCGACTTCGGCGCACTGTCGGCATCGTTGGAGCGCTTCCACGCGCCGGTGGCGCTCGAGTTGGTTGCGCGTTGGGGACGGGTCGAGAACCGTTGGAACGTGTGGGTCTATCCTTCCGCTGGAAGCGGACAGAGCCTGGAACCCGTGCCAGCCGGGGTATTGGCGACGCGGCGATTGGATGCGGCGGCGGTTGAGGTGTTGGCCCAAGGAGGTCGAGTGCTTTGGATGACCCACGGTGTGACGAATTCTCATGCCGCCACCACGGGTTTCGGATCGGTTTATTGGTCGGCAGGTTGGTGGGGCAATCGGTTCTCGTCCTTGGGTATTCTCTGCGATCCGCGGCATCCGCTGTTCCGCGAATTTCCCAACGAGGGTTGGAGCGATTGGCAATGGCGGGATGTCTGCGGTGGGGCAACGACCATGGAGTTGACCGGCGCGCCCGCGGGGCTGCGGCCGTTGATACAGTCGATCCCGGACTTTCATTTCAACCGGTTGCTGGGGCAGGTCTTCGAAGCGCGGGTCGGCGGCGGAAGTTTGTTGGTTTGCGGGTTCGATCTGGAGCGGGATTTGGATCAACGACCGGCGGCGCGGCAATTCCGCCGGAGTTTGCTTCGCTATGTGGGCAGCCGCGAGTTTGCACCGAGAGTCGAGCTGTCGGTCGAATGGCTAAGGGGGCGAATGGGGGTGTCGGAGTAAGTGGGGTGAAGAGGGAGTTGATAGCGATCCCGATTCGGACCCTGATGAATGGGCAGGGAGCCTTCCCTGAATCCGGACACGCGTTGAGACCATGAACCAGGGCGGGAAAGCCCTGTCGCAGCGCGACAGGGTCTACCTGAGATGGAAAGGGGTCCAGTGAGGTGGCCCTCGTCGCGCTGCGACGAGGTGATGGGCCGAGACGAGACGGGCCTGCCAGCTGAGGCTTGAATTGGTCGCCTTCTTTCCTTTTATGCTGCGCGCGGCCCGCGGGGGTAGCGGCCGCGCCGAATTCTGTAACAAGGGGTGTGTCGTGAAAGGTTTTGGCCGTTGTAAGGTATCTGTTTCCGAATCACCGATTTCGAAGCGATTGCGTATGGCCCAATCTCAAAGTTCACCGGTCCGGCGATTCCAGCGCTGGTTTCCGTTCGTAGGTGCGGCAGTGGCGATGCTGTGGGGTGTGGGGCACCTATCGGCGACGGCCCAGAGCCTGCAGATCACCGGCATCAGCCTGGACGGTGCGGGGCATCCGCGGATCCGGCATGGTGGCGGTGCGTCGTCGTATTTCGTCTTGTTGCGGGGCAGTGAGTTGAGCGATTTGACTCATGCGGTCGATGCCCAGTTGGGAGTCCAAGGGTCGGGGGAACTAGTTGATGCGACGCCGTTGCGGGAACGGGCCTTTTACCGGGTGTATCAATTGCCAACGACGAACGCATTCGATCTTGATCGTGACGGGATGGATGACGTCTTTGAACTGACGCATTCACCGGCGTTGAATCCGCTGAATTTCGCGGATGCCTTGGGTGACGCCGACGGCGACGAGCGGAACAACCTCCAGGAATTCGAGGCCGGGACGGATCCGTTGCAGGCGGATTTCTTTGTGATTCCATCACCCCAGCATCAGGAGACGGGCGTCAGCGTGAATCGGGAGACGGAATTTCGGTTCACTGTGGCGCTGGCGGAGGGATCCACTTTGGATGGGAGCCAGATCTGGGCCGAGGCCCAAGGTCGGAGGCTCCTGACCCGGACGGAGCTTTCGGGTGATCGAAGGACGGCACGCTTGTTTTATTTGGAGCCGGTGCCCGGACTGACGCGGGTTCGGGTGTCCATGGACGGCACGGGATTGAGGGATGCGTTGGGTCGATCGCTCGACCTGGATTCCGACGGACAACCGGGAGGCATGGCGGCGATCGAATTCACGACGGCCGCACTGACGCCGGTGGCCGGGACCGCGGTGATCGGGACGGTCTTCGCGAGTGAGTTGATCGTGAATCCGACGTCACCCGGAGCCTCGACCAATCGGCCGCTCGCCGGGGTTACCATCACCGTGGACGGTGCCGAGGAGACCTTGCGCACGACCACCGATGCGCAGGGACGTTTTACCCTGACGCCGTGTCCGGCGGGGCGGTTCTTCGTGCATGTCGACGGGCGGACGGTGGTGGACACGGCGGCCGGGATCCAATGGCCGAACCAGGCGTACTACCCGTTTGTCGGCAAGGCGTGGGAAGCGACGGCGGGGGTCATGACGAATCTCGCGGGGGGCACTGGGGAGATTTATCTCCCGTTGATCTCGTCTGAGTCGTTGCGCGGCGTAAGCTCGACAACGGAAACGAAGGTGGGATTTCCGGCGGCAGTGGTGGCGGCGAACCCAGTTTTGGCGGGGGTTGAAATCACCGTTCCTCCGAATGCCTTGTTCGCCGATGATGGGACACGGGGCGGGCGGGTGGGCATGGCACCGGTGGATCCTGCTCGACTGCCGGAACCTCTTCCGCCCGGCCTTTCCTTTCCGCTGGTGATCACGGTACAGACTGATGGCCCGCAGAACTTCGATCAACCGGTGCCGGTCAAATTCCCGAACCTGCCCGATCCACAGACCGGCAAGAAATTGGCACCGGGCGAGAAGTCGGCTCTGTGGAGTTTCGATCATGACAAGGGCGTTTGGGAGATCGTCGGTCCCATGACGGTGAGTGCCGATGGGTTGTATCTGGTGTCGGATCCCGGAGTGGGCATTCGGCAACCGGGGTGGCACGGGGGCAATCCGGGAACTGGAGGCGGCGGTCCGATGCCCGGGCCGCGCAAGTCGCCCAGTCCACCGCGACCGCCGCGACCTCCGTTGACGCCACCCTCGACTCCGCCGCCTGGGCCGCCTCCGGGGCCGTCGCCGTCTCCCTCGCCTGGTCCGAATGGCGGCGGTGGCGACGGAGACGATTCACCCATTCCGGATTTCCCGGATCTGCCGGATATCCCGTTCATCGACGAGCCGGAGAGTTGGGGAGACTTGGTTTCGACGATCGTGGATCAGCTGCCGACACTGGGACCGGATGTCTTTGGCCCCATTGTTGACATCGGCAAGGAGGGGATCGAGATGTTCGAGGACATTGGCGAGGTGATGGAGAACGGGGGCGCGGTGGATTCGGACGGCGACGGGGTGCCAGATGTTGTGGAGTCGCGGGACGAGTTTTTGAATGAGATCGCCGAACAAGCCGAAGATGCGTTACCGGGACCACCCGACGACGCGGATGATGCCTCGGACATGTTGGCGGAGTGGTGGAGTATTTGGCGGGAACTCTACGGGGGTTCGCAGAACAACCTTCACTCGCTTCGTTCCCGGACAGGGCCCTCGTCGCCGTTGGAACCTCCGGTGGGCGCGGTGACGCATCTAGCCGAACTCAAGGCTGAGCAGGCCGATCTCACGCGGCTCGCGTGGATGCAGGCGGCGTTTGAAGGGTACTTCCAAGTGCTCTTGGGCTCCAATGCGTGGAGCAGCGCTATGGCTGCTGGCGTCCAGTTCCAGGACCTCGTTCCCGTTCTCCGCGCGGCGACGGCGGCGCAGCAATCCGGTACGGATGGAGGCGTGTTTATCACCGCGGCGGAAGCCGGCGGGATTCTTGGCTTTGCCGCCGCAGCGACCTCATGGGATCCAGGCACGAACCTGATCGTTCGGATGAACGACACCGTCACCGAGAATCGGCGTGGCCGGGTGTTACGAAGTCAGGGGCCCCAAGGCAGTCCGGACATCATTGATGCCGCGGAGGAACAAGCGGCGACAGCACGCCTGTTGGAAGTGATCAACGGCGAGGCAGACGCCGGCTACAAGAACGTGGGTGATCGGGGTAAGTCTCTAGTATCGCGCATGGGTCAGGCGTTGGGCGGCTTCTTTGGGGCCTACCTTCCGAATGCGGAGGTGGAACCTTCCGAAGACAATGTGTTTCCGGTGCTGCTGGATATTTTCCCTCCCGGAGGCGACCGCGCTCAACAGCGTTTGAAGACGGACACACGCGGTCAATTGAATGGCCTGCGACTGCCATCGGATGCGGTGGTGGCTGTGCGTTGGCTCGACCCTGCCACGATGCAGGTCGCCATCGCCTTCTTCACCACCGGACAGGCAGGTTCAACGTTCGACATTCCTCAGGCTGTGTGGAACGAGAACTCTCCGACGGCTGATGCCGACAGCGACGGTTTACCGGATGTCGCGGAGAGAATTGTCGGGACGCTGGCCGAAGTTCCGGATTCGGACGGCGACGGCGCAATGGACGGCGCCGAGGTGCGGTCGGGCACCAATCCTTTGGATGGGATTGTGATTCAACCTGGGATTGTGGGGGCGGTGGACACATCTGGGCAGGCGACGGACGTTGCGGTTGAAACCTACGACCTCTCGGCCTTTGGTGGGGCGTCTTCGGTCACGCGATTGCTGGTCGCCGACGGACCGGCGGGCATCGCCGTGATGGAGATGATCAATGGCCAGCCCGTGTTATTGGGACGGGTGGACACGCCGGGAGACGCGCGTCGCGTGGCGTTGCCGGCGTCCGGAACCTTGCTGGGCGACGAGGTGGGGCTGGGGGCGTACGCGGATGGTGCGGCGGGATTCGGCATCGTGGATCTGACAGATCCGGTTCGGCCGCGCCTATTGCACCGGCTGACACCCCCAGGCAACACCAGGACGGTCACCATCCATGCCGGCGTGGTTTACGCGGGCACCGATGGCGGTCTCGTACAGGCCGTGGATATTTTCTCCGGCGAACTGCTGGATGAAATGTCGCTGGGGTATGTCATCCATGATTTGAAGGTGTATCGGGAAGCCCTCTTCGTGGCCGGAGTGAGTGCCGGCCAGGTCGCGCTGCAGCCGGTCCCACTGTTGCCCAGTGGCGCGTTTGGAACGCCCGGCGGGGCGACTCCTTCGGTCGATGGCACCGCGGCGCGGCGCGGGGTGCGGTTGGTGACGGGAGAAGGTCTGGCCACCACGATATTTGGGCGGGGGTACAGCACATGGATTATTACCAATCTTCTGGCGCCCCAGCTCGTGGCTCCGGGGATCAGCGGGCAGTTTGGCTGGTTCGATCTCGCTCCGAACGGCTCGGGAATCGCGGTGGCGTGCGTGGGACCGAACAGCACCGACGACGGTCCGCATGACATTTCGGTCTACGACGTGCGGGATCCGAGCAGGACCGATCGCTTCCTTGAGACCATCGTGACTCCTGGAATGGCGGTGGCGGTGGCGACGCACGAGGCATTGGCCTACGTGGCGGACCACGAAGCGGGGCTGCAAGTGGTGCAGTATCAGGCGAGTGACCGTTCCGCGAAGGCGCCGCAGATCACGGTACATGGGCTTGCCAATGGCGATGTGGTGGCCGGCTCGCGCGTATCATTGGAAGTCGCCGCGGTCGACGATGTCGCCGTCAAGCACGTCGAATTGTGGGTCAACCACCAGCGCGTGGCGCAGGACCACACCTGGCCGTACGAATTCTCCTTTCAGGCTCCGACCCTCAGCACGGCAGGATCGAGCTCGAGTCAGGCGAGTCTTCAAAGACTGGCACCGGCCCGGTTCAACACCAATCTCATCATTCAGGTCCGCGCCGTCGACACGGTTGGCAACGTCGGGACAAGCCCGCTGACGAGTTTGAGCCTGGTCGCCGACACGACGCCGCCCCAGGTGGCGCGTGTTTCGCCGGAAGCGGACCGGGTCGTCCCGGGTGACACCCCGGTGATCGTGGCGTTCGATGAGCCGTTGGATCTGGCGACGGTCACGCCGACGAGCGTGCGGGTGGAATCGAGCGGGGCGGATGGCGTGTTCGGCACCGCCGACGACACGGTGTTGAGCGGCGGCACGTTCTCCTTTCTGGAGCGAGCCAACCGGGTGGTATTGACGTTCGCGAACCGAATTCCCACCGGCGATTACCGTATCGCCGTGGCATCGACGATTCGCGACGCCAGCGGCAATGCCTTGGGCAGTTCGGCAACGTCGGGATTCAAGGTGCGCGACGCCGACCTGCGCGGTGGAGGATCCTTCGTGGGTGAAGGGAGTTTTTCGTCGGTTGGACAGCGGGACGTCTATGGTTTCCAGGCGAATGCCGGGCAAAAGCTGTTCTTCGATGTGCAACTGGGAGCCAGCTCCGGCTGGCGTTGGTCGTTGTTGAGTCCGACGGGTGAAACGGTGTTTCGCGAACTGGCATTCTTCGATGTCGCCACCGTGACCCTGCCGGCCTCCGGGCGGTATGAGTTGGTGATCGAACGCCTGGGTTCGATGGACTCGGGTTATCGCGTCCAGGTTTGGACCATTCCCAGCACGCCGGCGTTCGCCATTGCCATCGGAGACACCGTCAGCGAAGGCCAACCCGCGGCGGGCGCCGGAATGATCGAGACGCCCGGCGTCGAGGATATCTACACCTTCACCGCCACGGCGGGGCAGAACGTCTTCTTCGATCTGCAGTCGGGAGAATCGGGGGCGCAGCGATGGAAACTGTCGGATGCCGCGGGAACGGTGGTGTTCAATGCCGGCTTTTTCTTCGACCAGGCCGTGGTGACGTTGTCCCGCGGCGGTACCTATACCCTCACCATCGGGAATTCGACATCCGACGTCACGGGCAGTTATCGCTTCCGACTTTGGAACGTGCCGGGGTTGCAGCAGTTCGACATCGCGATTGGCGACACGGTCAGCGACGGCGTTCCGGGTGCCGGTGCCGGCCGGATTGAGACCCCGGGTGTAATGGACGTGTATCGCTTCACCGCGGCGCCGGGTCAGATCGTGTACTTCGATTTGCTGGACGGCGCCTCGGCGGCCACGCAATGGCGGGTGGTGGACGACGCCGGACAGGAGGTCTTCACGGCGGGTTTCTTCTTCGACCAAGGCTCCATTCCGCTGGTCAAAGGAGGCACCTATACGTTGACCGTCGGAAATGAGCGGACGGATTTCGTGGGTGCCTACCGATTCCGGCTGTTGAACGTCCCGGTGGCGCAACGCTTCAACATCGCGATTGGCGACACCGTCAGCAACGGCGTTCCCGGCGCGGGGGCGGGCAATATTGAGACCCCGGGAGTGGAGGACGTGTACACCTTCACGGCGACGCCGGGGCAGGTGGTATATTTCGATCTGCTATCCGGTGGTTCGGCGGCGATTCAGTGGCGGCTGGTGGATTCGACCGGCGCCCAGGTGTTTCAGGAAGGATTCTTCTTCGATCCGGGGACGGTGACGCTCACGAACGGAGGCAACTACACGCTGACGATCGGCAATCCCAAGAACGATTATGTTTCGACCTACAGCTTCCGAATTTTGAACGTGCCGCCGCCGAACGTGATTCCACTCGCGCTTGGGGACACGGTGAGCAACGGGATTCCGGCGGCTGGCGCGGGGAACATCGAGACTCCGGGCGCGCTGGATGTTTACACCTTCACCGCGTTGGCTGGGCAGGTGGTGTTCTTCGATCTGTTGGAGGATGGCAGAGCTTCGTGGGGTTGGCGGTTAGTAGATGAAACCGGGGTCGAAGTATTCAACCAAGGATTCTTCTTCGATGCGGGCGAGCGGACGCTCACGCGTGGCGGCACCTACACCCTGACGATTGGCAATCCGCGGAATGACGCGACCGGGACTTACCGGTTCCAGATTCGGTTGGTACGGTAAGAGTCCGCGAGGAACTCATCCGAAGAGGGGCGATTCAATTACGGTCTGGTCATGGGTGACGCACCCACGGACCCAGTGGGCGCCCCATTCAACCCGAGTCCGGCCATCCAAAGTTCCCGCGAACGACGATGTTGCCGCGAGATCGCCATCCACACCAAGGCGGCCATTGTGGCCAGGTAGGCGGCGAGTTTGATCGCTGAAGCGACGCTCAGAAGCAGCGAGAGGGTCAAGGAAAGCCAGGCAATGGGAACCCCCAAAAAGGTCGAACCGAGCAGCGCCTCGGTGATCCAGGGGCCGGCCAGAAGCGCGGTGAAGAGGTTCTCGATCAAATCGGCGATAAGGGCGGTGGGTGCCGCATAGGCCAGGAACATACCCAGGGACCTCTTGCCTCCGGACGATTCACCCCAGCCGGTGATGCCAACCCCGATCCAGTAGGCGGCCAGCAGAATGGCCACGGCATCGAGGGCGAGCCAGGTGCCGACCGGCAAAGGGATGACGCTTCCGAACCAGGACAGATTGCCGACGAACCGTTCGAGGGCTGCCTGGTGGTTGAAGATTTCCGTGAGCTGCAGCGTGGCGAGTTCGCGGGAGGCCTTGGGGACCAGGCACAACAAAAGCCAGGCGCCAAAGAGAAGGAATCCTCTCCACGCGGCGGCGGAAAATGCGTCTGATTTTTCACGGCCCTTGATCCTGGTTTTGGTGGATAATCGTTTGGCCAACCGGGGACCGTAGGGTTCCACTTCGAACTTCAACGCGGGACTCGGCAGCGGGGGACTCCAATGGGTGAACTTGAGACGGTCGAGTGTCGCCTGGGAAACCGTGAGTGGGGTGCTTTCCTGATCCAGCAACTCGCGATGGCAGCGTCCGGTGAGAGCCCAGAAGGTGGACTGGCGCATCTGATCGTGACGATGTCCGCAGGGATCGGGATCGAGGTCCGTCTCCCATCCACTGATGAAGTTTGGGGCGTGCGGCAGCGAAAGCATCTCCTCGATCAACCAGGAAAGGACGAGATCGGAGAGTCCGTGTTCCTGGTAGCCGCCACCGACGTCGGAATGGGCGCCCGGGAACCATACCTGTTTGAGGCGCGGCACGGTGGCGGGTTCGGAGGGTTCCTCGGTGCCTTGGTAGGGCCGTGGCTCGAAAGTCCACCGCGATTCATCGATGGCCATGGCGTGGCGGACGAATCGCACACCCTTCTTCACCTTGTTATCACTGATGACTTCTGTGCCGAGGAAGATCTGCTCCAGGCCGACGGACTCGACGGTGTCAAAGACGCCGATAAATTCGATGGGAAAACATTCCTGCTCAAAGTTCCGGCTCCGGGAATGATACCGGCGCAACTCACGGCAGATCCTCCGGCGCTCGGCCGTGTCGGACACACGGTAGGCATCGATGAAGGTTGGGATCAGGTGTTCGCAGTTCTCCCGCGGCAAGTGACACCAATAGAGAAGACCGGCGAGTGCTCGTACTGTGAACGCGCCGCGGGAGAAGCCGACGAGGTAGATGCGGTCGCCTTCGCGATAGTTTTGGATGAGCCAGAAGTAGGCATCGGCGACGTTTTTCCAAACACCATTGCCCCAAGCCAAGCCGGCGAGGCGGGCGAGTCGTTGTCTGAGACCGGATGATTCGTGGAGTTGGCCGGAAGCCGCGCCGACGCCGGGATCATAGTAGCAGAGCTGCTCGTCGCTTTGCTGGAGCCGGCGGAAGATCTTGACGATATTGGTGACATCATCGGCGGCGCTCCAGAGGTTGTTGGTGCCATCACAGCAGACGATGAGATTTCGGGGGGCGGTGCTCATGATGGGTGGGATGGGCCGGTGTCGTTGGTCGATACGGTGCCTTATGACAATACGTCACCTCCTGCAAACATCTTTCGGGATCGTACCCCAGGGGAGCGAATGCCAACGACCGGGCCTGGCAGCCTGGGCCAGGCAACGGCAGCCCGCCGGGCCTGAGGGCGGGAAGAATCGCCACGCTCTGGGACAACCCGCGCTGGAATCGACATCGCGCACTTGGATTCCGGCCACATTGGGCGGGCAATCGCCGGCGAGTGCGGGCATGATCCTTTTGTCCTCGTTTGGCCACGCTGATTTCGGCCTTGGGTGCCGGCGTGCAACCGAGGATTGGAGAACATCATGAACTCAAAATGGTTCGCGGGCTTCCTGGTCTCGTTGCTCGTTCTGTCGCGACCAAGTGCGGGGACCGACCGCAATCCCAATACGGACTGGTTTCGCGACG
The DNA here is from genome assembly GCA_016795425.1 of Verrucomicrobiales bacterium. Lineage (GTDB taxonomy): Bacteria > Verrucomicrobiota > Verrucomicrobiia > Limisphaerales > CAIMTB01 > CAIMTB01. The sequence continues at coordinate 177,719 of JAEUHG010000179.1, forward strand.
CCGGGTACGGCGTCTTCATGCATGTCTTGCCTGCGGATGAAGGACAATTCGCGCAATTGGCCGACTTCGATGTGGAGTATCTGGCCCATCAGTTGGCCGAGGCCGGGGCGGGTTATCTCTTCCTGACCCTGGGGCAGAACTCCGGGTACTTCAACGCACCCAACCCGGCGTACGACCGAGTGACGGGCTATCGGCCCGGCGAGCGGTGCTCATCGCGCGACTTGCCGCTGGCATTGTCGCGGGCGCTGGAGGCCAAGGGAATCCGGCTGATGCTTTACTTGCCCTGCCAGGTGCCGAATCGCGATGCCCGGGCCCAGAAGGCGTTCGGACTGCGCGAGGGTCCGGCGGATCAGCCAATCGATCTCGCCTTCGCCCAGCGTTGGGCGGAGGTGATCCGGGAATGGTCGGATCGCTATGGCGGAAAGGTGTCAGGTTGGTGGTTCGACGGCGGGTACCAGCATATCCGATTCGCGGAACCGATCGCGGCAGTGTACGCGGCCGCGGCAAAACACGGGAACCCCGGGTCCATCGTCACCTTCAATCCCGGGGTTAGTCTGGTTCGCCACACCGAAGCGGAGGATTACACCGCCGGTGAATTGAACGAGCCGTTCAAGTACCTTCCGGAGTCGCGATGGGTCAAAGGTTCGCAGTGGCAGGCCCTTACCTTCCTGGGTGCCAACTGGGGAGGCCGCGAACCTCGCTTCACCACCAAGGAATGGGCGGACTGGACGAAGGCGGTGTTGGCCAAGGAAGGCGTGGTCACCTTCGATGTGGGGCCGAACTGGAATCGCGCGGAAGGCCCGATCGGTTCGATTTCGGCCGCGCAGCTGGAGGTGCTGAAGACGATTCGGAAAGCCGTCCGTGGAAATACCGCGGCGTCTGCTCCCCGTCGGCTCAGGCGCTCCGAGAGTTATTTCGGGCTGCACTTTGACTTTCATGCCGGCGACGACTGCAAGGAGATCGGGAAGAACACGACGCGCGAGATGGTGGAGCGCATCATCGACGCGGCGCGGCCGGACTACATCCAGGTGGATTCGAAGGGACATCGGGGGCTGACCAGTTACCCGACCAAGGTGGGGAATCCGGCGCCAGGGTTTGTGGGTGACCAACTGAAGTTATGGCGCCAGGTCACGGCTGAGCGCGGCGTGGCCCTGTACGCCCATCACTCCGGCGTGTGGGACTCGGAAGCGATCGTGCGCCATCCGGATTGGGCGGTGATCAACGCCAACGGCAAGACCAACGAAAATGCCACGTCGTTTTTCGGACCTTACGTCGATCAGCTGCTGATCCCGCAACTGCGCGAGATGGCGGGTGATTATGGGCTCGATGGCGCCTGGGTGGATGGCGAGTGCTGGGCGTCCCAACCGGATTTCGGAGCCGCGGCATGGAAGGCGTTCACGGCAGGCACTGGCATCCAGGAGGTGCCGAGGAAACCGGGGGAACCGCATTGGTTCGAGTTTCTCGAGTTCAACCGGAACGCCTTTCGCGGGTACTTGCGGCATTACCTTGGCGCCGTTCGCTCAACACACCCGACCTTTCAGTTGTGCAGCAACTGGGCCTTCAGCGATCACATGCCCGAGGCGGTGAGCGCGGAGGTCGATTGGATCTCCGGGGATTTCTCGCCGGAAGACGCGGTCAATTCGGCCCGATTCTCCGCCCGCTATCTGGTGTACCAGGGAAAGCCGTGGGATCTGATGGCGTGGAGCTTCGTCACCAAGGGCATTCGTCCCAATGGAGATCGCCAGAAGTCCGCGGTTCAACTCCAGCGCGAGGCGGCGGTGGTGTTGTCACAGGGTGGCGGTTTTCAGATGTATCACACCCAGCGCCGCGATGGCTCCGTGCCGATGGAGTACCTTCCCGTGATCACTGAGGTGGCGAAGTTTTGTCGGGATCGCCAGGCGCTTTGCCAAGGGGCCGTGGCGGTACCCCAGGTGGCATTCCTGTATTCGACCTATTCGCACTATCGGGAGATCAACAGTCTGTTCGGGCGCGACCTCTCGAAGATACAGGGAACCCTTCAAGCGTTGATCGAGGGCGGTCAGGTGGTGGATCTGGTGAGCGAGCACAGCCTGACGGGCCGGATGAAGCCCTACTCACTCATTGTGGTGGGCGAGTGCCAGGCGTTGGATCCCGGCTTTCGGCGTGAACTGCTCGCGTACGCCGACGGCGGCGGTCGCCTGCTTCTGGTGGGGCCTGACGCGGCATCGTTGTTTGCCGAGGACCTGAAGTTGAACCTGGGCGAAGCTATGAAGGAACCGCAGACGGTCACTTGGCGGGATCAGAAGTTCGAGACGACGGGTTCAACGCGACGGGCGCGAATCACCGGGGCAGTGCACACGTTCGGCACAATGACGGCGGCGGCAAATGCCGGTACGGACCCAGCCCCGGCGGCGATCGTGGTTCCCCGTGGCAAGGGCCAGGTCGCGGCCACGCTGTTCTCCTTCAGTCGAGGCTACCTCGCCGGGCGTTCCTCGCCGATGCGAACCACTTTGATGGGTCTCGTGCGGGAACTTTTTCCGAATCCAATGGTTCGGATCACACGTGGCGGTGAGGTCGATCTCACCGTGAATCAAGTGAAGGGCAAGTTGGCGGTGAATCTGGTGAACACCTCCGGGGCGCACTGGGATCAGATGACGACGTTGATCGAGACGCTTCCGACGGTGGGACCGATCGATTTGGAAATCCGGCGGGAACAGCGGCCGAGTGCCGTCCGGCTCGAGCCTGCCGGGGGTTCGCTGCCGTTCGAGCATCGGGACGGTGTGGTGCACGTCACGGTTCCGCAGGTCGAGGTGCATGCGATTGTGACGGTAGAGTGATCGGCCATTTTTTGTGAAAGATCGTGGTGCGGCGCCGGTATCCCCAGCGTGAACGTGCGCTTTTCCTGGTTGCTGCCTTGGGTGCGAGGCGGTCTCGCCGCTGTGGTCGGGTGGAGCCTGCTTCTTCCGTGCCATGCCGAATCCATCGAGCTCTCGGTGGTTGAGACCGAGGATGCCTTTCGACTGTCCTGGACAAACCGCTCCTTGACCGCCGTCCCGCCCTATCTGCATTACGAGACGCAGCTTGAAACCAGCGCCGATCTGACGACCTGGGTGCCGGTCAATGGACCGATCCCGGGAGGGGTCCTATCCCTTCCGACCCAACCCCAAGCCGTCGAGGTCCCGAAATCTCCGGGGCCGGCGTTTTACCGTCTGATCCAGCGGATGAATCTTCCAGGGGTATCCTTGGCCGACGTGGACTTGCGCGGGGCCGATTTACGGGGAGCCAACCTGAGCGGCGTGGATTTTCGACGGGCGCGGTTGGATGGCGCGGATCTTTCCGGCGCGACTTTGGCCGGTGCCGCGTTGGCTGGCGCGGAATTCGGAACCGCTCGATTGGATCGAGTGAATCTGGACGGTCTTGATTTGCATGCGGTGGACCTGGGCGAGATCCGGGGAGTGCCGGTTCTGACGCGGCTGACGGCGGATCCCGCCGGGCGGGTCGCCGATCATCTTCCGCGGCTGAACCACCAACCGTCGCCCTCCGATTTCTCGCTGCGCGATCCGGATTTTCCGGGACCGGGCATATCGATTCGCGACGTCATCGTCCTGGTGCGCACCAACGTCACGGTGTCGGAATTCAATGCCTTCCTTTCGCGCCATGGTGCGTCGCTGATCGGGGCGGCACCGGCGGACGGAACCCTTGATCGCGGGTTGGTCGTGCTTCGCGGACCCGTGCGTCGGGCCACGGAACTGTACGACTGGGCGGTGGGGCTGAACGACGAAGGGCTCGTCGAGGCGGCGGTGCCCAATGTGCTTTGCAGTGTCGATGCCATCACGAACGATTCGGACCGTGCGTTCGGGGGTGCGCCAGACTGGCGTTGGAGTCCGGCCGGATCGTTCGTCGGCGGAAACTGGGGTTTGGAGATGAGCCGGGTTCCGCAAATGTGGAACTTCAACGAGGTGCTACGGAAGCGGGGAGTGACGGGGGTGGCGACCGGCGTCATTGACTCACGGTTCGTTGCCGACCACGAGGACGTCATTTTTCGTCAGTTCCTGGGTCCCGCACCCGCAGGCAAATCCAGTCATGGCATGCACGTGGCTGGCATCATCGGTGCGACCTTTACCAATGACAAAGGCATCGAGGGAGTGAATCCGTTCTCCGGCCTGATTGGGTACACCCATCGCACCCTGGCGAGCGATCTGCCAAATGGACCGTTGTCGAGTTTCGAGGCCGAACGTCAGTCCTGGGGATATCGCATGATCCAGGACATTCGAGATCTGATCCGGCTGGCGCCGGACGTTCGTATCATCAACCTGAGCCTGGGATTCAGTTGGTCGAGCATGACCCCGCCTCTCACGACGGAGCTGTCGGGGCTCGCCCGGACGAAGGTCGAGTTCGTCTGCGCAAAATATGGCGCGATGATGGCTGCGGTACTGGCGCGGAATCCTCGGGTTCTCATCGTCTGTAGTGCTGGAAACGATCACGGATTGGTTCCGGCGCGATTGAACAGTCCGATGGCGTATGCCGGTCTTCAGCTTGGCTTTGACAACGTCGTGGTCGTTTCCTCGCACCATCGCGGCAGTCTTTCGACGTTCTCCAACTCCGGTGGGGACGTGTTGGCGCCGGGTGAGAATATTCTTTCCACGACCATCGCCCCGAATTCCTACGACACGGACAGCGGGACTTCGATGGCCGCACCGTTTGTGGCCGGGCTCGCCGGTTACCTGCTGGCTCTTGATCCCGCGCTTTCGCCCACCGAGATCCGGTCATTGCTGAAGGCGGAACCGTCAAAGGTCGATGCCTTTTCCAGCGTGATGTCGCTCGACCTGACCCGCCCATGGAATGCGATGCTGCGCAACCTTCTCGATATCGACGATGGGACACGGGACGGGAACCGACGATTTGCGGTGGCGACCAACCGCCTGGGCATCGACCGATCCTTCAGCGGCGCAAGCGGGCCTGACTATCTCGACGACGACGCCGATGGCGACGGGGGACCTGGAGATGGTGTGATCGACATGTCCGATTTTCGTCGCTGGCGCGACTGGCTGGTCTTCAACACCAGCACCCATCATCTGGATGGGGCGAGAACCAACCTCAAACACGACGCCAATCGCGATGGGCGTGTGCTCGCGGGCAAGGAGACCGATTACTATCCGCGCGGCGATTTCAACGGCGACGGCGAGATGCACCGGGACAAGACGGCGGTGGTTCCCGGGTTGCTCGGCTCCGCGGGCGCGCTGTCGGATCTCGGAGTGATCGCGAAGAGCGGACTTTGGACCGATCCCAATTACCCCGATGCCCAGTTGCTTCCCGAGTTGATCCAGAGCGCCGACATCACCGTGTCCGGTGCCAACTTCTTCTACAAGTACAACGATGTGCCGGAAGTGGAGATTTATGCCTTCGACGCGGTCTCGAACGTGGTGGTGCAACCTCCTAGGGCGAGCAGGTTCTCCGAGTCCAATGCCAACCATGTGATTACGGTTCCGGTCGGGTCCAGGTACTACGTTGGCAGCCAGCCCTACGATCTGGGCGGCGGCATCAACATCCAGTTGAGATCCGTCGGGGATATCGAGATTCCGGACACTGATTCAGGGGCGGACTATGTCGTCGATCTGACACGGGTCGAGATGACGTCCATCGCGCGCATTGAGAATCCGGAGAAGGAACTGGTGCGTTCCGATCCGATGGCGACGAACGAAGTGGTGGCGTATCTCGAGGGGCGGGGATTCGGCATTCTGACCAACCAGCCTGGTGCTCTCGCCTCATGCGATTCCCAGGCCACGCTCTACACTCAGGCGAGTGCCAGCGGAGTCAGCGGCGGTCCGCCGCCGACGCCGGATGCGCCCACCCTCTTCACCAGTTTCGTTCAGTGGCAGCGCAGTTTCATCAAGGACGAACAGGAACCCGATCCCGAGTTCCTCGTGAAGCCCATGTTGTTGCGACTGGTGGGTGGTCGGACGAACCTCATCGAACTCAATGCCCAGGCGATGATCTCACTGGAGATCCGAGCCTTTGACCGTTCACCGGCTTGGGAACCCGTCTTCTTCCACCGGGCGGAGATCGCGGGTCCGCGCCTGAACACCAATGGCATCGCCGAGTACCTGCTGGTGGTCGAGGAGGGGGACTTGCCATCGGCGAGACTGAAGTATCGAACGCCGAATGACGTGAGTTACGAGCAGATCGAATTCAAAGGCACCGTGCCCCTCAGCGGCATCGAACACGGACACTCCTTCGAGCTTCGGTACCGACTGGAGGCACGCATCACCACCGACAATGACGAATCGGGAGCCCACGCCTACATTGGCGATCCGCTGCACTACGGATCGGGCGCTCGCATGAGTTACGGATCCTTCGGAGAACTCCCTCGTATTCTCGATGTGGAGATCGATTCCCAAGGCGCGGCCCACGTGCGCTTCCGATCGAATCCGGCATTCTACTACCGCCTCTACCACGCCACCAACAACCTGCCGGTTGGTCCACCGGTTGGCATCGCCATCGGAACCAATGGGATCAGCGAAATCGTGGATCCCAACCCTCCCCAGGGCGCTGATCGATCCACGTATCGGCTCGAGAACCAACCCTTCATGCAGCCTCTCGACCTGGACGCCGACGGCATCGACGACGCCTATGAATTGGCACGCGTGGCGATACTGGATCCGCTCGATCCCGCCGATGCCGCCGAGGATCCGGACCGGGATCAGCGGACAAATCTCGCCGAGTACCTCGGTGGCACGGACCCGGAAGTGACCGATCAAATGCTTCGAACTGTGGAGTTCCCGGGCATGGTGGTGGATCAAGTGACATTCCTCGGTGGAACCGACCTGAATGGCGATGGCTGGCCGGACAGGCTTCGGGGGGTATTCCGAGGCATCTCGGTGGAACTGGGGACGGCGGCTGGCGGTTTGAATCCACCGGTTACCTCGGAACTTCCCGATTCCCGATCGATCTCCGACCTCAAGTATCTCGATCTGGATGGCGACCAACGGCCCGAGGTGCTGGCGGCGGATCTCCTGGCGAAGCGACTCTTCGTATTGCGTCATACCTCCGGAGGATCGCTGGTTCTGGTCACCAACCTGGCGGCGGGCAATGACCCGCGCCGCATTGTGGTGGGGCGATTGGACGATGATGGTCTGCCCGATTTGGTGGTGCTGAATGAGAATGGCCGCAGCCTTGAGTTCTTTCGCAACGCCGGCGACGGCACGCTGATTCCCCAATCGCCTCTGCGATTTGCCGAGCTTAGTGGTGTCGGCCTGGCGAGTCCGGACGATGTGGTGATCGGCGACGTCGACCAGGATGGCATCGCGGATCTTTGTGTTGCCGCGAATAATCAGTTGGGTGTCTTCCTTGGCCTGGGTGGCTTTCGTTTCAGCAATCCAGTGCTGCAACCCATCCTTCCCGACGCGCGCCGGTTGTTCGTCGCGGATGTGGACGGGGACCAGGACCTGGATTTCGTTGTCACCAGCACAACGAGTTCCCAGATGTCGTTTCTTGCCGGACCGGGCCCGGGTGGGCGGTTGTCCAATGAAGTGCGGTATCCGCTGGCGGCCACGGCCACGGGTCTCCAGTTCGTCGACCTCAATGGCGATGGGTCACTCGACATCGTCGTCAATCCGCTTTCGGCGGAGTTCCATTCGGTCCTGATTCAGGAGAGTCCAGGTGTCTTCGCCCCGGCCCGCCAGATCCCGACCAGCGGAGGCGAGGCGTTGGTCGTCGATTGGAACCACGACCAACACCTCGATCTCGTGACCCCCCTGACCTCGGGTGCCGCTGATCGGTCGCTTGTGACTCTGGGTCGGGGTGGCGCGTGGTTCGATTCACGCCAGCATCTGGCGCCCACGAACGGAGCGGTGAGCCAAGTCGAGATTGCCGACCTGAACCGGGACGGCATCGCCGAGTTAGTTCTCCTTTCTTCCTCCACCCATACCTTGGACGTCTGGAATCCATCGGTGACGAACACCGACGGGACGATTGGCCAGGCCAGGTCTTCGCTGCGTCTGCCTTCGTATGTGCAACAGTTCGCACTGGCTGACGCGAATGCCGACGGTCAGTTGGATGTGTTCGTCAGCACCGCGATGGAAACTCGGATCACGAATGTCGGCACCAACGCCGTTCACCTCTGGCTCGGCGACGGGAACTTCGGTTGGACTCCGGGCTTTGTCGCCCCCATCACCGGCAAGCCCATGCAGATGATCGCCGCCGACTTCAACGGTGACCGACGCGGTGACTTTGCGGTTCGGTATCTGGACCATCTCGAGGTTTGGACGAGCGATGGCACCGGCCAGTATTTGTCGGAAACGGTGCTCCCAACCATCACTCTGCCTGGAACTATCCAGAGTTTCGCCGCCGGAGATCTGAATCAGGACCAACGAGCCGAACTCGTGCTCCTCGATGTGGGCCAGGGGACTCGGAGCTTCCGAACATGGAGTCGCGACGCTTCCGGGACCTGGAGCGAGACCCAGGAATTGGCCGTGCCCGATCAATTGGGATCCTTCTTTCTTCGGGATCTGACGGGTGATGGTCGACTCGATTTGCTGACCGGCACCTATTCGTCAGCGTCCCGGGTGAGTCAGGTCCGGTACTTCCCCGGAACCAACAATGGGTTTGGAGTGGGTGCGGTCTTCATCGAGATCCCGGGAGTCATCGGCGTCGGTGTACCACCGCACGACCTGAACGGCGATGGTTTGGCGGATTGGATCGGCGACTCCGAGGTTCGATTGGCAGAACCCAACGGCGGTTTCGCGATCGGCAGGCCCATGTTCGCCGGACCCGCCGGGGTGCAGCGTGTGGCGGACGTGAATGGCGACGGAAAGCTCGACCTGCTCTCGTGGGCTTTGTCGAGCAGTCGCATTTCGATGCTGCTTCAGAAGTGATGGCTAAGGTTGAATTTGCCGGATGTGGCGAGGGGGTGGACGTCGGCCGCCAATGGGCGATCCAGGTTTTGACACCGTCGCCGGTGCCGTGTAGAGGGATGCCATCCTCCTGCCAAGGACCTATGATCAAGAAGCTCCTGCTCCTCGTCATCGTTGCCATCGTGGCTTTGATTGTCATCGCCGCATTTCAGCCCGCCACCTTCCGGGTCACCCGCAGCGCCTCCATGGCGGCTCCACCTTCGAAGGTCTTCGAGTTCCTGAACGATTTTCATCGGTGGGATGAATGGTCGCCATGGGCCAAGCTGGATCCCGCGATGAAGACGACCTACGAGGGACCTGCTTCCGGGGTCGGTGCGATCTACACATGGTCTGGGGATAGCAAGGTGGGCAAAGGGCGAATGACCCTCGTGGAAAGCCGGACCAACGAGAAGGTCGGCATCAAGTTGGAGTTCATCGAACCCATTGCCGCGGTCAACGCCACCGAGTTCCAGCTGAGTTCACAAGGCGATCAAACCACCGTGGTTTGGTCCATGGACGGCACCAACAATTTTGCGGGCAAGATGTTCGGCTTGTTCATGAACATGGACAAGATGATCGGCGGCGATTTCGAAAAGGGATTGGAACAACTGAAGACCGCGGCTGAAGCGAAGGCGAAGTAGGTTTCGTCCTGCGGCCCCTCTTCCGCCAAGGGGGAAAGTGACCGGTTTTGTGGTTGGGCCGGACACACCTTCAGATGGTGCTTCGTGGACCTGGTTTCCTTGGGGTTCTGCCCCA
>JAEUHG010000208.1 GCA_016795425.1 Verrucomicrobiales bacterium
TTGGTTCGTCGCGAAGCCAGCATCGAGCAGGAAAGCCGGAGTTTTCTGCGTCGGATCTTTGGCGGGGAACCCGCGGCCATGCTGATCTCGTTGGTGGAACAGACGGACCTGAGTCCGGAGGAGATCCGCCAACTGAAGGAAATCCTGGCCAGAAAGGAGCACTGATATGGAGTTCACCCGTCTGGAATGGTTGTGGACGAGTTCCTGGCAGGCGGCGGCGTTGGCATGCGTGGTTCTGCTGGTCCAAGCGATCCTGGGCCGAGGGTTGTCTGCCCGATGGCGCCATGCGTTGTGGTGGGTGGTGGTGGCGAAGCTCCTGATTCCAGCGACGGTTCCGCTGCCGGTCTCGGTCTATCCGGAGTGGTCAGGGCTCGCGATTCATCCCCTGCCGGCGCACGAGTCCTTGGAAGGGGGGGAGAGGCGCGGGAGTCTCCGGGTGCCGTTGGTATCGTTAGTCGGCGATGCGACGGCATCGGCGGGCGCACCGGTGGACACCACGGCGACTCTGAGTGTTGGTGAAGGTTCGGAAGCCGGGGCGGGTTCCGCACCCTCGTTGAACGCGACGAACGACCGACGGTGGTGGGAGGTTGGATCGCGTTGGTTGCCATGGATCTGGGTCGTCGGCGCGATGAGTGTGTTGGTGCGCCAGTGTGTTCATGGCCTGGTGCTGGCGCGCCGTCTGAAGAGCGACGGCACACCCGCAAGTCCGCAACTCCTGCGGAAGGTGGAATGGTGCCGGAACGAGCTGGGGATTCGACGACCCGTGCGCCTGTGTCTGGTTCCGTGGTTGAGCGGGGCGGCGGTGTTTGGTTGGCGCAAGCCGATGATCTTGCTGCCGGAGGCCATGGCCTCGGAACTGGACGAGCGCTCGCTACGACATGTGGTGTTGCATGAGTTGGCCCATGTGCGTCGGGGTGATCTTGGAATGAACCTGGTGTTGGTCGTGCTCCAGGCGTTGCATTGGTTCAATCCGGTGCTGTGGCTGGCGTTTCGGAGGATGCGTGCGGATCGGGAGTTGGCGGCGGACGAAGTGGCGATGGCCTGCCTGGAAACCAGCGAAGCGCGGGAGTACGGCGCGACGCTGATTCGGGCTTTGGAATGGCGTGCCGGACTTCGATCGGCTCAGGTCGCGCTTGGCATGGTGGGCGGCAAGGCGTGTCTGCGGCGGCGCATTCAGGCCGTGGCGCGCTTCGACGGAGCGCGGCGTGGAGGTTTGCTCGGGCGCGTCGCCCTGGGGTTGTTGCTCGTCGTCGGTTTCGCTGGGCGCGCTCGGGAAACGAAGCCGCAGGATTCAGCCGAGGCTCCGGTCATGACGAACTACTACCGCGTGGAACGCCGCGTGCGTTCCGTAACGGAGCTCGAAACGCGGATCGCCGAAATACGTGATGCCGAGACGAAATGGATCACTGGAGAAATCGTCGATGAATCAGGCAAGACCATCTCGGAGGTCAGGGTGGTGGTCGCACCTTTCAGGGAGCCGCGCTTGCACCGCGAGGTGGAGGTGAAGCAGGGGCGATTCGAAGTGGCGGTTCTGGACGCCGAAGAACGGGTGGTGGCGATTCACGCCCCTGGATTTGCGCCCCGGTTTATGCGACGGGCGGGGGACAAGGATCGAGCGGCGCGTCGGATTGTTCTGAATCGAGGGCGCCCCCTCGAAGGTGTTGTCGTCGACGAGGAAGGGACACCATTGATGGGAGTGGGCTTCGCGCTGCAATCGGATGCCGGCGAACGAATGGATGATCCGTTGATCCGACTCGAGGTCACCACGGATGAGGGTGGTCGGTTTCGGTGGCCCCATGCGCCATTGACCTCGGAACGATTGGTGGCCGCCGCACCCGGGTTTGAACCGGCGATGGTGGAGATTCTGCCGAGTCAACCGTCGACGGCGGAGTTCCGGTTGCGTCGTGCGTTTGAATTGAAGGTTCGGGTCGTGGATGCGGCGACGGGCGAGGCCGTGGAGCCGAACGCCGTGTTCGTGCGTTGGATTCCTTGGGGTTTCCGGGTCCTTGATGGTAGCCGAGGGTGGCAGCGGACCGAGGGTCACCTGCGGATTGAGACGTCGCCGGGCGAGGTTCGAGTGCAGCCGAGTCGACGTTTCAATGCGGTGCCGGGTGACCTGCAGTTACAGATCGCGGCGGCGGGGTATCGGCCGACGACAACCGAGGCCGTCAAGCTGAGTGGCGTGCAGGAGGTGCGGGTGAATCTGCCAAAGGCCAGCCCCTGGCGCGGACGCATTCTGGACCCCGAGGGAAAGCCGGTTCCGGGCGGGCAGATCGTTACCGTGGGTGAGGGGACGGTGATGCTGGACCGTGGACACCTTCGTGCCCTCGACGGTTTGGGACCGCTCGTCGTTCAGGCGGATGCACAAGGAGAGTTTGAACTTCCGCCGGCGCTTCCGTCGCTCTGGGTGGTTGCCTCGCACACGAACGCCGGATTTGCCGAGATCACGATGATGGACCTCGAGCAAACGAAGGAAGTTCGGTTGCGTCCTTGGGGGCGGATCGAGGGCGCTTTGACTTCAAAAGGAGAGGGCGTTGAAGGGGTGGAGATGTCGGTGAAGCGCGTGGCCCGAGTAGGTCCCAGTGGACTCGATCTCACGGAATATCGATCCCTGACCGATGGTCGCGGGCGATTCCGATTCGACCATGTACCGCCTGGATTGCTGCTGCTCAGCCGATCCTGGGCCATGGGTGGCCCGCCGTTCGTGCGAAGGATGGTGCCCCAGAAACTGATCGAAGTTCGAGCTGGAGAGATCTCGGAGGCGACCTTGGCTTCATCGGGCCGAACCATTGTCGGGAAGGTGCTTCTCAGTCCGGGGGAGCGCCCGGCGGCATCCTATTTCGGTCACCACGGCATGTTTCGAAAGCGTGCTCAACCGCCTGGACCTGAGGCGTCGCGCGCCGATCATGAAGCATGGGCAAAGATCGCCGGGTCCAACGCGACCGTCGAGTACCCCACGGTTTATCCTGCAGTCTGGATTGGGGATGACGGTCGGTTCGCGATCGAAAATGTGCCGCCTGGAACCTTCGAGTTGCGGTTTGGATTTGAGGACTGGCCCACGGGGAATTTTGGCGGACTACCCCGCACCTTGGGTAGCATTTCCAAGGATGTGGTGGTGCCAGAGAGCGCCGTGGATGGACGCGACGAGCCCATGGATGTGGGCATACTGCGGTTGAAGCTGGGGAGTGGGGACGACGAGTGGTAGGTGAGCTGGGGTTCAGGTTCTGAAGCCTCGTCGTCCCCATCACCCGCTTCCCCAATCCCTCTTCCCCCAGACGGTCCATGGGGTCACGAGGCCAGGGGGACTTTTGACTTGGCGAGGTTTCCCCCCTAGCGTCCCGGTCCCATGAATTTGCTGCGTCATTCGGATGCCGGCTTTGCTGATCGCCTTGTGGCCATCGGCGCCGCTTCCAGTCTGTTCGATCCGACGATTGAACAGCGGACTCGGGAGGTTATTGAGAAGGTCGCCAGCGGCGGGGATGAGGCGTTGACCGAGTTGACCGAACGTTTCGATCAAGTGCGATTGGAACCCGAGGAGTTTGCGGTTGGCCCGGCCGAATTGCTGCGGGCGTCGGTTCAGGCCGGGGACGGAATCCGGGCCGCGGTGAAGGAGGCGGACCGCAACATCGCGGTGTTTGCCAGGAAGTCCCGGCGCAAAGCGTGGAGCACGCGCAACAGCCACGGGGCCAAGGTGGGTGAAAAGTTCGATCCCTTTCAGCGTGTCGGACTCTACATTCCCGGCGGAACGGCTCCCCTGGTTTCGACGGCTTTGATGACAGTGACTCTGGCGCGCGTGGCCGGCTGTCCGGAGATCGTGGTCTGCACGCCGCCGGGCCGCGACGGGACGGTGAATCCTGCCTTGTTGTTTGCGGCGCGGGCGGCCGGTGCAACGGAGATTTACAAGGTAGGCGGCGCCCAAGCCATCGCCGCGATGGCGTTGGGGACCAGGACCATTCGCGCGGTCAACAAGGTGTTCGGTCCGGGCAACGCCTACGTCGTGGCGGCCAAGCGCCTCCTCTTTGGGCGGGTTTCGATCGATCTGCTGCCAGGGCCGAGCGAAGTCCTCATCCTCGCCGACGATTCCTCCAATCCGGCGTTCGTCGCCGCCGATCTGTTGGCTCAGGCCGAACATGGCACCGGAAGCGAGCGAGTGTGGCTGGTGACGCCCTCCAGCAAGGTGATCACGGCGGTCCAACGGGAGATTGCCCGCCAACTGCCGAAGCTCGAACGCCGCTCCCTGATTGAACCCATTCTCAGGAAGAACGGCTGGTTGATTCAGGTGGAATCCTTGGAAGCGGGGATCACGGTGGCCAACCAATTGGCGCCCGAGCACTGTGAGGTGCACACGCGGCAGGCGGCCAAGGTGTCCGAACGCATCGTCACCGCAGGCGCCATTTTTCTCGGACCGTGGTCGCCCACGGTGCTTGGGGATTACGTGGCGGGACCGAGCCACGTGTTGCCCACGGGCGGGTGTGCACGTTCCTTTGCGGGCCTTACGGTCGACCAATTCCAGCGGCGGACGAGCATCGCCGAGTACTCCCGACCGGCGCTCCGCCGGGCCATCCAAGGCGTTCGTGCCTTTGCCTCCATGGAAGGTCTGGACGCTCACGGCGGGTCCGCCGAAATCCGGCTGCGTCGCTGAGTTTGTTTAGCCATACTTCGCGCCATCCCATTTACACGATCATCGACGTCCCTTCATGGCCCAACCTGGATCCAAGTCCCGCGCGCATTCGGTGGCGCGCCTGGTGCGCCCTCTGGTTCGCCACCTCCACGCCTACACCCCTGGTGAGCAGCCGAAGATACGCGGTCTGATCAAGCTCAACACCAACGAGAATCCGTACCCGCCGTCGCCGAAGGTGCTCCAGGCCGTGCGCGCGGCGACGGATGGACGGTTGCGGCTGTATCCCAATCCCACGGCGGACCGTCTCAGGCAAGGCTTGGCAAAAATCCACGGGTGCGCGACCGAGAACATCATTGTCGGAAACGGCAGCGACGAACTGCTGGCCATGGCAGTGCGGTGCTTTGTCGAACCGGCATCCGGCGGACCGAAGGTGGCGCCGACGAAGACGCGGCCGCGATGCGTGGTGCAGTATTTCGCGCCGAGTTACTCCCTCTATCCGGTGTTGGCGGACATCCACGGCGCCGCCAAGAACGCCGTGCCGTTGCCCGAGGATTTTTCACTGCCTTCCGTGGCCACCTTGCGGCGGGAGGGGCGTTGGCGGTTTGACTCGGCGTTGACCTTGCTCACGACGCCGAATGCGCCCAGCGGCCGTGGCTATGCGACCTCCGCGCTCGACCGGTTATGCCGGGAGATGCGTGGCGTGGTGATCCTGGACGAAGCATACGTTGATTTTGCCGAGGAGAACGCCATGGAGTTGGCGCTCCGGCATCCGCACGTGATGGTGGCGCGCACGTTTTCGAAGGCCTACTCCCTCTGCTTTCAGCGCGTGGGATACCTGGTGGGGCATCCGGAATTGATCGCCGCCCTGCAGAAGATCCGCGACAGCTACAATGTGAATGGCCTGGGGCAGGTGGCTGCGGAGGCGACCCTGGACGACCTGGGGTACTACCGGCGACACTTCGCGAAGGTGATTCGGACGCGGGAACGACTGTCGGCAGCCCTGTCAGAGCGCGGTTTTCGAGTCTTTCCGAGCCAGACCAATTTCCTGCTCGTGGAGCCGCCGGTGCTTCCTGCCGAGGCGTGGCTGGAGAAACTGCGCGAGCGCAAGCTGCTGGTGCGATGGTTTCGGTCGGAAGAGGTGAACCGCTTCCTCCGGATCAGCATCGGTACCGATGGCGATTCAGCGGCGCTGGTGGCGGCCGTGGACGCCATCCTTCGTTTGAAAGGGAACCGCGGCTGAGGGCGCCATGGCGGGAACCCGACGATCAACCAAGTCCGGGTGGGGCTGGATCCTCCTTTTGGCGGTTCCACCGGCGGTCATCATCTCCGGGTTGATCGGGCTCTTTTGGTGGCAGGGATCGAAAGGGGGCGTGACTCCAAAATGGAAGAAGCCTTCGGCCGCCAGCACCAACCAAACGACGACGAACCGCTAGCTCCAATCCATCCATCGCATGATCGCGTATCTTGAAGACGTGAAGAAATCCCCCGTTTTGGCGCGGGTCGTGCCGTTCGTGGTGTTTCTGGTGCTGACTTCGGCCCAGGGTTGGTTTGGCGAGGCTGGGCGTTATTGGATTTACCTGGCCAAGACACTCGTGGGTGCCTGGCTGCTCTGGGAACTGCGCGGAGTGTTGACCGAGATGAAGTGGGCGATCAGCGCCGAGGCGGTGGTGGTCGGCATTCTGGTGTGCGTGATATGGGTGGGATTGGATCCCTACTATCCGGGGCAGGACCAACTCCTTTACAAGTTGGGCCTGGGCAAGAATCCGGCGGAGAATCCGCCCAAGGATTGGAATCCCTTTGTTCAGTTTGCCGGTGGAACCGCCCTGGCCTGGTTCTTTGTGGCGGTTCGAATCCTGGGATCGTCGCTGGTGGTGCCGCCGCTCGAGGAAGTGTTCTACCGATCCTTCCTCTACCGGTACCTGATCAGCCCGGAATTCGAGCGGATTCCGCTGTCTCAGCGGCATCTGACATCGCTCGGGATCACCTGTCTGATTTTCGCCTTCACCCACCAGCAATGGCTGGCCGGTATCTTGTGCGGCATCGCCTATCAGTGGTTGGTGTGGCGCAAGGGGCGCCTTGGCGATGCCATGACGGCGCACGCCATCACCAACTTTCTGCTCGGCGTCTGGATCGTCGCTCGTGACGATTGGAAGTTCTGGTAACCGATGGGGCTCATCGGAGGTGCCGCGCCCGGAAAAAGGCGGGCTTGCCGTCAATCGTGGTGGGAACCGTTCCGAAGATCACGTCACTGCCGTCCACTTCGAACCATCCGTCCAGAGGCGTCCAGGTTCGGAGATTAATGGATTGTTCGACGACAATCTCCTCGGCGACGGCCCCGTTGATCCGGAGCAGAGCGTTTCCGTCGGATTGGCGATCCAGGTAAACGGAAAGTCGCGGTGGTCCGCTGGTCACGATGGCTTGCAGAATGCCGGCCGACACCTGCAGAGACCATCGTTGGCCCGGGCGCGCCGCAGGGAACTCGACGCGGGAAAATCCACCGCGGATGCGCGACGCCGCGATCAACGGGAACTGGCGGCCGGCGGAGGCTTCCGATCCTTCGCGCAGACTGATCTTCAAGGAACCCGCGAGGCGCGCCGTGCCGAGTACCCGAACGGGTGCCAACCAACCGCCGTTCGCCGGTTCAATCACGAACTCCATGCTCCCGGCCGGATCTTGAACCAGATCGGATGCGACGGTGATGCGAGGGTAACTCACGATCGGTTGGGCCACAGGCGGTTCGGGTTCGGGATCGGGTTCGAACTGGAGCTCCGGTGCCCCGACCCGTTCGTGTTGGCCTTCCACAAAGGCGCAGAGACGCAAGGGAGTCGTGCTGAGGGATGCGACTCCGATGGATGTGCGTCCACTGCGCCTTTGTGGGAGGCCGCTGAGGCCAGCCGCTTGAGTTTTGAAGAACGCGGCGTCCGTCGTTTCAGGACGCTGTAAACTCGGCAGGTTACCGGAGAGCTCGGGGTCTTCCACGGGCGGAATGGGAGGCGGGAACAGCAAGCCCGGGCGAAGCAGCAGAGTGCCGCGATTCGTGAAGGCGCCGCCTTCGGTGTTGAGGCTGCATTCGGTGGTGACTTCAAGCAGCCCGTGCAAGGCCAGGCGACCTTGAATCTGGCGGGCACCGCCGCTCCCCGCCTCGACGGTCAACGCTCCTTGCCGGTCGATGGTGAAGTTCTGGTCGGCAATGAGCAGGGCCGGGGCGTTGGTGTTGGTCGAAGTGAGGCTGATGTGCCCCTGGATGAGGGAACCGGCGGCGAGTTTGAGTTGGCCGATTCCGTGGTCGGGACTGGCCGACACGTTCAACATCTGGCTGGCTGCGAGTGTGCCCTCAAAAGTGGAATCGGGGCCGAGCAATCGGGCGGTGAGCGCGTTGGTGGCCGAGGCCGCCACCCGGAGGTGGGATTGGATGAGGAGAAGGTCGCCATCGACCGCTCCCCCTTCGTATTCAAACGTGCCCTCCACCATCTCGAAGGAGTGTCCGGTCGTTAGCTCACCGGCGCGTTGAACAAAGGTGACCTGCGGACCTTCGAACTGGGTCCAGGCGGTGGCGGTGGTGAGGAAGCGCCCGTCGTTTTCGACCCGGGTTTCCGATCGATGGAACAGCGTGGGAAAATTGACCTGGATCTCGCCCTGGTTGCGAAGGGTGCCTGTGAAGAAGCGGCCGCCGCCCGCGCCGGGATTGAACAGCATCAATCCGGACGCGGCATTCTCCAGTCCAGGGTCGAGAACATTCAAGCCGACGCCCAAGGCGTCGTCGATGCACTCCAGTTTGATGGTGCCTTCGTTGCGAAAAGCCACGGAAGGCGGGTTCAAGTCGTACCCTTGGAGCCACAACGTGACTCCTGGAGGAATGTTGGTGTAAGCAAAAGTGGCCTGCGGAGAGCAGGCCAAAGCCAGTCCCATTCCCAGGCCACAGACCAGGTTCTTCATGCAGATGCGACAACTGACCTCGCGAATCGGCCTGGGTGGGGGCGAACGCGAACGGCGCCAATAAGCATGCGGATCGGCCGGGTGGCAAGATCTGAAGTTGGATTCGGGCAAAGTTTCCTCCGAAGCGCGACTTGAGCGAACCGCCGCCCCCGGGGAGAGTGGGCCGCCCTTGGACCGGCTGATCCTATTCGAGGACGACCACCTGCTGGTGATTCGGAAACCCGCGGGCCTCAACACCCATTCCTCCGGACCGTTTGCCGGGGAAGGCATCTACGATTGGCTGCGTCGCCGTGAACCCCGCTGGGCGGATCTCGCCATCATGCAGCGCCTCGACAAGGAAACCTCCGGGGTCCTGCTGTTCTCCAAGAGTCGTCGCGCCAATGTCTCGCTGGCCAAGCAGTTCACTCGTCGGAGAATTTTAAAGAGGTATCAACTGCTCACCGATCGCCGCCCACCGGCGCCCGAATTCAAGGCTGAATCACGCATTCGCAAAGGGCAGGGCCGGTTCGTCAGCCGTACCGAGTCTGCGGAAGACGCGGGTGAAGAGAACGACGGTTTGCCGGCCGAGACCCGATTCCGCGTGCTTGAGCAGCGAGGCGGCTGCTGGTGCGTCGAGGCGGAACCGTTGACCGGGCGGACCCATCAAATCCGGCTTCATGCCGCGGATTGCGGGATTCCGATCCTGGGTGATTCGCTTTATGGCGGGGGGAACTGGCATCGGCTGTGCCTCCACGCTTGTTTTCTGGGTCTGCGGCATCCGGCGTCCAACGCCGAAATCACGTTTACCGATGAGCCGGATTTCGATGCCCCGACGCGTCGCGGCCTTCGGGAGGCTGTGGTGGTCCCCGGCGAGACCACCGCGTACCGGTTGATTCACGGCGCGGCGGACGGTTATCCCGGGTGGTACGTGGAGCGATTGGGCGAGCTGCTGATCGCCAGTTCCGTTGAGGAAGTTGCAGGGGATGTTCCCGATTGGTTGGTGCAGCTGTTTCGGGACAGCGGGGCGAGCAGTCTCTATTGGCGGCACCTCGACCGCCATATCCGAGGCGCGGCACCGGCCGCGGCATCACCCCGATTGGTGCGGGGCCGGGCCGTGGAGGGTGAGTTTGGCGTGCGCGAGAATGGTCTGACCTTTCTCATGAATATGGGGGAGGGGTATTCGACGGGACTCTTCCTCGATCAGCGCGACAACCGTCGCCGACTGCTGGCGAATTGGGTTGGACCCGGATTCCCCGTGGCGCCGGACTCCCTGTCCCAGGCGACGGTGCTGAATGTTTTCGCCTACACTTGCGGTTTTTCCGTGGCCGCCGCCGGGGCGGGCGCCACCACCACCAGCCTCGACTTGTCCCGCAAATACCTCGATTGGGGACGCCGCAATTTCGCCGCCAACGGGATGGATCCAACACGGCACGACTTCATCTACGGCGATGCCATGGACTGGCTCCACCGGTTGGCGAAGAAGGGGCGCACCTTCGATGTCGTGATCCTGGACCCGCCCACTTTTTCTCAATCGAAGGAATCCGGGGTGTTTCGGGCGGAGAAGGATTACGCCGAGTTGGCGACAGCGGCGGGAAGGGTGCTGAAACCCGGAGGCGTCCTGTTGGCATCGACCAATTCGGCGAGGCTGGAACCGGAGGCCTTCCTTACCATGGCTCAAACCGGACTTCGCGCGGCCGGCCGCGAGTGCCATGAACGGATGTTCTTCCCGCAACCACCGGATTTTCCCACGCACCGCGACGAGCCGGGTTACCTGAAGACGGTGTGGATGCGCACCGTTCGGCCTTGATGCGGCGAGGGCACGGTTGCCCGGGTGGGGGCGGTTTGCGAGGATCCAGCCATGCTTGATTCGCTGAGGGTGCCGGCGCGGGAGAAGGATTCGCGCTGGATCATGGTGGTTCTGCACGGATTGGGAGACAGCCTGGCCGGGTACCGTTGGCTCCCTGATGCGTTGGGGTTGTCGTGGTTGAATTACGAGTTGGTCAATGCACCCGACCATTATTTCGGCGGCTATTCCTGGTACGACTTTGCCGGCGAGCCGGGGCCTGGGGTTGAGCGAAGTCGGAAACTTCTGACCGAACGCCTCGAGCAATTGGAGGCCCAGGGCTATCCGGCCTCGCAGACTTTCCTGTTTGGCTTCTCACAGGGTTGCCTGATGACGCTGGATGTCGCCCTGCGGTATCCTCGCGTGCTGGCAGGCGGCATTGGCATCAGCGGGTACGTTTACGAACCGGAACGCACGCGGCGCGAGTTCTCTCCCGTGGCGAAGCAACAGCGGTTCCTGGTGACCCACGGGACCTGGGATCCGTTGATTCCTTTGGATCCCGTTCGCCGTCAGATCGAGGCATTGGCGGCCGACGGCATCCGGGTGCAATGGCGTGAGTTTGCGAAGGAACACACGATTGCCGGTGAGGACGAACTCGCGGTGATCCGCGACTTCGTCAAGGCGGCGCGGACGCCGAAGGCCTGACGGCGCCTCGCTGGTCCAGCAGGCGCAGGTAATCCAGTGCCGGCTGGTATTGCGGCCAGCCTTGCTCGGCGGACTTCACGAACCAGCGGCGCGCTTCGGCATCGTTGCCGGTTTGAAAGGCGTACCAACCTTGAAAAAACGAGGTGATGCGGCCTTCCGGGTCGAGGCTGTGCGCCTTTTCAAAACGGGCTTTCGCAGCGTCCGGCTGGCCCAACCAAACCAGGCAAAGACCGGCCCAGGAGTGGAAGGAAGGTTGAAACGGATTCACTGCGGCCGCGCGATCGAACCACGCCAGGGCTTCCTTGGCAGCGTCCAGGTGGTCGGGGCCACCCGCAAAGCTGCGTCGACGATAGAGTTCGCCGATTTCCCAGGCGGTCCAGGCGTTGCGATCTTCAATATCCCAAGCGGCTTTGAGATGCCGAAGCCGGTCATCGGATAAGCCGGGCGCCTTGTCGGCTTTGGCCAGTTCCGAGGTTTCCCGGCCCCGGCGGTTGAGATCGTATGCCAGAGCGGCTGCCAGCGGAGCCAGGATGAACAACGTGATGCCGATGCGCCACGGTCGGCGGGACGAGACCCACCAATCATCGGTGGCGTAGCGTGAGTACCCGGTGAGCAATCCCATCCAGCAGACCGCAACCAGCGCATTGGCTGGAATGTGGAAATTGAAATCGACGAAGGAATGAGCCAGCAAGGCGATGA
This sequence comes from Verrucomicrobiales bacterium, assembly GCA_016795425.1. Lineage (GTDB taxonomy): Bacteria > Verrucomicrobiota > Verrucomicrobiia > Limisphaerales > CAIMTB01 > CAIMTB01. The sequence goes on from JAEUHG010000208.1 coordinate 11,724, forward strand.
GACCCCCCGTTGCGCCGAGCACAAAAGCGTAACGGCTGCTGCGTTTGACTTCCAGGTCGCCGGGATCACGGCGCACCTGTTGCAGTGTGCGGGCGACACCGTAGGCGAGGAGCAACCAAGGGATCGTGGCGACGGCGGTGCCTGCGGCGCCCCAATCCGCCAAAGCATTGAGATAGTCGTTGTGCGCGCGCTCGGGTTCGCCATGCGCCTTCCAGGTGCGGTACTGTTTGAAGCGCTCGGCAAAATGGGCGGGACCAACACCATGGATCCGATGGTCCTCCCACATCTTGTAGGTGGCTTGCCAAATCTGGAGGCGCGTGTTGCGGGCGTCGGGATCGAGGTCGAAGGACGTTTCCAACCGCTGCTTCATCAGGGCGGTCTTGGTGAAACCGACCGCTCCGGCCGCGCCGAGGATGATCAACGCCGTGAGCGCCGGCCATCGGTAATCACGGTGGCGCGCCAAGGGAACGAGAACGAAGACCAGGCCGATCCCCGCCGCCACCCAGCCGCCTCGTGAGAAGGTCAGGGCCAATCCCGCCAGCATGACCAGGACGGTGTAGGCCAGCACGATTCGGCCGAGCGCTTTCATGCGGCCCGCAATCACCGCGGACAACGCCACCGGCAGCAGCAGTTCCAGCAGGCCCGCGAAATTGTTCGGACTCATGAACGAACCGCTGGCACGCCGGATGTAATTGGCGCTTCGCGGGAATCCCCAGGTGGTGTTCTGGTTCATCGCGAATTGCCATGCGCCGTAAAAACACAGGGCGGTCGCCAGCAGCGCCAGAAACCAAAACAGTCCTTGCGCGGTGTCCTGTCGGTGAAGGTTGTTCACTACCACGAAGAACAGCGTGGTATAGGTCACGATCCGCATGAACTCACCCCAGGCGATGTACGGGAGGGCCGCCTCGTAGGTTCGCCACGCCGCCCAGCCGGCGAATAGCAGGACGCCCCAGGCCACGGGAGGCCAAAGAAGTCGGTGGCTGCGCACCGCCCAGACCCTCACCAGCCAGAGTACCAACGAAACGCCGACCAGGAGTTCCACCACCAGGAAGTTGCCATCCCGGGTGCCACCAAATGCATCGCGAACCGGCACCGCGCCGAACGCGAGAATGGCAAAGCCGAGGGCCGCGGCCACCAAGCAGGCAATGGCCCGCTCCAGCCAGGTATCCAGGCGGTCAACATCCATTGGGGCGGCGACGCTACCTATCGACGGATTTCATCTCAATCGAAACTCCCGCCAAAACCCGGCGGCGGTCCGGCCGTCGATCCCGCGGAAACGAGGCGAGCGCCGTGGGTCGGCACGATTTGGCGGACGGAGCCGGGTTCGACTTCTTGCGTCTCCCATGGGTCCATGCGATAGGAGGTCCCGACCAATGTCACCCACCAACGTCACGGGAGTGGAGTCCATGGATCGCCCGAACCCGCGATTGATGACGTACTATTTTCTCACTGCGCTGGTGGTTCCTCCCGCGTTTCCCGTCCTCATCCTGATTTTGTATTTTCGGTACCACACCATGCGATACCGATTCGATGGCGAAGGGGTATCGATGCGGTGGGGCATTCTTTTCCGCCGCGAAATTCTGCTCAACTACGCCCGCATCCAGGATATCCAGATTCGCGCCAACCTCGTGGAACGTTGGCTGGGAATCGCGCGAATCGAGATCCAGACCGCCGCCGGAAGTTCGGGGGCGGAAATGACGCTGGAAGGATTCGTCAACTATGAGGAAGTCAGGGACTTCCTGTACGAACGGATGCGGGGTGCCAGGGGAGAGAGCCACCGCAGCGACCGGACAATCATCGGCACCTCCACGGCGCCAGCGTTGTCGGGTTCTTCCAATCCAGAGGCGGAGGAACTGGCAGCCGTGCTGCGCGAAGTGGCGGCGGAGATCCGTGCCATGAGGTCCGAGTTGGAAAAGGCGGGGCGCCATGATTCCTGAGGCACTTCGTTCCCAACTACTGTGGTTTCTGCGTCTGCCCCCGGAACCGCACCCGCCGGCTGGCGCACCAGGTTCCTTGCGTCGGTTCCGGGCGGCTCCCAACTATTTCCGGTTGCGGATGGTGGGGTGGGCCTTGAAGCAGGCGTCCGCCCTGGTGGGTATTCTCGTGGCTATCGCCTTCTTTCATGGGGCTTTCGGGCAGGAGTTTCTCCACAAACTGCCCCAGGTGCGGACATGGATGGCCGTGGGTGTCTTCGTGGAGGGGGTCGGTCTGATCCTCTTCCTCCTGCAACTTCCGGTGACCTTGCTGGCCACCCGACTCGACTACGAGTTGCGCTGGTACTTTGTCACCGACCGTAGCCTGAGGATTCGGGCCGGCGTCTGGACTTCTGAAGAACTCACGATGACGTTCGCCAATATCCAGGAGATCACGCTTCACCAGGGACCGCTCCAACGCTGGTTGGGCATCGCCGATCTGAAGGTCCGTAGCGCCGGAGGCGGAGCCAAGATTTCTGACGATGGCAGCACGGAAGAGTCCCATGTGGCCTATTTTCGCGGTGTGGATAACGCGACAGAAATTCGCGACCTGATCCTCCAGCACCTGCGCAGTTATCGACGGGACTCAGGGTTGGGTGACCCGGACAGCCCGGCGGCGGGCGGTGCTGAACCAGGAGAACGGGCCGGGGGGGTGGGTGGTGCGGCGTCATCAGGGGCGCTGATCGCCGCCCGGGAACTCCTTGGCGAAGTCCAACAGTTACGGCCAATCATCCTCCGGCGCGGGGATCGCAACGGCAACGCCGGGACGAGTTCCTAATTCCAGTGGGCACAGGGAATGCGAAGGAGCGTCAGAGTTCGTGGGTCGGCACTCCGTCTGGATTCGATCACCTCCGTCAACGGCGTCGCATCGTCCCACGTCCTGCGGTGGCTCGGCCTTGCTCTGGTGATGTTCCTGGGGGTTGCGCGGGGTCAGGATGCCGGGCCGAACCTGGCACTCCACCGTCCGGTGGCCGCGTCCGGTGCGAGCTGGGGAAGCTTCAAACCGGGTGCCGTCACCGATGGGGATTCCTCCACCTTCACCCATCCGCTGGAAGCCACCGGCACTCTCGGCTTTTATTACGAGGTCGATCTCGGTCAATCCCATCGTCTGGAACGGATCATCATTCGGAATCGAGCCGACGGCTGTTGCCCGGAGCGCCTGAGCCGCTACGGCGTTGAGGTCTACGCGGATGCGGGGGGTGATCCCGGAGAACGGCATTGGAGCGCGATGGTGCGCGAGGATAATTCGAATTCCGGATCCGGCGGTTTTGACACCGTGACGGCGGGAGGGGATCCAACGGGGCGCTTTGAAGGCCGGTTCGTGCGGATCGTGAACCTGACCGGCGCGGCCTACAGCCCGCAGGTGGCGGAGGTTGAAGTGTACGGTGGTCTCATTCCGGCTATTCGCACCTTCACCGTCGACGACGATGTGCTTGCTGCGGGTGAAACCGCGACGCTGCGTTGGTCGGTAATCGGAGCCACCAAGGTGGAGCTCCAACCGGGCGTTGGGGAGGTGTCGTCTTCGGAGGGTGCGATCGTGGTGAACCCGACGGCGACCACCGAGTATCGGTTGATAGCATCCAACGAGCATGGAGTTGCGACCGCCGTGGTCACCATTGGGGTCGGAGTTCAATTGAAACCGCCGCGCCTTAGCGAAATCGTGGCCGATAATGCCGGCGGGCAGGAGGACGAAGATGGGGACACCTCGGATTGGTTCGAACTGTGGAATCCGAACCCTTACGCCTTGGATCTGGACGGTCTCTACCTGTCCGATGATCCCAGCCAATTGGCGAAATGGCGAATGCCCAGCGTTCGTTTGCCGGCGGGTGGATTTCTGGTGGTGTTTGCCTCCGGCAAGGACCGATCGCGTCCCGGTTCGGAACTGCACACCAACTTTCGGCTGAATGCCAACGGGGACTGGATCGGTCTGGTCGATCGCGATGGGCGCCGGATTCTGGATCAGGTACCCGACACCAGCTCAGGACAGTCCCGTTTTCCGATCCAACGATCGGAAGCCAGTTACGGCCTTGGAGCAGGCCAGGCCCTGGGATTCCTCAGGCCGCCAACCCCCGGAGCCTCGAACGGCGTGGCTTTCGCCGCTTTGGTGGAGACGGTCGGGTTCAGCCGGCACCGGGGCTATTGCACGACCAACTTCGACGTCACGTTGTCCAGCGCCACCGAGGGAGCCGTCATTCGTTACACCTTGGATCGATCGGAGCCGACCCTCTCTCGAGGACTGACCTATGCCGGGCCGATTCCGATAACCCGGACGACGGTGCTTCGTGCCGCCGCCTTTCGGGAGGGGTGGGCGCCGACTCCGGTGGCGACGCATACCTATGTGTTTCCGCGGGACGTGGTGACGGCCTCCACGATGCGGCGTTCGATCACGACCAATGCTGTTTATGGTCCGCAGTTGGAGGCCGGGCTTCGGGATCTGCCTTCGGTGGTCCTGGTCGCTTCCTCCAGCATCAGCGATACCGCGGAGGCTCGGGCTTCATTTGAATGGATAGATTCGGAAGGCGGCGAGGGCGTGCAGGTGAACTGTGGCTCCCGTCTTTATGGCGGCGCCTTCACTGATTTCGCGAAAAAGAATTTCCGCGTGTACTTCCGTTCAGAATACGGCGCCTCAAAACTGAGGCACGACCTGTTTGAACCTCGAGGATTCGGATGGGCCCCCACCCGTGAGTTTGACCAACTGGAGTTACGGAGCGGATCGCACGACATGGAAATGCGCGGGTTCTACCTGTCGAATCCCTTCACTGACGACACCCTCGCCGAGATGGGGCATCTGAGCCCCAACACCCGATTCGTGCACCTGTTCCTGAACGGGAATTACTGGGGAGTCTATCAACTGCGCGAACGTTGGGGCGCTGCCATGCATGCTCGCTACCTGGGTGGAGACCGATCCCAATTTGAGTCCATCAACGGGAACTGGAATGTGGGCGGATGGGCGGAGCCGGGCACGGCTTACGATGGGGACGGCAGCCTTTGGGCTCGAATCAAGACGCTTCGTGGCAACTACGCGTCCGTGAAGGCATGGGTCGATGTGCCGCAGTACATCGACATGATGCTGGTGTGGTTGTTCGGCGGTTGTGAGGACGAATACCGGTGTGTGGGGCCCGCGGTGCCGGGTGTTGGAATGAAATTCCTGATCAACGACGCGGACGGCTGGTTCTGTGTGCCGACCTATTGTGCGGCCGGCGATCGCACGCAACGCGGCGCGCCGGGGCGGATGGCGGGTGATGGTCCCGGGAGCTTATTCTCAATGCTCTTCAAGGAAGGGAATCCTGACTACCGCGTCCTGCTGGCCGACCGTATTCAGGCCGCCCTTGGAAATGAGGGCACACTCTCCACGGCAAAGAACCTGGATCGGCTGAAGCGGCGGCTGGAGGAATTCCAGCGACCGTTCCTGTTGGAATCCGCGCGATGGAACTACCTCACTCCCGACGCTTGGAATGCGCGCCGCGACTATGTGAGGTCCAACTGGCTTCCCCGGCGCACCCAGGAGGTCATGGGCATTCTTCGTTCGACAGGCTTTCTGCCCCGATTGGCAGCACCGGATCTCGTCGCACCCGCCGGTCCCGTTGCGACGGGCTTTCGAGTGCCCATGGGTGGGACCAATGCGGCGAACCTCGTTTACACGGTGAACGGATCGGACCCTCGACTGCCTGGCGGGGGTGTTTCACCCATGGCTCGCGAATTCCGGACTGGGGACAACGTTGAAACCGTCGTTCCATTGGGAGCCC
>JAEUHG010000264.1 GCA_016795425.1 Verrucomicrobiales bacterium
AGTCGTCCGTGGGGGCGCATCCAATCAAAAGCGACACCTCGGCAGGGGTAAAAGTCCCCCTCTCCGCCGCCTCGCCTTTCGGGAGGTCGACCGCCTCGGCCGGGTTGAACGTGATGAGTTGCTGTAATCGGGCGGACTTGAATGCGGACCGCAGAACCTTGAGGTAGACGCTAATGGTCTTCGGGGAAAGCTGCTGCCGCTTCAATTCGGAAACGAAGGATTGGAGGTCGCCCGGTTGGATCGAGGTAAGCGGTCGGGAAACCCGAGGCCCCAGGAACTCAAGGAAACCGCCCACGGCGGCGTCGTAGGTCCAAAGGGACCCCTTCCCCAGCAGTTCCCGCTTTTGCTTCAACCATTCTCCAAGGAACTGCCCAACCTTCTGGACCCGGACCGATTCCTTGCCATCGGTGATTTGCTCCAGAAGCTCGGAGATCAGTTCCCGCGCCCGGAACTCGGTCAGGTCTTCGGATCCAGCCAAGCGGGCGGCTCGCTCCAGTTGCAGCGCCATGCGCAAGGCCACGTCCCGGTTCTTGGTCTTGGTCGACTTCCGAAGTCGGCGCCCGGATGCGTCGGTGTAGTTGGCCAGCCAGAATGGGGACCGGCCTCGTGCATCTTTGGTCAAATACGCCACGCGCCCAAGATAGTCACACCAAAGTCACACCGTCAATGGTGTCTTAGAAGTCAACAAAGTGCGAGTTTGTTGGCATTTACTAGCCTACAAGGGAATGGAACTCTCACGAGGGTTCGATTCCCTTCACCCGCTCCAATTTTCGCCTCGCGAAAATTGCCCTCCCTAGCCCGCAGGGCGACGGAGGGCCGATAAATGGGTCGCAAAGGCCCACCCCTTCGTTTCCAGTTCACTGACGCCGAACCCACCGAGGCTCGCTCCCGATTCCGACCCAGCCCGCGATGCCGCATTTTCATTGGGTGACGTCATCATCTCGCGCTCGATAGTGCCCCAACGAAATTGGAAGAAGTGCAACGGATCACACCTCACCGCTTCATCGAGTTCGGGGTCGGCATCAGTCCTTCGGAATCGATGTCCCCCTCTCAAACCTTTCTCCCACCTTCCCGAGCCCCACCCGCGGTCGTCGGGTTCTCCGAACACAATTCACCAAACCCACCACGACCTGTCCCAACAAACAGCGCCCTCGCCAAATTCGTTCCTTTCCCCGGCAGTTCCCTCGACGATCCCAACCGGCCTTCGCTAGGCTCTTGGCGATCCTCATGACGTCATTTCCACCCGCGTCATCCGGAAATCCAAAGAGGCAAATCCCCGCGGCCATCGGGGACAGTCCCTTCGTGCAGTCCATCGCCGCCGCCTCATTGTCTCCAAAATTCCCGCTCGCTCTCAGAGGGCCCATGCTCGCGGTGCCTTGCTATCTACCTGGCCAACTCCGGCTCCAATCCCGAGATCCGGCGCAAGCTGACCGGCCACAAGACCGCCTCGGTCCACGACCTCTACACCCATTTCGAATGCGAAACCCTACGGGCTGCCGTCCATGCCATTCCATCCCTTCCAGAGCTTTGAGGCGCGCCCAGAAGGCCGAAGCCAACCAGCGGCAGTTTCGCGAGGAGAACGCGATGGGCGACTGTCTCCAATTGGAGACAACCGTCAGGACATCGCTCCTCAGACCCCCCGCTTCGTGTCGCCTCAGTGCCATCCTGCCATCCCCCTCGCCACCACGGATTTGTCGTGCGGAAGAAAGCACTGGGGTCAGACATTGACCATTGACATTCTGATCCACTGACCGCGCCCCCATCCCCAATCCGGGCCACGGTTCCTGGCACTCCTTCAGAGTGCCCTCCATTCCTGGATGCGGCACGTCCCGGGGTGCCACCCCGGGCTCGTATGCCGACTCACCTTCGGTGTGTCCGTGGGATGTTTGAGGATCTCACCGGAGGGATTATGCCGGAGACCGGAGGCCGTTCTAACTACGCCGTACTGCCGGATCACGGAGTCACCGAGGCATCTTCGCACGTGCGACTCGCGCCCCGCTTCCCCCTTCCCCAATCGCTCTTCCCGCAACAGAAGGCACTGGGGTCAGACATTGACACTCGACATTCCCGATCCACTGACCGCGCCCCCATCCCCAATCCCGGCCACGGTTCCTGGCACTCCTTCAGAGTGCCCTCGATATTCTGATGCGACATGTCCCGGGGTGCCACCCCGGGCTCTTATGCCGACTCACCTTCGGTGTGTCCGCGGCAGAATCGAGGATCTCACCGGAGGGAGTACGCCGGAGACCGGAAGCCGTCCCAGCTACGCCGTACTGCCGGATCACGGAGTCACCGAGGATCCTCGCATGTGCGACCGGCGCCCCGCTTCCCCCTTCCCCGATGGCTATTCCCGCCAAGCCTCGGGGTCCACCTCCGGGATCGGGGGCAATCGTTCGAGATGGACTGGTTTGACGCGCCATTCCTCTCCTCTCCGCACCAGAACTTGCTCCACGCGGTGACTGCCGCCGTCCGGGTCCTCCAGATCCAAGACCAACGCGACCTCCCCTGTCGCCAAGGTGCGTTGTTCCACCACCCGATATCCAACCTCGCGGCCCATGCCACGACCCAGGTGGACGGAATAGCGAGCGTCGGGATCGTCGAAATCGTCGGGCACATCGTAGATCTCCTTCATGCGTGACGGGGTCATGGGTTCGTTGCCCTGGTTGCGCAGGCGATACTGAAACGTGGCGAACGCCGAGATCGGATCCGAATTTCCACGGGCCACGAGATTCGAGAACGAGACGAAATCGGGCATTCGCGACGGTCGCACTCCATCGAAGACCTGAGCCCATTCAGAGGCCCCTCGGGCATGGGTCTCGGCACGCGCCGGGTCGCGATCCAGTTCCGCCCTAAGTTGCGTGACTTCGGCACGCAGTCGCAGGAGCTCGATGGAAGGTCGGGGCTCGGCCTGGACAGGTGTCCGGATCTCCACAGGCGGGCGTTCGGGGCCGGCATGGGTAGGCGAGGAGGGTTCGGGATAATCCCCTCTGGCCGCGACCAGGGCCCGGCGCTGGCAGAGTCCGAGTCCGGCTCCAACGCCGACAAGGAGGGCGAGTGTAACGCAATACAATGGCGTTCTCATGGTGTTTCCTTCACGGGATCCATTTCCATCCGCTGCCGGCATGGCCGAAGGTCAGCCGCTGTTCGTTGGTCCCGGTCGGCGACAGTTGGCGCAAGACCACCTGACGCCGGCGGTCATCGACGGGTTCAATGGCGACCAGTTCGATCGCGGCGACATGGGCGAGGGAGGCTTGCAGGCTTTCGGAGAGAGCGGAGCGGCCACCGGGTTGATCCCGCAGTTCGTCGTACCGCGCACGGTCCGTTGGCGACATCAGCAACGAGTCGACCAGGTCTTCGACGGCATCCTGGCGCACGCGTGCGAACAGGGTTTGTGCGGCAGCTTCAGGCGTCGCATGGCCGGCGACCACCAGATTGGTCACTGGAACAGCGCGACCCCTTTCGAGCAGGACCGGGCCATCCTGCACAGCGATCGTGGCCTTGGGCTTCGCGGCGAGTCGCCGGGCCCGGTCCGCCAACTGCTCCCGGAGGGCGTCGCGACGTTCGCGCAACCGTGCAAGCTCGGCGCCCTCATCGTGGGCCGACGGTGACACCGCCACCCCACGGCTGGGTTCGGTGATCCTCGCGGGCGGAGGAGCCGCGGACGGGCTGCGCAACCGGTGGAGTTCGATTTGCTGGTAGGCGATGGGAAGGGACATCGCCGCGATCACGGCGCCGGTGAGCCAACCTTGAGTCTTGGTCATGGCAAACTGGGTGATGGAAGTCGTCAACGCTGCGGGCGCCACGCCGGGGGCCGACGAGAGGCACAGTGCGGGAAGGGAACTCGCCAGATCGCGTGGGGCGCTCTGAATGACGTGGACGCCCATGAGGGTCGCCAAGGTTGAGGTGGTGAGGTCAGGGACGTTGCGCTTCAAGATCCTCTGCAATCGGCCGAGGGCGCGCTGAAGGCGTTTCTGGGCGGCTTCCTCGCTGATGCCGAGCCGAAGCCCGGTCTCCCGAGCCGACCTGCGCTCGAAGTAGCGCAAGAGCACCACCCGCCGGTCCGCTTCCGAAAGCGAAGCGAGACTGTCATCCAGGTGGGGTGCCAGTTGGTTCCACAGCTCGCCGGGGTCTTCGCCGTTGGCATCGGGGGAGTTCATGGAAACCGAGACCTTCTCGCGCTCGCGACGGCGGATGGCGGTGCGGACCAGCTTTGCCGCGACATTGCGCGTCGTGGTGTGGAGCCAGGCGCTGAGTGGCAGGCCAGAGTCGACCCTTCCCGACACGCGAACGGCTTCCCGGGCAAGC
>JAEUHG010000269.1 GCA_016795425.1 Verrucomicrobiales bacterium
GTTGGTTGGAGACAGACCCGGGTTGCAATCCCTCCCACCGTCAATTCGCGCGTACCCGCACAAAGAAGGCGCCGGTCAGGGAGGACGCGGATTCAGCCATCCAACGGCAGAGGCCGACGTCGGGAAAAGTCAGCCGCCCAGCGAGCACCGACCAGGTCGTCAAATCAGCGCTTTGCTCAACCACGTAACGTCGGCTGGCAGCAAATGGAAACTCGAGAACGAGCTTCCCATCGGGATCGCGGCCGGAAGACGACAGGCGGAAGACGCTCCGACTGTCCTTGGGGGAGGTTCCGGCTTCGAATTCCTGCTCATTGGATGCACCGTCGGCATCCGGATCTCCGGGTCCGGTCTCGGTCAAATTGCCAAACCAGAACCGCTCCCAGTCATCGGGCAATTGATCTCCATCCGTGTCGCTCTCCGTCACCACGGTGACCGACAATTCCAGTCGGGGTGGGTCGTATAGCAAGTTCTCCTTGGTGGACCACCATGGATACGCCCCGCCTCCCCCCGCCCCGGTCCCTCCAGCCGTGCTCTGATTGGCGGGCGACAACGAACTCACCATCAGACGCAGCCGACCTTCGTGGAGTCCGGACTGAAGGTATCCCAGGACCTGAGGATCGGTGAGGTCGACGGCAAACTCGATTTTCGCGTCGTTGGGAACCTCGCCCCCAGGTGGGACGGCGGTGGTTGTTCCGATGGCCCATGGATGCACCGGGAACGCGGCCTCATTCCAATTGGTTTGCAGGTGGCCGATGTTATTGGCCACGTCCACCAGAACACCATTGGTGTCGTAGGCAGCGGCGTAGGCGTTCCGGGTCCGGATCGAAACGTTGGTGCTGGTGATTGGTCCGATGGCGCCGTAGGGCGAACCTTCAAGAAACGTCTCCGCATCGAATCCCCCGCGATACCCAACGCCAAACAACTCCACTGGCCGCCCCGGATCGTCGTCGGGCCGATAGCCGGGCTGGTTGGTGAGGTAACTCAGGTAATGATCCGGGGTCGGATCATAAACGAACGCCCGATTCGGCAGCGGCGGGAGAATCGAGGTGAGGAGGATCCTGGCCGATTGAATCAAATACTTCGAAGGCCCCGCGTTGGTGGGAATAGCCGTGCCCGTGTCCCAACCCAGGAGGAACTGTGCATCCCGCATGTCGAAGCGGTAGTCGAAGGACCCATAGGTGGGGGCAACGCGCCGAACCCCGGGTTCGAAATTGAACGGATAAAACCAACGGTCGAGTGTCGGCTTCTCCGGTGACCAGGCGAATGTCTCGCCGCGGGCCAAGACACCAATGCCGAGCAGGAAGGCGAACACGAGCCCCCGCTGCAAGTTCCACCTCGCCGTCGAACCGGGCCGGGTTCGAAATCGCTCGAAGTTGGGTCGCATCCGCCGATCAGCGCTGATTCCGGCGGCACAGCATCAACAGCGCACCACCCAGCATGGCCAACGGCACCACGGTCGGCTCCGGCACCAGCTGCACGTCCAGGGTCGCTGAATCCAGGCTCAGGTTGATCTCGGCCGCGGCGACGCTCACCGAGAAATAATCAACGCCGAGTCCGCTCAGGTCCCACTGCCACAGGCTGGAAACGCCGACGCCGCTCCCCGGATTGGGCGGGGGCGGACCGAAGGAAATGCGATCGAGCTCGGTGCGCGTCGCGGTCAAGGTGATGGGCCCGGTGTCGCCGGCTCCGACCAGTTTGAGGGAATCGTAGCTCAACTCGGTTCCCAAGGTGCGAATCTGGAGGGAAACCAAGCCCACGGATTGGGAGGCCGCGGTGTACCGGACCTCGAATTGGCTCTTGTCGGCGCCGTTGTAGATGTTGCCGGAACCCAGGACCATGGCGCCCGGTGCGGTTTGATAAAAGCGGGCGCTGTTATTGCTGCCGGGAAGGTCGCCGGCATTGCCCGGCTCTCCGATCCCGACGGTGAAACTTTCCCACCCCGTGAAGGTGGTGTCCGGCTGTCCCCGAAACGCCGGCGCAATGAAACCGTTGGTGCCAGCCACCGCCGAACAACTCGCGGCAAGGGCCGCGACACCCAGGAATTGGCAGAAAGACAATCTCATCGTAGTGCAGCACTTTCCAGGAACCGGCCCCCGCTTCGCCAGTTTCTTTTTCACAGTTTGGCCAGTGCCCCGTTGAGCACATCGATCAGGGCCTGAATGCTTTCAGGTGTTTCATCCCCCATGTTCGAGATCCGGAACGTGGTTCCCTTGATCTTCCCATACCCCCCATCGATGAGGATTCCCTGGTCCTTGACCAATTTCTGGAACTTGGCCACGTCGATCACCCGGCCGCCGGGCTTCGCCCCGTTGTTGACGCACACCAGCGTCATCGATTCGTAGCCTTTCTCCGGAAAGAGCGTGAAGCCGTGCCCGGCCGCCCAATCCCGCAACATCTGGTTGGTCCGGCGGTGCCGCGCGTATCGCCCCTCAAGGCCTTCGGCGAAGATGTCATCCAGCTTGGCGGACAACGCGTACACGTGACTGACACTCGGCGTGCTCGGCGTCATGTGCTGCTCGGCGTTCTTCTGGAACTCCAGGAAATCGAAGTAGTACCCGCGATCCCCTGCCGCCCCCGCCTTGGCCAACGCCGCCGGTGAACAGGTGAAAATCGACAGACCCGGCGGCAGCGCGAAGGCCTTCTGAACCCCGGCCAGAAGCACGTCAATGCCCAGCGTCTCGAAATTCATGGGTACGGCGCTCAGCGAACTGACCGTGTCGACCACGAACAGGACGTCAGGATACTTCGCCTTCAGGGCGGCAATTTCCTCCAGCGGATTCATCAAGCCGCAGCTGGTCTCGTTGTGGATCAAGGTCAGCGCGTCATACTCGCCGGTCGCCAAGCGGCGATCCACTTCCGCCGCAAGGATGGGAGAGCCCCAGGCCACCTGAAGTCCATCTGCCGCCTTCCCACACCGCTTCGACACATCCAACCACTTGTCCGAGAACGCGCCGCACATGCAGTTCAAGACCTTCTTGGAGACAAGGTTTCGAATCGCGGCTTCCATCACCCCCCAGGCCGAGGAGGTGCTCAGGTAAACCAATTGGCGCGTACCCAGCAGCGTCTGGAGTTGAGGTTGGATGCGTGCGTAGAGATCTTTGAATCCCTGACCTCGGTGCCCGATCATCGGGCGGCAAAACGCCTCGAACGTCTTGTCGCTGACCTCAACCGGCCCCGGGATGTGGAGTTTGACGTGTCCCATAGAAACAACAGGGGCGGGACTCTTGGCGAGGATTTCCGGCCCGGCAAGGGAAAGAACGACGTCGCCCGTCGCTGGCGGCTGCGGATCGTCGGGGCGGGCGCCCCTTTTCCATGGGATCGGCGGGATGCTAAGGACGGTCGCCCCCCCTTCGGACTTGAAATCCTGTCCCGACCCGCGGGTTCGCGACCTGGCGCCAGGGTCGCAACCGGCTGGGTTCCCAGCCGATCCGGAACGTCGAGATTCATCCACATCGAAATCCGGTTGCCCCTACCCGCCGATTTCAGGTCTCATGGCCCCGCGCAACGGCGGCGATGTCCTCGGAATTCCCCCAATTCGAGAGGCTCGTCGGACTGCGCCTTTTCACGCATCCATGAATTCACGAGATCTTTCTTCCGGTACTTTTCCGTCTCCCATTCAAAATTTCATTCAGGGACTCCATGACAAGTACGCGCGGCTCGAAGATGGCAAAGTCGCGGACTACATACCCGAGCTGAGCCACGCCAACCCCGAGTGGTTCGGCATCTCGGTCGCCACCGTCGACGGCCAGATTCATGACGTCGGCCACAGCAGCGTACCCTTCACCATTCAGTCGATCTCGAAGCCGCTGGTCTACGGCCTGGCCTTGGAATCCCACGGACTGAAACCGGTCCAAGCCAAGGTCGGAGTGGAACCGTCCGGTGACGCCTTTAATTCCATCAGTCTCGATCCGCAGACCGGGCGTCCTCTGAACCCGATGATCAATGCGGGCGCCATCGCGACCACCAGCCTGATCCCGGGAGAAAGCGCCGAGGCCCGCGAGGCGATGTTGCTGCGCCGGTTCTCTGAAATCGCCGGCCGCAATCTCGAGATCGATGACGCTGTCTACCGTTCCGAGCGCGACACGGGACACCGCAACCGCGCCATCGCCCATCTCCTGCGCAACGCCGGCATTCTCACGGATGATCCCGAACAACCCCTCGACCTTTACTTCCGCCAATGCTCGATCCAGGTCACCTGCCATGATCTCGCCGTCATCGCCGCCACGCTCGCCAGTGGAGGCGTTAATCCTGTCACGCGCCAGCGGGTCCTTGCCCCGCTCACCGTCGGCCGACTGCTCAGTGTCATGACCTCCTGCGGCATGTACGACTTCGCCGGCGGCTGGATCTTCAATGTCGGCATGCCGGCCAAGAGCGGTGTTTCCGGAGGCATCATGGCGGTGTTACCCGGACAACTCGGGGTGGCGGTGTTCTCGCCGCCGCTCGATGCCCGGGGCAACAGCGTTCGCGGGATCCGGGTGTGCACGGACCTTTCCATGGCGTTTGGACTCCACATGTTCAACACGCCGCGGGTGGTCATCCCGGCGCTGCGCAACATCCGCAACGGCGGAGCGGTCCGCAGCCGCCGTCTCCGCACCACGGAGCAACTGGCCACCCTCACGCGCGAGGGGCATGGCATCCGGCTCTATGAATTCGGCGGTCGCCTCATCTTCGCCTCCACCGAACTGGCCATCCACGCCATCCTGGCGGATCTCCCCAATGCCACGCATGCCATCATCGATCTGAGCCGCGTCATCGATGTCGACCAAGCTTCCTGCAAATTGCTGTTGGAGCTGCACGACCAACTCGCGGCTCGGCTCAAGCGCGCCTGTCTCGCCGGCGCCCGGCAGCATGCCTTGTTGCGAGAATACGTGACGACCCGCATGACCGAGGACGGCTGGAACCATCTGTGTCGTTATGCGGATCGCGACGCCGCGCTGGAAGCGTTCGAGGACGATCTGCTCAAGTTGCGCCCCAACGCCACCCGCATCACCGAGGTGCCGCGCCTCGAGGATCAGGAACTGCTCAAAGGCTTCGGCGCCGCGGAACTCCAGGCGCTCCAGGAATGGTTGCGGCCGGTGGAATGGCCCGCCCACCAGGTCATCATGGCCTCCGGCTCCGCTTCGGATGCCTTGTATTTCATCGTCGAAGGCGAAGTCAGCGTCTGGGTGGGGGCCGAAGGATCCGAGGTTCAGGTCGGAAGGCTGGGTCCCGGAATGAGCGTCGGCGAGTTGGCATTGACGGATCGAGCACCGCGTTCCGCCACCGTCCGCAGCCTCACCCCAGTCCGCGCCTGGGCTCTGCCTTTTGACGCCTACGATCGTCTCTCCGAAATGGGGCAGTCCGGCCTCCAGATTCGGCTCCTGGGCAACCTGACTCGCGTGTTGGCCGTACGCCTTCGGGCCGCGAATGCCGAAATCCGCGGCCTCAGTTGACCCAGGAGCCTGCCCCTCCTGGCGCCCGCGCGCGCGGGAGACGTCGACTACGGTTTTCGGAACCGGAAGAACCGTGCCGGTTGTTGGCACGGCGTCACAAAGGTGTTTCCGGTGGGTGCCGGCGAGACCGGCTGCCAAACCGCATCGGGTCCGACGGATGGGCTGAACTCGAGCACAAAGCCGCTGGCATCGACGGCCCAACTGAGTTCAGCCAGCTTGTCCTCCGTGAATCTCACCGCTATCATCGGTGTCCCCGGCGTGGGGATGACGGCGATGCCAAAAAGACCGGCGGCCAGTTCGTAGGCACCTCCTGACGATCCGAGAATCCCCGGTTGCGTCACCGCGCCGGTCAGCACGTAGGCGCCCCCACGGGAGACACCGCCTCCCCCAGCCAGATTGCCCGCGAGCGAGAACACGCCGCCACCCGAGGAACCCACCGCGCTTCCGTAACCCAAAACCGCTGCCACCAGGGCGACGCCGCCGACCCAGGTCAGGATCCAACGTTGCGTCTTCACGGGTTCCTCGCTTGGTTGGAAGGATGGCGCGCAAGCGCGGCCTGCACCAGGCCCCGCAACTCGGAGAGTTCGGCCTCCAACCGGCCGATTCGCTCATCGCGCTCCCGCAAGGCCTTCGCCTGTTCGTCGACCTTCTGGTTCAAACCCTGGATCGCCGCCAGCGCCACCCCGTCCGCATCGACCGTGGCGATGTTCTTCTCGTCCTCTCCCAAGGCGAAGGCAGCGCGAAAGTCCTGGGCCATGGGACCGATATGCCGGGACCCGGGGTCCTGCTTGTAGTTCCATTCGCTGATGGGCATGGCGGCCACTTTGTCGAGGACCTCCCGCGGATTCACCGGACCGAAGTTCTCCTTCAGATTTCGATCGGAGGCACTGACGAACGTGCCATTCACCCGGAGCCCGCCGGAGTTGAGACGCATCATTTCCACCCCTCCGGACCCTGGAGAATTGGCGTTGTTGGAGTGGGTCCCGCCGCGATGCCACGAGAAGCTGCCGTTGTCATCGGTCCGGAAGTAGAGCGTGGAACTCTGGACCCCCACACCGTAGGAATTCCCCCAAAGGTTGAGCATCTGTCGCGTCGTGTTTCCGAAGAACATCGAGGTGTCCCCGGAGAAATGGGCTCCGCCTTCAGCGCGAACGTTGAACGAGTTGATCGCCGCCGATGCGAAGCTGGCGTTCTGGCTGTCGGCCCACATGAAGACACCCTGGTGATTGGCCCGACACCGGCGGCCGGCGACAAACGAGTGCCCGCAATTGTCCGCCACCAGATTGTTGGTTCCCCCCGCGACGATGGCACTGGCGGCGTTCGTTCCGATGCGGTTGTTGTCTCCGCCGAGGATGATCGCCCAATTGCTCTCGCGGCCGATCTCGTTGTCCGAACCGCCGATCAGGATCGGTGCGATCTCGCGCCGGTTGGGATTGTTGGAGCCCAGGATGTCGTTGCGGAATCCGCCCACCATCACGCCACCATCCACGTTGTTGGCGATCCGGTTCTCGCCGCCACCCACCACCAGGCTGATGACGACGTTGGTGCCAATCCGATTATCCCGCCCGCCCGCGATCATGGCATGCTGATTGTCCTGCTGAATCTCGTTGCGCGCCCCGCCGCCAATAAACGCCGACCTCTGTTCCCGTCCGACGATATTATCGAGGCCACCGGCGATCACCGACTCATGGGCGTTCACGCCGATGGCATTGTCGCGACCGCCCAAGACCGCGGAATTCGTCGAACCTGGATCCACCGACGTGCCCCGGCCACCGATAATGCGGTGTCCACTGGGCTGGCCTTCGAATCGATAAATCTGCTGATTCCCTGCCTTGATGACAAAGGCGTTGGCGTCGGTGGTGCCGATAAACTCCGTGCTCGGGTTAGTGCCCGCATTTCCCAACCGGCTCCAACCATCGTTCGATCCGGCCGGCCCCGGAGGCCCCGCGGGCCCCGGATCGCCTTTGTCGCCTTTGGGTCCCTGCAAACCCGTGTCCCCTTTGTCGCCCTTCGGCCCCACCGGCCCTACCGGTCCCAGGTCACCCTTCGGCCCGGCCGGGGTCATGGCAAATAGCGCATACGGCGAAGGAGTCAGCGGCTGGCGCGGCGCGAGCACCGTGAAAGCCCCAGTGCCAGCGGGACGGACGGCGAATTCGATCCACCGCGGTTGCCCGTCAAACACGCCAGTACCAAAATCCAGTGCGGTTAGAAAAATCCCGCCGCTGACGGTCACCGAGAAATTGGTGCGACTCGGTCCAACCTGCCCCCCAGCCACTTCCGCATTGAAGAGCCGCGCAGCGACGTCGAACAACCCGTTGGCCGGCTGTCCTCCTTCCGTCAGCCGGCCTTGATATCCAAACGCCGAACCTTGCGCGTCAGCGAACCGGCTCGCCATCAACGCCAGCAACCCAAGAGCCAAAACGTTCGATCTCATGGGCCAGCGGATATACTCCGCTCCAGTGCGCAGGCGAGTAGGAAACATCAATCTTTGGCGCCCGGGATCCATTCGGCCCTAGCTGCGAACCGGTCGACACCGCGAATCCCTCGTCGCAGCGCCACAAGGGCCAAAGGATGGGATCCAATGCCCATCGAGGTGAACCCAAGACGCGAATTCCGCTGCGCGGCTACCCCGGAGCCCCCTACCCGGCTCCCTCGAAGTCCCGCGGAAGATTCCTGGCCAAGGTGCACCCCTCCTTTGCGCACGGAGATTTTGGACTAACATGAAGACCCTCGATCCATCCGACCTCCGCCAACGAGAAACCACCCGTCATTCACGTCGAAACGGTTCGGAAACGCGCAGCCCTCCTTGTTCTGGCAGCCCGGGCCTTCTAGTCTGCCATTATCGCGGAGGCGCGAACGGGGCCCCATCCACACCGTTCGTCCACCCGCCTTCAAGGGCCCGTGTCATGACTGAACCCGGCGATATCACCCAACGCCTGCAGCGGATCGGCGACGGCGATGCCGCCGCAGCCGCCGAACTGATTCCGCTTCTCTATGATGAATTGAGGCGCCTCGCTGCTGCCCGTCTCTCCAAGGAACCCGAAGGTCAAACTCTCCAGGCCACCGCACTGGTGCACGAGGCCTACCTCCGCCTGCTCGGCGCCGATCCCGCCCGACCCTGGAACAGTCGCGGCCACTTCTTCGGAGCCGCCGCTGAAGCCATGCGCCGCATCCTCGTCGAAAATGCCCGCCGCAAGGCGGCTCAAAAGCGCGGCGGCGCATGGGAGCGCGTGACGTGGACGGACCACGACCTGCCGGTCGCCTCGACCGACGATCACATCCTGGGGGTCCACGAGGCTCTCAATCGTCTTGAGCGCGAAGACCCTCAGGCCGCGGCGCTGGTGAAACTGCGCTTCTTTGGAGGTCTGACTGGACAGGAGGCGGCGGCGGCGCTGGGCCTCGCCGAACGTTCCGCCACCCGACTCTGGGCCTTCGCACGGGCCTGGCTCTACCGCGAACTTGGATCCGCTTCATGAGTCGGGAACGCGACATCTTCCTGGAGGCCCTGGAAATCCCGGACGTCCGCGATCGGGCCGACTGGATTGCCGAGGCCTGCGCCGGCGACGCCGAACTTCTCGACCGCGTGCGGGCCCTGTTGACGGCTCATGATGCCGGACCGGGCTTCCTGGATGCCTCGCCGGCGGCCGCTTCGGCACCTGCCAGCCGCGAAGACATCGGATCCATTGTCGATCGGTATCGTCTGCTCGAGAAGATCGGGGAAGGTGGCTTCGGCGTGGTCTACATGGCCGAACAGCGCGAACCCGTCCGCCGCAAGGTCGCCCTGAAAATCATCAAGCTCGGCATGGACACCCGCCAGGTGGTGGCCCGCTTTGAAGCGGAGCGACAGGCCCTGGCGCTGATGGACCATCCCAACATCGCCAAGGTCCTCGACGCGGGAGCCACCGAAACCGGGCGCCCCTATTTCGTGATGGAACTCGTGCGCGGCACGCCCATCACCCGCTTCTGTGACGACACCGAAGCCACTCCGGAGGAACGACTGCACCTCTTCGTCGAGGTCTGTTCCGCCATCCAACACGCGCATCAGAAAGGCATCATCCACCGGGATATCAAACCCAACAACGTCCTGGTGACGATGCATGACGATCGCCCTGTTCCCAAGGTCATCGACTTCGGCATCGCCAAGGCCACCCAGCAGGAACTCACGGATAAGACCATCTTTACCCGCTACCACGAGTTCCTCGGGACCCCGGCCTATATGAGCCCGGAGCAAACCCAACTCAGCGGACTCGATATCGATACCCGCACCGACGTCTACTCCCTCGGCGTTCTCCTCTACGAACTGCTCACCGGCCGGACACCGTTCGACACCGCGGAACTGCTCAGCGGGGATTACGAGGATCTCCGCCGCCGGTTGCGGGACTGCGAACCTCTCAAGCCTTCGACTCGCCTCAACACGCTCTCCCTGCCTGACCGCGAAGCCGCCGCGCGCCGTCGACGCTCCGATCCCAAACGCCTCTCACGACTCTTGCGCGGCGACCTCGACTGGATCGTCATGAAGGCGCTCGAAAAGGACCGCACCCGCCGGTACGAGTCCGCCAGCGCCTTCGCCCAGGACGTTCAACGCTACCTCCGCGACCAACCTGTCGTCGCCGTTGCACCCAGCTTCCGTTATCGCCTGCGCAA
Source organism: Verrucomicrobiales bacterium (assembly GCA_016795425.1). Taxonomy (GTDB): domain Bacteria; phylum Verrucomicrobiota; class Verrucomicrobiia; order Limisphaerales; family CAIMTB01; genus CAIMTB01. Next base: position 10,077 of record JAEUHG010000269.1, read on the forward strand.
ATTCGCGCGCCGACATCGCACCGCGCTGCCCGCCGCCGCGCTGGTCGTGACTCTCCTGGTCCTCTCGGCCGTCGTCAGCGTCCATCTCGCCTGGCGCGCCCAACGCGACGCCGCCACCGCCGGCGCAGTCCTCCAGTTTCTCAATGACGAGATCCTGGGGATGGCCGATCCAGACAACCATACGCAACCCGACATCAGCCTGCGCGCCGTCCTCGATCGCGCCCTGCTCAACATCCCGCCGGGGCTGTCCAATCAACCCGCCGCTCTTGCCACCATCCACACCACCGTGGGTCGCGCCTACGGGAACCTCAGCTTGCATGAACCCGCCATCCGTCATTTGCGCGGCGCTCATGCCGTCCTGCAACAGGCCTTTGGCGAGGCCCACGAAAAGACCATCCGCGCCCGCCTCGATCTCGCGTATGCCGTGGATCAGGCCGGCATGCCCGCGGAGGCGCTGCCCGAAGCCGAGCGTGCACGGGATCTTGCCCAGAAACATCTCGGGCCGAATCACCGCCTGACCGTCCTTTGCAAAAGCCGACTCGCCGCCAACTTCTATCGCCTGCGCCGTCGAACCGAGGCGTTCGAGCTGGCTCGCGAGGCATGGAACACCGCCCGCACTGTCTGTCAGGCACCGGAGATCGACGCCTATCCGGCTTTGTCCCTGGTGGCGCGCGAGCACGGAAGATCGAACGACTTCGAAGAGGGCGAACGCCTCCATCGCCGTGCCCTGGCTGCCTTCGAGTCCCGCTACGGCCACCGCAACATCCGCACCGAAAAGGTCCGCAACGAACTCGGAGCCTACCTCTACGACCATCGACGCCATCTGGACGAAGCCCGGCAACTCTTCGCTTCCCTGCTTCGCGACATCCGCACCCGTCTGCCCGAAGACCACGATTTCGTCCAGACCGTGCGCGGCAACCTGGCCCTCACCTGCGAAGTCACCGGGCAGGTCGATCAGGCGCTTCAGCTTTGGATCGATAATCTCCGGGCACGGCCGAACTCCAATTCAGCGGCAAAGGAGTGCGAGCGCGTCCTTCGCAATGGCGTGCCACGTCGGCTCATCGCCGTTGGAACTGGCGGCGATGGAGGCCTCCCGTGGCAGTATCCGACCGACGCACCTCCCGATCCGGATCCCGCCAACACCGAACGATTCGCAGGTTCCAACCCCGCCGCGGGTCTCTCGCGTGACCGGTGGGCAAAGGTCGAGGTCACCCTGCCTTCGCCGCTTCCCGATCTCCTCTACGCTTTGGTTCGCAGCCCCACCGAACCCAGACTCCTGACCGCCCGATCGTCGATCGGGCCATGGACCGCCGCGCGGCGCGCCGGCTTTCACATCACCCGCCTGGAAGCCGGATCGCCCGTCGGGGTGGTCGCCGGGCTGAACACCCTTTACCTGCTCGCCACCAACGATACTCAGGCGGCGCTCCCGACCCTGGAAATCTTCGCGGTCCCCGCCGACATCCGTTGAACTCGGCGATCCATCCGCCGGACATTCGGATCTGGCACCCCTGAAGACCCACGCGGGGTCGTCCAAAGGCCTCCTTCTCCGATCCCTCGGCCGGCCACTCCCGGCGCGACACCGCCTGAACACCGAGGCACTCTGCGGACCGCGTTCAACGCCAACCGAAATGCCTTCTCAACGACATTTCCTCATCGCCGGCGGCGGGGTCATCGGACTTTCCACCGCGTACTACCTCCTCCGGGCCGGTCACCGCGTCACCCTCGTCGAACGAGGACCACGCATCCACGACTGCTGTTCGCGTCACAATGCAGGCATGATCGTCCCCAGCCATTTTGTGCCGCTCGCCGCCCCCGGGGCCGTCTCCCTGGCGCTGCGATGGATGTGGAATCCCGAATCACCCCTGTATATCAAACCACGGCTCGACTGGGACCTTCTCACCTGGGGACTCCGTTTCATGCGTTGCGCCAACGCCGCGCATGTGGCGCGTTCCGCGCCTCTGCTTCGGGACCTTAGCCTGGCGAGCCGCGCCCTGTTCGAGGAACTCGCCGAGCTTCCCGACAACGACTTCGGCCTGGTCCGCCGCGGGCTGCTGATGTTGTGTCGCACCCAGCACGCCCTCGACGAGGAGGCGCGCACCGCCGCGCGCTCGCGCGAACTCGGAATCCCGGCCGACGTGCTCGATGCCCGCCAAACCGCCGCACTCGATCCCGGAGTGACGATGACTATCGCCGGTTCCGTCTACTTCCCCAAAGACTGCCACCTCGCTCCCGATCGATTCCTCGATCGTCTCTGCGCTGCCGTTGAAAAAATGGGAGGTGAATTGGTGTGGGATACTGAAATCGAAGGCTGGAAGACTCGCGGACGCCACATCGAGGCGGCACGAACGCGAGCCGGGGATCGCACCGCTGACGGGTATCTGTTGTGCGGCGGATCCTGGTCGCCCACGGTCGCAAAGGACCTCGGGCTTCGCCTCCCGACACAAGCCGGCAAGGGCTACAGCCTCACCGTACCCAAACCCCGCGAACTTCCCCAGATCTGCGCCATCTTCACCGAAGCACGCATCGCCATCACTCCCATCGGCTCCGCCCTGCGCTTCGGCGGAACCATGGAGATCGCCGGGCTCAACGAGGACATCAACCCGGTCCGCGTCCGCGGCATCGTCAAAGCCGTGCCCAACTATTACCCCAATTTCCGCATCGAGGATTTCCAAGGCATCCAGCCGTGGCGCGGCTTGCGTCCGGTCTCGCCCGATGGCATGCCCTACCTGGGCCGCAGTGCGCGATTCGATAATCTCGGCATCGCCACCGGCCACGCCATGATGGGACTCTCCCTCGCCCCGATCACTGGAAAACTGATGGCGCAGGTGATGTCGGATCAAAGGCCGGACATCGATCTCACCGCATTGGCCCCCGAACGATTCGGTTGACCGGCGCTCCCGCATCGACCCGAACGAATGTCTGCGGCATGCTCGGGCCGTGCCGCCCAGACTCGTTCCATTCCCACACACGGCCCTCATCCTTCTTCTGACCGCTCTGGCAGTCAGCCTAACGGTCGAATCCGCTGAAGCCCCACCCAGGATCTACCGCGACCGCGTCGAACCGCATTGGAACACCAACCAGACGCGGTTCTGGTACCGCAACGAACTTCCCGGCGACCAACGCGAATTCGTCATCGTCAATCCGGAGACCGGGACCCGCTATTCTGCCTTCCAACATAGCCGCGTCGCCGAGGCGCTCGCGGCACTCACCGGGCGCTCCATCGATGCGGGCAAACTGCCGGTCGACACCCTCACGCTCGGCGGCACCGACGACGCCCTCGAACTCAACGGCGAGGCGGGCCGTTTTCGCCTCGACCTGGCGACCCACCAACTTCAGCGGGTCGAAGGCGATACCGCCGATGGCAGCCTTCCGCAAATCGACGAACCGCATCCTTCGACTGCCGCCGGACGGGCCACTTCCGTGCTTTTCGACAATCAGCTGCGCGAAGAGGTTGAACTCTTCTGGATCAGCAACGATGGCAACCGGGTCTCTTATGGCCGTCTCAAGCCCGGCGAGACCCGTCGCCAGAACACCTACGCCGGCCACGTGTGGATCGCCGTCCGCGGCGCTGATGTTGTCGCCGTCTTTGAGGCCGCAGCGGACCCTCAGCGTGCCCGTATTACCGAGCAACGATCCAGCCGGCGCAGCCGCCGCGCGGAAGCGGCCGCCCGCCGCGTCGAACAACGGACCGTGCCCTCCCCGGACCAACGCTGGGAAGCGTTCGTCCGCGATCACAACCTTTGGATCCGTGAACGCAAGTCGGGCCAGGAACTCCCCCTCTCCTTCGACGGCAGCCCGGGCCAGTCCTTCCGCAAGGATGTCCAACGGGCGCGCCTCATGGGCATGGAATACGACGCGCCTGAACCTCCGGCGACGCTGCCCGAAGTTTTCTGGTCCCCCGACAGCAAGAAACTGGTGGCTCTGCAAACCCGCACCGTGCCCGAACGTCGTGTGAACCTGATCGAATCGTCCCCAGCCGACCAACTCCAACCCCGGCTCAGCTCCTATCCCTACCTCAAGCCGGGTGACGAAATCCCCACTCAGCGCCCGCGCCTTTTCGGCGTCGAACCCGCCGTCGAGGTGCCGTTCGCTGACTCCTTGTTCCCCCATCCCTGGAGTCTCGATGAGTTCCGATGGGCTCCCGATAGTTCACGATTCACCTTCCTCTACAACCAGCGCGGGCACCAAGTCTTGCGTGTTCTCGCAGTCTCGTGGCCCGGCGGCTCCGATTCGGCAGTCACCCTCGGTGCCACGGCCGAGATCCGGGCCATCGTCGATGAAAACTGCCCGACGTTCTTCGATTACTCCAACAAGACCTACCTCGAAATCCTCGACGCCAGCGGCGAACTGCTGTGGATGTCAGAACGCTCAGGCTGGAACCACCTCTACCGCGTCGACGCCCGCACCGGTGCGGTGAAAAACCCCATTACCCAAGGGCAATGGGTCGTCCGTGGGGTCGACAAACTCGACGTCGAGAAAGGCCAGGTCTGGTTCCGCGCCAGCGGTGTCCGCCCCAGCGAAGACCCCTACCACGTCCATCTCATGCGGGTGAATCTCGACGGTTCCGGCCTCATACGACTGACCGAGGGCGACGGGACCCATGAAATCCAATGGTCCCCGGACCGGCGCTATTTCATCGACACCTGGTCGCGCGTGGACGCCCCACCCCAAGTGGAACTGCGCCGCGCCGAAGACGGCCGACTCGTTTGCCACCTCGAACAGGCGGACGCAGCCGAAGTCCTGCGCGCCCGCGGTCGGTTCCCGGAACGCTTCCACGCCGTCGGGCGCGACGGAACCACCGAGATCTGGGGCATTCTCCATCGACCGCGCGACTTCGACCCCGCCCGTCGCTATCCGGTGATCGAGAACATTTACGCCGGTCCGCACGGCCAGCACGTGCCGAAGTCGTTTCGCGCCGCCTACCGTCACCAGGAGGAACTCGCCGACCGCGGGTTCGTGGTCGTGCAGATCGACGGCATGGGCACCAACTGGCGGTCCAAGAAGTTTCACGACGTCGCTTGGAGAAACATCGGCGACGCGGGATTCCCCGACCGCATCGCCTGGTTGCGCGCCGCCGCGGCGGCCTATCCACAACTCGATCTCCAACGAGTCGGCATTTACGGCGGATCTGCCGGTGGTCAAAACGCCCTCCGCGCCCTGCTCGCCCATGGCGATTTCTACAAGGCCGCCGTCGCCGATTGTGGGTGCCACGACAATCGCATGGACAAGATCTGGTGGAACGAGGCCTGGCTGGGATGGCCCATCGGTCCGCACTATGCCGAGCAATCCAACGTCACCCAGGCCCACCGCCTCCAAGGCAACCTCATGCTCGTCGTCGGCGAACTCGACAAAAACGTCGATCCTTCGAGCACGCTTCAGGTCGTCAACGCGTTGGTGAAGGCCGACAAGCCATTTGACTTCGTCCTCATCCCTGGCGCCGGCCACGGCGCCGCTGAGTCAGATTACGGCCGGCGACGCCGAATAGGGTTCTTCCGCACTCACCTCCAATACTCCCCTGCCGCACCATGACGCACCGGACCTGCCACCGCGGGATCCTGGCGCCCGGCCGACTGGCCATGCTGGTCGTGTGGGTTGCCTTCGGTCTTGCCACGGAGGCCACGCCCGCCTCCCGGCCTCCCAATATCCTCGTCCTTCTCGCCGATGACCTGGGCTACGGGGATCTTGGGTGTTACGGACAAACCCGCATTCGCACCCCCCGTCTCGATCGGTTGGCGGCTGAAGGCACACGTTTCACCCGCTACTACGCCGGATCCACGGTGTGCGCCCCATCCCGAAGCGCGCTCATGCAGGGCCTGCACACCGGCCATTGTCGCGTCCGCGGCAATGCCGGCCGGCAAAATCCCCTGGCCCAGTCATTGCGCCCCGACGATGTCACAGTCGCCGAGGTCCTGAAATCCGCCGGCTACGTCACCGGCCTGATCGGCAAATGGGGTCTGGGCGATGTCCCTGGCGCCGAGGTCGGACTGCCGCGTTCCCAAGGATTCGACGAGTTCTTCGGCTACCTGAACCAGCACCATGCCCATAACTATTTCCCCACCTACCTTTGGCGGAACGAGGAACGCGTCACGCTTTCCAACATCGTCCCCAACGAGGATTGGGCCGGCGGCGGTCAATCCTCCAACCGGGCCCAATACAGCGCGGACCTGATTGCGGAGGAAGCCCTCGACTTCATTCGCCGCCATCGGCAACACCCCTTCTTCCTCTGCTTTACCCCCACCCTTCCCCACGCCAACAACGAGGCCGGCAAGGACGGCATGGAAATCCCTGACCTCGCCGAATACCGCGATCTGCCCTGGCCGACTCCCGCCAAGGCACACGCGGCCATGGTCACTCGCCTCGACCGCGATGTCGGAAGAATCCTCGACCTCCTGCGGGAACTCGATCTCGAAGCCGGAACGCTCGTCCTCTTCACTTCAGACAACGGACCCCATCGCGAAGGCGGCAACGACCCCGACTTCAACGATTCCAACGGACCATTGCGCGGCATCAAGCGCGACCTCTACGAGGGCGGCATCCGTGTCCCCATGATCGCCCGTTGGCCCGGACGCATTCCGTCCGGCAGCGTCCGGAGCGAAATCTGGTGGGCCCCCGACCTGCTCCCGACCCTCGCGGAACTCGCCGGAGCGAAGGCCCCGCCCCACCTCGACGGCCTCTCCGTTGCCCGCATGCTCCAAGGCGGGCGTGCCCCCCGCCGACCGTCGCCGCTGTATTGGGAATTCCATGAGGGCGGCTTTAAGCAGGCGGTGCTCGATGGCCACTGGAAGGCCGTCCGGCTCGGCCTGGGCAAGCCGGTAGAACTTTATCACCTCGGCTCGGACCCCTCCGAGACCCTCGATCGCGCAGCCCGACTACCGCGCCGTGCCGAACGCCTTGCCAGGATCATGGACCGCGAACATCGCAACTCTCCTGATTGGCCCGTTAGAAACGCGGAAGTGAAGAATTCGCTGAAACCCTAGGAGCCGCTATGGTGTGCTTGCCGCATTCTTCGTCCATGATGCCCCCCTCCACCTGCCGCCTCGACCGTGTTCGACCTCACCCTTTGTCGGTTCTCTGGATGGCAGCAGTCGTGATGGCGGCGATGATCGGCTCCGGATGCAGGGACTCCAAGAAGTCCGCCGATGGCAATTCGAAGTCGGACACGGAGGCCTCGATTCCTGTTGAAGTCGAGGCTGTGCGCCGGGGTCCCATCGAGTCCACCCTGCGCACCTTCGCCACCCTCGAGGCGGAGCAGGAGGTCAAGGTCTTCGCCCGCACCGCCAATCGGGTCATCGAACTCAAGGTTGAAGAAGGCGACCACGTTCGGAGAGACGACGTCCTGGTCCGGTTGGACGACGCGAATCAAAAGGTGGCAGTCGCCAAGGCCGCCAATTCCCTGGACAAGAGTCGACAGGAATTCGGACGCCTCGAAGCCCTGCATTCCCAACGACTCATCAGCGATCAGGCCTTCGCGGACGCCAGGTTCGAGGTGCGCCAATTGGAGCTGGCGCTGGAGGATGCCCAGCGCGAGCTGGACTACACCGTGATCCGCGCGCCCATTACCGGCACCCTGACCCGGCGCATCGTCAAACTTGGCGACCTGGTCTCCGCCAATCAACACCTCTTCGATCTCATCGACTTCACCTCGACCGTGGCGCGTGTCTATGTCCCGGAGAAGAGCCTCGCGAACCTCGCCTTGGGCCAGGCCGCGCGCGTCACAGCCACCGCCGTCGGCGATCAAGCCTTCACCGCACGCGTTCGCCGCATCGCTCCCGTCGTCGATGCCAAGTCCGGCACGGTCAAAGTCACCATCGGCTTCGATGATATAGGACCCTTGCGTCCCGGGATGTATGTCGATGTCGAACTGATCCTCGACACGCGCGCCGACGCCTTGCTGATCTCCAAACGGGCTTTGGTTCTGGATGGCGATCAGACCTACGCGTTTCGGCTGGGTGCCGACCGGCGAGTGGAGCGACTGCTCGTCGAACCGCGAGCCACCGACCGACTCAACGTTGAACCGACTTCCGGATTCAAGGAAGGCGACCAAGTGGTCATCGCCGGCCAAACGGGCCTCAAGAACGGGGCCAAGGTCCGGCTTCCGGGGGATCCCGACCCGGAGACCGAGAAGAAGAAAGACTCGGCCTCTCCCGCGGCACTCAGCGCTTCCCGGGAATGAGTCACCAGATCCCACCGGCCCCAATCCGGCCCAGGTCAAGTTTCACCACCACTCGGCCGGTGGCCGTGCTCATGGTGTTCACCGCGTTGGTCGTCTTCGGTTTCTTCTCCTTTCAGCGTCTGCCGGTAACCTTGATGCCGGAACTCACCTATCCAACGCTCACCGTCCGCACGGAGTATGCGGGAGCCGCACCGGAGGAGGTGGAAAACGAGATTAGCCGGCCGATCGAAGAAGCGCTCGGAGTGCTCGGCGGCCTCAATCGACTGGTGAGCGTCAGCCGGGCCGGGTTGAGCGACGTGACTCTGGAGTTCCTCTGGGGCACCGACATGTCCAAGGCTGCCCAGGAGGCCCTGGAAAAACTCGACCTCGTCTTCCTGCCCAAGGAAGCCGAACGCCCTCTGATCCTGCGCTTCGATCCCGCTCTCGATCCCATCATGGAGTTGAGCCTCTCCGGTGAAGGCGAACGTTTCGCCGGCGACCAGGGGCTCCGCCGCTTGCGCCGACTCGCCGACCTCCAGATCAAGCGCGCCCTCGAACCCATTCCCGGCGTCGCCGCCGTCCGCGTTCGCGGCGGACTCGAGGAGGAGTACCACGTTCTCCTCGACAAGGAGGCACTGGCCCGCACGGGCATTGCCATCCAGTCCATCATCGACCGCCTTCGGCAGGAGAACATCAATGTGGCCGGAGGCACGCTCAAGGAAGGGCGCTCGGAGTACATGGTCCGCGCCTTGAATGAATACCAGAATCTCAACGAGATCGCCGAAACCGTCATCACTCGCTTGGAGGGCCGCGAGATTCGGCTCCGGGACCTCGGCCGCATCGTGCGCGCCCACCGGGAACGGGAGATTCTGACCCGCACGCAGGGAGCCGAGAGCGTCCAAATCGACATCTACAAGGAGGCCGATGCCAACATCGTCTCGGTGGCCAAAGCCGTCATCGCCGCTGTCGGCAAGATTCGCACCAAGGAGGAACTCGAAGCCAAGCCCGCGCGGTTTGCGTTCCGTTTCGGACCGAGCGCCCCTCCAAAACCGGGCGTGGCGCAACGTTTGTTTGACCAGGAGGGGGCCCGGCTTCGCGTGGTGGCAGATCGTTCCACGTTTATCGAAAGCAGCATTCGCGAAGTGCGGGATGCCGCCATCTACGGCGGGTTGCTGGCAGTCGCCATCCTTTACCTGTTCCTGCGCGACGCCAAAACCACCGCGATCATCGGATTGAGCATCCCCATGTCCCTGCTCATCACCTTCGCCCCGCTTCACCTGGCCGGGGTGAGCTTGAACATCATGTCCCTCGGTGGCCTGGCCTTGGGGGTCGGTATGCTCGTGGACAATTCGATCGTCGTCCTGGAGTCGATCTTCCGTTGTCGCGAGGAAGGTGACGATATCGTGAGCGCCGCCGTTCGCGGCACCGCCGAAGTGAAGGGCGCCGTCATCTCCTCCACGCTCACCACCGTCGCCGTGTTCCTGCCCCTGGTGTTCGTCGAAGGCATCGCCGGCCAGACGTTTGGCGACCTTAGCATGGCGGTCGTGACCTCCCTTCTCGCCTCCCTGGCTGTCGCCATTTACTTCATTCCAATGCTCGCCAGCCGCCGCCCCCTGAAGGTTCAAGGAGCGTCCCAGACCTTCCACCCGCTGCGGTCCAAATTGTCGAGTTGGTCGGATTTTCAGCGCGAGGTCGCGAACGAGCCGCGCCCCTGGAAGCGTGCCTTGTTTCTGCCCTGGCAGGTGCTCCGTCTGACGGTCGGCCTGCTGCTTGAGGTCGTCGGTCGCCTGCTGTTCCTCGTCGTCGGAGCCGTAGCCTGGCTCACCTTCCGAGCGTTTGTTCCCGCCATCGCGTTCGCAGGCCGCCTGATCCTCAAGCCAGCCACCACAGTGGTCGGAAACTTCTCCGATCAACTCCAGACCCGCTATCCTGCCTGGATCCGCGGATTTCTGATCCACCCTCTCCCGGTCCTGGCCGGCATGGTCGCCTGCGCCGTTCTGACCTGGGAAATCGGCCGCCGCCTGGACAACGAACTCCTACCCGAAGTTCACCAAGGTGAATTCACCTTCGAGGTTGATCTTCCGGTCGGCACGCCTCTCGAAGAAACCGTGGCGCTGCTGACCCCGGTCGAAAAGGCGGTCCTTGCCGATCTGCAGGATATCGAAGCGGTTCTCGTCACATTCGGGTACGATGTCACCAACATTAAACGGTCGGACGAGGGAGAACACACCGCCCGATTCAAGATCGTGCTGCGCCCGGGTTCCGACCCGGCCCAGACCGAGGCTCGCGTCCTGCAACGTCTGCGCCGGCACTTTGACCAGATTCCGGATGCCAACCTGCGCGTGCTGCGACCCGTGCTCTTCAGTTCCCAACGCCCCATCGTCCTGGAATTGCAGAGCGACGATCTGAATCAACTTCGCGACTTGTCCCGAAAAATGGAATCCCTGCTGGCCGCGCGCCCCGAACTGGCTGATGTCGAAGCCTCCCTGCGCCGCGGGGCTCCGGAGATCCAGGTGACCTATCACCGGGATCGTCTCGCCCTCTATGGCCTCGGCATCGGCACCATCGCCCGCCAGGTCCGGGACATGGTCAAGGGGTTCGAAGCCACCCGATTCAATCTCAAGGACCGGCGCATACCCATCGTGGTTCGGCTCGAGGAGGAGGACCGGGCACAAGTCGATGAGGTCAGCCGGCTTGTCGTGAATCCCGGGGCCGACAAACCGGTCGTCCTGGGTTCGGTGGCAACCCTGTCACTGGGTGAGGGGCCCAGCGAAATCCGGCGCGTCGACTCCCAACGCGTCGCCCAGCTTCAGGCCAATGTGGGTCAGGGCTCCCTGGGAACCGCCGTCGACGCCATCCACCGCATTTTTCGTGAATCGGTTCCGCTCCCGGCGGACGTGAGTTACGCGATTCGAGGGCAAAACGAGGAATGGGAACGCAGCCGGGGGAGCCTCTTCCTCGCCTTGGGCCTCAGCCTCTTCCTCGTGTATGTCATCATGGCGGCCCAGTTCGAATCCCTGCTCCAGCCGCTCATCATCATGACCTCGATACCGCTGGCGTTCTTCGGATCCGCGGCCGGACTGTCCCTCACCGGCACTCCGATCTCGGTCATGGTCTTCCTCGGCTTGATCGTGCTCGCCGGCATCGTCGTCAACAACGCCATCGTTCTCGTCGACTGCGCCAATCAACTCCGGGCGCGCGGGTTGCCTCTTTCGGAAGCGCTGGTCACCGCCGGCAGGCTGCGCTTGCGCCCCATCCTGCTCACCACGGCCACCACCATTCTCGGGCTCCTGCCCATGGCGCTTGGACTCGGTGACGGCGCCGAGATCCGGACTCCGCTGGCCCTCACCGTAATCTTTGGACTGACGACCTCCACCGTGCTCACCCTGGTGGTGATTCCGGTGCTGTACCGCATCACCATCGCAACCCAGGAACGGTGGTTCGGCCCTTCCGCGACGCCGGTGCCGGCCCAGGATGCATGACGCCTGAACCGCCACCCCAGGATCGGGCCGAGGAAATGGCAGGCGCGCTAACCCGCGCCTCCCTTTGTCGCCGGGTCACGGTGTTGGTCTTTCTCCTCACCATCATCGTCGTCGGCGTAGTGGCCACTGTGGGCCTTCCCACCGAACTCTTCCCGCGCGGTTACACCGGCCACAGCCTGCGCGTCTTCGTTCCTTGGAGCGACGCTCCCGTCCAGGAGGTTCTCCAAAAGATCGCCCTGCCTTTGGAGGAGGAACTCAGCACGGTACGCGGTCTCGACAGCGTCAATTCCTACTCCTCGAAGGGCTTCGCCAACGCCTTCCTTCGATTCAAGCGCGGCACGGATATGGATGTGGCGTATCGCGAAGTCCGTGATCGTGTTCAACGCGCACGACTGTTCTTCCCCTCTGATGTCGACCGCGTGTTCATTCGCAAGGACGACGCCTCCGGAATTCCAGTGGCGGTCATTGGCATGGCGATCGACCCAGGCCTGACCGATTACTACACCCTGATCCGCAAGCAAATCGTCCAGCGATTCGAACGCATCGATGGCGTAGCCAACGTCCAGACCGACGGCCTCGAGGAGAAGGAGATCCTCATCGAAGTGGACCGGCAGCGCGCCGAAGGCAGCGGATTGAATCTCTACCAACTGACCCAGGAACTCGCCGGCGACAACTTCACTTTGGCCAGCGGCCACGTACGCGACGCCGGCCGCAAACTCCTCCTTCGCTCGGTCGCGCACTATCATTCCATCGAGGAAGTCGAGAACTTGCCGCTCTCGCCGTCGATCCGCCTCAAAGACATCGCGACCCTACGACTGGAGGAACCGGACAAGCGATATTCGGTCCGCGTGAACGGGCGCCCCGCCGTCGCCCTGGTGGTCTTCAAGGAGGGCGAGGCGAATACCGTCGAGGTCTCGCGGCGATTGAACGCCGAATTCGAGCGGCTGAAGACCGATCCCCGCCTCTCGACGATGTACATGGAGATGCTCTTCAACCAGGGGGACGTCGTGGAGGAAGCCCTTCACAATCTGGTGATCGGGGGGCTCATCGGCGCAGGCCTGGCCGGCGCCGTGCTCTTCTTCTTCCTGCGGCGCTTTCGCCTCACGGCGATCATCACCCTCTCGATCCCCATCTCCCTGCTCATCGCCCTGGCTGTCATGTTCTTCGCCGGCGAAACACTCAACGTCCTGACCATCCTCGCCCTGGTCATCGCCGTCGGCATGCTGGTCGACAATTCCATTGTCGTGGCCGAGAACATCCACCGACATCATCGAGAGGGCTGGTCACGTTCCGACGCCTGCATCCGCGGTGCCGGGGAAATCGCGCTGGCGATTACCATGGCGACACTGACCACGGTCATCGTCTTTGTCCCAGCCGCGCTGGTCGAAGGCGAAGGCCAGTTTTTCCTGGTGCGCCTTGCCCTGCCTATTTCCGTATCCCTATTGGCGTCGCTGGTGGTCGCCCTCGTCTTCATTCCCCTCAGCGTCTACCTCACCCTCCCAGCGAACTCGACCGACTCCGCCTCTCCGGTCTGGCGAAGGGCCCACGATCGCGTCAATGCGATCTGCCGGATAGCCTACGAAGCGACCCTCGGGCGACTGAATCACCTGTACGTCGTGTGGCTGGCCCTGTTCCTGAGGCACCGTCTCGACCTCGTCCTTATCCTTGCCCTCCTGTTCGCCGCCACGTTTGGCTGGGCCTTTGACAAGGTGCACGTGGTCGAGCAGCAGGAGGAGGACCGCACCAGCTTCGAGCTCTATGTCGAGGCATCCAACGAGTATTCGTTCGAGGATCTCGGCGAGTTCTTCCTGGAGGCCGAGCGAATTCTCGAAAGCAAGAAGGCCGAGTTCGGATTGAAGGGATACTTTGTCTTCTATCGCCAACGCGGGGGACGTCTCGAAGGGTGGTTCGCCGACGATCAACCCCCGCCCCTGAGCGCCAAGGAAGCCGCCGATCAATTGGCCAAGGCCCTGCCCAAAAGGCCAGGAATCCGCGTCTATCACGGCGATGAAAACCGCGCCGAGGAAGCCAAGGGCAAGACCGTCTACGTCATCAACCTCGAAGGCGATGACGCCGCCGAACTCGACACGATGGCCGCGCGACTGGAACCCATCCTCCTGAGGGTCGACGGTGTCATTGGCATTCGCCGCGGCGAGGAGGCTTCCCCCAACGAAATGGCGCTCCGCATCGACCGTGACCGCGCCGCATCCGCAGGTGTAAATCCCGAAGCCATCGCCGGCCTGGTCGGCTATGCCCTCCGCGGTAATCTCCTGCCGAAATTCAACGATGCCGGACGGGAAATACCGGTCAGAATCCGGTTCGAGGAGGCCGATCGCGAAACCCTGGCCGAACTCGGCGGATTCCAGGTCCCCACCCGCGACGGCGGTCGCCTCACCCTATCGGCACTCACCGAGGGCCGGGTTCAAAACGCGCCCCGCGGCATCTTCCGTAGGGATAAGCGCACCACCCGGACGATGACCCTTGAACTCCGCAAGGACGACGCCCAACGGGTGCGGGAACAACTCGGCGCCTTGCAGCGGAACTTCTCCCTGCCCGAAGGCATGACCTTTGGAACCACGGCCATTGACACCTCTCAACAAGAGCTCGCCAGCATGCTGTTCGCCGCAGGGCTTTCGGTGGTCTTTATCTACCTTCTGATGGGGTTCCTCTTCGAAAGCTTCATCCTTCCCCTCTCCATCGTACTCACCATTCCTCTCGCCGGCATCGGCGTTGTCTGGATTCACTATCTCACCGGCAAGGACTTGGACTTCCTAGGCATCGTCGGCGTCATTCTGCTCATCGGCGTGGTCGTCAACAACGGCATCGTCCTCATCGATTACGTGAACCGTCTGCGCCAGGAAGGACGCCCCCGCCATGACGCCCTCCTGGAAGCCGCCGAACGACGATTCCGCCCCATTCTCATGACCGCGCTCACCACGATCATCGGCATGGTGCCGCTCACCATCAGCAGCCCCAATGACATCGGTCTCAGTTACAAAAGTTTCGGCCTCACCCTCATCGGCGGGATGACCACCGCCACGGTGCTGACGCTCTTGGTGGTTCCCATCTTCTACACCTTCTTCGACGACCTCCGCGAGTTCGCCTCTCAATCCTTCGGAAAATGGATCGCCGCCAGGCGTCCCGCCGCTGCGTCGCACCCTTCCTAGACTTCCGCCCGGATTTGCCCACTCTGCCCGCCGCCCCGTCCGCTCATGCCTCACGACACGCAATCAACCACTCCCGTCGTCCGCCACGCAGCCGTCGCTGACGCCGAAGCGATCGCGCGGATCTTCGCCGGACCGCGGGCCATCTGGGGAACCCTCCAGATTCCCTTCCCCACGGCCGAGAAGTGGCGGAAGCGCCTCGAAGAGGGTCAGAACGCCGGCATCTTCTCCCTCGTCGCCTGTGTCGACCTCGAACCCGTCGGCATCCTCGGACTCCACACCCATCCGCATGAGCCCCGCATCCGTCACGCCGCGTCCCTGGGCATGGCGGTGCGCGATGATTGGCAGCGCCGCGGCATCGGACGCCAACTGGTCCAGGCCGCGGTCGATCTCGCCGATGATTGGCTGGGAATCTCGCGCCTTGAACTGGATGTCTACGTCGACAACGAGCCCGCCATCCTTCTTTACCAGCGGTTCGGTTTCCAAGTCGAAGGCACCAAGCGCCGCGCCGCCCTCCGGGAAGGACGCTGGGTGGATGTGCTCGTGATGGCCCGACTTCGCGAAACCCAGGTTCCTTGATACGCGCCGCATCCCCTGGTGTCGGAGTCTTCGACGGTCGAGGACGCACTCGGAATCGGCCGCTTTGCCGGCACCGCGATTCCCGACTGGCCGAGTGGTGCCACCCGCTCGACAACTCCGAGATGCGCCATTCACAGATCTCCGAGCGATTGCCGGATTGACGCACGCGACGTTCCCACGCGGAATGGCGGCATCATTCCATGAGCTCAACTCCCCATTCCCTGCGTCATGCGCTGCTGCTGACCGTCTTGGCGAATCTCGCCGTCCCTCAGCCGTCGTTCAGCGCTTCGTCTCCCATCGCCCCGGGCGCCAAACTCGAACAACTGGCGACCGATTTCTCATTCACCGAAGGCCCTGCGGCGGATCGCGACGGCAATGTCTACTTCACCGACCAACCCAACGACCGCATCGTGCGCTGGGATGCCGCCAGGAACACGGTCTCCGACTGGCTGAAACCGGCCGGACGTTCCAACGGCACGTACTTCGACCGTGCCGGCAACCTCATCACCTGCGCCGATGACCTCAACGAGCTTTGGTCCATTGCTCCCGACAAGAAGATCACGGTGCTCGTCAAGGGCTTCGGCGATAAACTGCTCAACGGCCCCAACGATCTGTGGATCCGACCCGACGGAGGCCTGTACTTCACCGATCCCTTGTACAAACGCCCCTATTGGAAGCGTGACCCGGCCATGCAACAATCCGGCCAGCACGTCTACTTCCTGGGTTCGGATCGCAAGGACCTGCGTCAGGTCGCCACCGACCTCACCCAACCCAACGGCATCATCGGCACCCCGGATGGCAAAATGCTCTACGTCGCCGACATCGGCGCCAAAAAGACCTACTCCTACAACATCCAGCCCGATGGCACGCTGACGGGCAAACGGTTGTTCTGCGAACTCGGCTCCGACGGCATGACGCTCGATTCCGAGGGCAACGTCTACCTCACCGGCGATGGCGTCATCGTATTCGACAGCGCCGGCCAGAAAATCGAACACATCAAGGTGCCGGGCGGATGGACCGCCAATGTGACCTTCGGAGGAAAAGACCGGGATTTGCTCTTTATCACGGCCAGCAAGTCCGTCTTCGGTCTCAAAATGCGGGTGCGCGGCGCCCAATAAGGTGGAGGCGCCGGATCCCGATTCATGGTCCCCATGCGCGTCCGGCTCCCAAACCTCTTCCCTCGACATGAACCTGCACGTCCAGGAGGAGGGTTCCTGGGCTTCAAGGCTCGCTCGCCCATCGTCGTCATGCGTTGCGTTCTCCGGCTTCTCCTTTTCCTTCTCCCCGGACTCCCCGCCCTCTCCGCGTCCGCCGAGTCGCCTCCACGCTGGTGGAAGGGCAACCTCCACACCCATTCGCTTTGGAGCGACGGCGATGATTACCCGGAGATGATCGCCGACTGGTACAAACAACGGGGCTACCAATTCCTCGCCTTCACCGAGCACAACCTCCTGGCCGAGGGTCAGCGCTGGTTGAGCCTCACCAATGCCCGCGGCGGCGGGCCAGTCTTTGCCAGGTACCTGGAGCGATTCGGTCCCGATTGGGTCGAGCAGCGCACGGTCGATGACAGCCCCCAGGTTCGTCTGAAACCTCTTTCGGAGTTCCGCACGCGGCTGGAGGAGATCGACCGATTCCTCCTCATCCCCGCGACGGAGATCACCGACCGGCATCTCACCGCCCCCATTCACATCAACGCCGTCAACATTACCACGGTCGTTCCGCCGCAAGGTGGCTCCAACGTGCTGGATGTGATGCAGCGCAATGTCACGGCCGTGCTGGAACAACGGGAGCGCACCGGCCAGCCGATGTTCCCGCATATCAACCACCCGAACTTCGGCTGGGCCATTACCGCCGAGGAACTCATGCGGCTGGAAGGCGAGCGCTTCTTCGAAGTCTACAATGGCCACCCGGAGGTTCGAAATTTCGGCGACGCCTCCCACGCCTCCATGGAGCGGGTCTGGGACATCCTCCTCACCTGGCGCATCGCCATCCTCGGCCTGCCACCGATGTTCGGCCTCGCCGTCGACGATTCCCATCACTACCACGACTTCGCCGTGCCCAAGAGCAATCCCGGCCGCGGCTGGGTCATGGTGCGCGCCCGGACCCTCACCCCGGAATCCATCATCCATGCCCTTGAATCCGGCGATTTCTACGCCACCACCGGAGTCACGCTGACGGACATTCGCCGCGATGGAAACACCCTTCGCCTCCATATCGCCGGAGAGGAGGGTGTCACTTACCGCACGGAGTTCATCGGGACCCGACGCGGTTTCGATCGCGCCAATGAACCCATTCGCAATGCCGCCGGGGATCGCCTCCGCGTCACCCACCGATACTCCCCCGACATCGGCATCGTGCTCGCCGCATCCGAAGGACCATCGCCGTCCTATTCGTTCACCGGCGACGAACTCTATGTGCGCGCGACAATCCGGTCGTCCAAGGCCAAGTCCAATCCCTACCGCGACGGCGAGACCGAGGCCGCCTGGACTCAACCCATCCTGCCCTGATTCATGACCACCGCATCCTTCGTGTGTCTCCCGACTCGGTCGCCGTTGGGCTCATCTCTTCCGTCCGCGAATTCTGCGTCGTCCAGCCGATCCACAATCGCCGCCGGACAACGACGGCTCTTCTCGCTCGTGGGTCTCCTTGCCATGCTCCTGCTCCCGTCCCACCCGACCACCGCGGCCGACACCGCTTCCCCCGCCGAGCGGTTGCTCGCATCCAAACGCCCCCTCGTCATCGGCCATCGCGGCTATCCAACCGTCGCTCCGGAAAACACCGCGCTTTCGTTTCAGCGCGCGCTGCAGGCGGGCGTCGACCTGGTCGAACTCGACTACCACCACACCTCCGACGGCCTGCCCATCGTGATTCACGATGGCACGCTGGATCGCACGACCGATGCCGTCTCCCGTTGGGGCGGCAAGGATCTCCCTGTCGCGGGGCGAACCGCCAAGGATCTCGCCGAACTCCAGGCAGGGCTGTGGTTTCAACCCCCGATTTCCGCACAGCGCCTGCTGCCGCTCGTTGAAGCCGTCGAACTGATTCAAGCGGTCGGCGTCACCCTCATCGAACGCAAAGCCGGAGACCCGGCGACGCTCGCTCGCCTCATTCGCGAGCACGCCTGGCTCAATCGCCTCGTCGTCCAATCCTTCGACTGGAAGTTCCTGACCGAATTTCACCAACTCGAACCCCGACAAATCGTCGGTGCCCTCGGACCCATGGGCAGCCGCGACGGCCGAAAACTCACTGACGACGAGAAGAACCTCAGCCCGGCATGGCTCGACCTCGTCCAGGCCACCGGCGCACGCATCGTCGTCTGGAATCGTCAGGTCGACACCGAGTCGGTTCGCTCCGCGCATCAACGCGGTCTCCGGGTTTGGGTTTACACCATCAACGAAGCGGACGTCGCCGAAACCCTCCTGAAGGCCGGCGTGGATGGCATCATTACCGACAACCCCGCGGCCATCTGGCGGGCGCTCGCACTCCGCGACCGGCCATGAAACGTCCGGCCAACGCCCTGCTCCGAGCAGACTCCAGGTCCGCCACCCGGTTGCTCGGAATCGTTGCGTTGGGGGTCGTGCTCCTCCTGGTGGCAGCATGGTGGCGACCGCGCCTCATTCATGCCACGGCCCTGCGGGACGCCCTCGAAGGTCCCAGTTGCGATGAAGAGATGCTGGACCGCGTGCTCGACCACTCGCGCCACCCGGAGAAGGACCTGCAAGCCCTTTGGACCACGGGTAAGATTCCCCATCGCCGATTGATCCTTGCCCAAGCGGTCCGCCCGGGCCTGCCCATCGACGGCCCTGTCGGTGCTTGGATTCGTGAAGCCGCGGCGGACCCGGATGCCGGCCTCCGGGAACTGGCCCTTGGCTTCACGCGCGCCGCCGACTCCGCTGAGACGGAACCGATTGTCGGATGGCAATTGGTCGATCCCGACCCCGAGCTTCGACGTCTCGGCCTCCAAAGCCTGCGCCGCCTGGGTCATGCGGGTTGGACGCCGCTTGTGCTTCCACTGCTGGAAGACAAAGACCCGAGCATTGCGCTTTCAGCGGACAACCTTCTGCGCCGTTGGAGCCGTCGGGATTCGGGCCTCAAATTGTCCGATGCGCTCCCCAACAACGCCGCCCTCGTCGAGCCAGAAACCGCTCCCGAAATGCTCGCCCGGCTCAACCTTGCCCGCCAACAGCACCAGGCGTGGTGGTCGACCCAGACAAGCGCACCCAAAGTCGTGAATTCGGTTCCACCCATTCCCTTCCCGCGTCGGCCGGTAGCGGATTTCAACCTGATCGATCTCGACGGCCGGGAACGGCGGCTATCCGAGTTCCGTGGCAGGATGGTCCTGCTCAACTTCTGGGCCACCTGGTGCACCCCTTGCCTCAACGAACTTCCGATCCTGCGCCAACTTCAGATCCAACATTCGAACCGTTTGGCGATCCTCGGCATCAGCCTCGACAGCCTCAAACAGGGACCCGCGGCCGTCTCCAACGCCGAAACTCTGACCGACGAGGCCGAGCTCCACGACTTGCGCAAGACTTTGCGTGCCATCGCGGGTCGATACGCTCTCTCTTATCCCGTTCTGCTCGATCCAAAGAACAAAGTCGGACGCCGCTTCGACGGAGGCCAACTTCCCACCCAGGTGTTGATTGATGCAGATGGCCGTTTGTGCCGCCGCTTCGTGGGAAACCGATCTTTGTCTACCTGGGAACGAATGCTCCTCGATGCCGAATCTTCCAAAGCACCCGTTCCCCAACCCGGAAATGATCGGCAACTTTAGTTTCTTACCAAACATCCGATAAAATCCACGCGGCTGCCACCGCCCGTCGAGCCGCCCGCGTGGGCGACGTCATCACCGAAAACCAACAACCCACGGCGGGTGGTGGCGCCGCACCTTCGCCCTGCCGATCACCGCTGAACGCCCCCGGTAATCCACTGTTGATCCGATCGTTACACAGACGCCGGGTCCTAGATCCTGTCGTCGGCGTTCGTCTATTGGTGGAGGCGGGGTTGGTGGATGGGCGTGAGTAGAGGGTCGACTCCAACCCCTGCAGACGTGACCCACCGGGATATCGCTGCAGAGGGGCCGTGATGGAGCCGACCCCGTGATCGCCTCCCAATTTCCGGGTCGAAACCACCGTATGGCCGACACGTCCTCGAAAATAGACCACCACCAAGAAACGACGGTTGGAAACCTTCTGAGGGTCCAAAGAAACAATTGCCTTCCACCCGCCAGCCACTGCCCCAGGAGACCACGCTCGTATTCCAAGGAACGACGCCGATGGCCACGACCTCACGGCTGAACAACCCTGAAGTACAAATAAACGCCTTCTGTGTTGTAGACTCGCAGCACAGTTTCCCCGGTACCTGATAGTTCCTCGACTGTCGCCCACCGAACCATATCCGACGAACGCTCCACTCTGTATTGCGCGCCCGCCGCCGACGGGAACTCAATGCGCACCTGCTGCACCGCAATCCTTAATGAAGGAACTGGGAAGCTTTTCGGATCCAGCGGATTGCTGCCGCTTCGAAGCTCCGACCGGTCCCAGAAGCCGTCCCCGTCCGTATCCGCCTTCGCCGGATCAGTGCCGGCCTCGTATTCGTCACCATTCGTTAGACTGTCCTTATCAGGATCGCCCGCCGCTTCCTCTCCGAGGGTTCCACCGAAATACCGCACCTCCCATGAGTCTGGCAAGCCGTCCATATCGACATCGTTCGCTATGCCAAGAAGCTCCACTTCCGCTATCTGAAGGGCACTGGCTACAACTGGGTTGGCCACCGTCGGGAAAGTGATTTGATATGAAGTGTAGGATCTGGTGTTCTGGAAAGTGATTTCCTGCCTCATGTAACGTCGGCTGAAGGCTGGTATCTGTCCCTCAGCGATAAGTGTGAATTGAATTCCATCACTCGATCCTTCCAGCCGATAGCTTGCGGGGTCCCTCTCTGGCGCATCGTTGGCAGACGTTAGCGCCAACCCCGTCACAACCGCCGGTCTACCCGTGGTTCGAACCATCAATCCAACCCAGCCAGAAAACGGCGGCTCAACATCATTGTCGTTAAAGTCCAAGAATTTTGTTAGTATGTCGTTATCAATCGCATTCTGGACGCGTTCATCATCTGGGGATCGGGAAGTCTGGCTCGTGGGGGCGATCGGATCGCCTGGCCTGGTGATATCATCGATCGGAGGACCGCTGGACGGAGAAACGAGCTGGATCGCGTTGATGGGTGCCCGAGGGGTATTTCCGAATCCGATACCGCTGCCCATCGAATCCGTGCGCGCCTCGACGGTTATTGCCCGGGCCGTTAGCCCTCGGAAGACAAGGTAATTCCCTGTTCCGAAAATCAAGGCAGCGGGACCGTTTGTGGTTGCTCCAAGATTGCCTGCGACCTCCATGTAAGATGTGCTGGCCGGCGGGGACTGCGCTCGAATGGAATCTCGGAGGACCTTGCCACTCTCCGGATCGATGATTCGATAGCTGCCACCTAGTCCTGGGAGTCCCGCCAGGGCATAGACATAAACATCGTACCCCTTCTCGGTGAGCTTAGTGGGTAGGCCGGCGATCTTGACGGTCGTCGTGGACGCGGACGTTGTGTCAAGGAAACCCGTCATCAGGACTTTATCTCGTCCCAGAAGGAGGTTGTTCTCGCCACCTCGTCCTGTTGAGGACCAAGTGCCAGCGGCGCTCCAGATTACCGAAATCCCCGTTGGCTCTGCCCTTCCGTCCCGACTCGCGACGATTGTTGCGTTTGTTCCGCTTTGTAGCTTCAGGTTATTCCAGTGACGCTGCGCTACGTGCGGCACGCCTGCCTCATCGAGATCCGACAAGCTTGCGGAACCGGTCCCCATGACTTCATCGGATCCAAAGTTCAGACCAACGCGAAAATCCTCGGGCTCGATCGACTGCCCGAATGAGCATGCCGAGGTCAGGAGTATCGGTAGACAGAATAGGGTGAGATTCTTTTTCATTTCTAGTGGTGGATTCTACTCTTTAAAGATCACTCTTATTCGGCCTTACGATCGTCCGCGATGGAATGGGACCAAATCGGCTGCAACGCCTCGATTCGCTGGTGGAGACGACCATTCACCAAGGGCCTTCGCTGGTTTCGATGACTTTTATGTGCGCCACGGTCGTCGCTTCTTTGCGCGTCGTTCGGACGCCTTGCCGGCATGGCCAGCCAAGCGAATCCTGATCTCCGCTCTACCCAGGTGCTGGCTGCATCCGCTGTCCGAGATGCCTCTTACCGCAAAGAGGCAGGAACCAAATTAGCCGGCGAGGAGCCCTTCCGGACATCGCGCGAATGACGTATTCGATGCGGCAAATGTTGTTCATTGAGCGCCAGACTACGCGATTTTGCGCAGGGCATACGCGCCTCCCACTGACCGGGGAGGGATCTCCTGCCGAACCACCCCCTGCATGATAGGGGATTATCCCTGGGGAGAGTGACTGAATGGAGGTCTCGCTGGCGGCGTCACTCGTCCGGCCGGATGTTGCCTACCGTCCTTGGAGCTGGGACCGGACTTTCGCTGCGAGCGACTCCACCACGGTAATTCGGAGTTTCCTCCACGAGCTTGGAGGTCCGAACCTTTTCGAGCATTGGCGCGTCCTTCTCCGACCGTCGCATTGGGGTCGCGTCACGGTCTGGTGACCAACCGTGAATTGGGTTCGAGCGAAACTGTCGTTGCCATGCGGCAGCCTTTCGGCCCGGGGGCGGGTTACGGTGGCGTGTTGCCTTGGTAGTTGAGAACCTCAAGTCCTGCGATTTCGATCGTCCCCTGCGCGTACCCCGTCCAGAAGCTGACCTGGGCCGCACCCGCACCGTAGGCGGCGAGGGCTTTGAATCGCACGGTCTTCTGCTGCCAATTCGTGTCCGCCAACGTGACCAGAAGTTGGGTGCTCTTGTCGAAAGTCCCGCCCGCCATCTCGAAGTTGAACATGGTCTGGGCACTCCCGCCGGCGGGCGCGACTTTGCGCACCCAGAAGCGGGCCAGGAGATTGTCCTGGGCGGCGACGGCGGCGATGGTCTTGACCTGGATGCCGGCATTGTAAACCTGCGTCGGCATCTGGGTCGTGGTGACGCGGAGGGCCTCGACGAAGGACTGCCCGGTCATTGCCACCGTGGTCTTGGTGACGCTTCCGTAAGGGAGGAACGCGGCAAAGGAGCTGGGGACGACACTCAATGCCTTCGCGGACGGCACGAGTTCGCGGGTGGCAAGGTAATTGGCTCCGGCACCGTACTCCGGACCGGTGAACGTGACCCGCGCCAGGAAGTCCGCCCCCGGCGCGGACTTGAGAAAGATCGTCTGGCCAATACCGGTGCCGCCAGCCGTCCCCTTCCAACCTTCGACCGCGAGTCTTCCCGAGGCACCGGATATCCTCGCGGAAGCGAAGGTCAGCGCGCCTGTCCCTGTGCCCAGCTGCAGGGTGGTGTTGCCCGCGAGTTCCAGCGGACCCAGATCGCCGTGAGCTCCGTTGATCTCAAGAACGCCGCCGGCGAGTGAGAGCGGAGCGGACGAATTCAGGATGCTGCCGGCTTCGAGCACCAAACTGCCGCCGAGCAAATTCACCCCCCTGGCGGTGATGAGTGAGGCCGCCGACAGAGCAACCCGCCCGCCCCGGATCTCGAGGCTACCGGAGAAGGCACCGGCGATCTCCACGGTGCCCGGTCCCTGGACCGTCACACGGCTGCCGGTCGTGCCAATGACCGAGGGGAGAACCAATCGCCCGGGGCCGCTGACGTTGAGTTGATACGATCTCAAATCGAGCGAGACGAGGGTCAGGGTGCCTTCCCCCAGGCGCAGGTCCTGGTCCTTCTGCAGCACCACCGGCGAGGGCAAGGTGACGAGGCCTTTGCGATGTAGCCGAAAGTAACGGTGACTACCGGAAGTGGGGAGCTGCACATACGACCGGCCCTCCCGCTCACTGGGGGGTCCCTCGGTGGCGGGTTGCCAGTCGAGTGGCGACCCGAGTTCCGGACTGGACTGCAACTCAAACTCGGCGGTGGGATCGGACCAACTCAGTTCCACCTGGCTGCCCTCCAGCGACCGGGCCTGGAGCGCGATCGCGGCTTCGCGGACGTGCACCGTCGTCCTGGATTCGGCGGTGCGACCGGCGGGGTCCTTGACGA
>JAEUHG010000125.1 GCA_016795425.1 Verrucomicrobiales bacterium
ATCGATGCAGAGCCCTCCCCAGTTCGGGACATTCTGAAACACCTGGTGCGCCAATTGGTTGATCCCGGAACTCGTCTTCCCTGACCCGGTGTCGCCGGTGATTAGCCAACCACGACAGAACTCTCCCCGTTGCCAGGCCAAGCCGCCCAAACGGACCACCGGCTTCCCAGACCTTCGCAATATCAGCCATCCAAGGTAGATCAGAACCAAGGTTAACAATGTGATGCCAATCACGATGCTCGAAACGGGGAAGGACCGCAGCCAATCCGACCAGAAGGCGAGTTTCACGACGGTGACCCCTCATGCTGAAGAATGGTCTCCATGGATCGACGGCGATTCTTCGATTGCCAGTGCCGCACCAAAGCGTCGCTCACCTGGGCGAGCCAATTCTCGTCATTCCACAACCCCATCAGCCGACTCGTGGCGAAATATTTTACCGCGTTGGCCGGCGGATCGCCCAAGGGCTGCAAGAGTCCAGCCTTCACCAGAACCGGCACGTCGTGGGCTGCACACCCCAGGAACCGCGCCGTCTCCTCTGGATTAAGTCGCGCCGGCAATCCCGTCGGGTGCCCCGTTTTGCCAACCCCATTCATGCCGCCTCCTTCTTTTCCCAGGTCACCGTGATCGACGTGATCAAGGGTTTTAATTGAACGGCCCGGGCCAAAGTCGCCGGCACCGGCCGGAGACGTTTCAAACCACCGTCCGCCAGGGCTTCCTCAATCTCGGCAAGTCCAGACCCTTCGATCCGAACCTCGGCGACCGCAAACCGTAGCACGATGGTTTCCGGGCCAGTGGCGGACTCGCTCCGTGACCGCACGAACCCGACGTATTGGGAATGCCCGAAGCCATGGATTGTTCCGTCATCCGCTTCGATGCTGACTGAACTCGAATACTTCATGCTCGTCTGCATGCAATGCCGACGCTCACCCGGACCTGGCACCTCTAGGTTCATGTTTCGACTCCTTTCTGTTGTTTGTGCATGTCCATTGCGCCCATTCCACGACCACGCCCAAATCCCCACTTGGCGGCCCAGTCGATGGCCCGTTCAAGCGCCCGATGCACCCTCCCTTTCTGGACCGTCTCAATCGCCGCCACCCGAGTACTGCTGCGGGTCAAGTGCCCCTCCAGAAGATCGCGGTCATCGGTGAAGACCTGGATTCGGTCGCGCCCACGGGAGATCGACACGTAGAACTGCTCGCGATTCACCGCCGGCAGAGACACCGAAGACGCTACCACCAAGACTTCATCCACCGTCTTGCCTTGCGACCCATGAGAGGTCACCGCGTAGCCATGAGCGAAGGTTCGGTATCGCTTGGAAAGCGCTCGGCCATCCTGGAGCTCGATTCCTTCCGATTGAACGGTGCGAACCTGTACCAATTCGCCATTGGTGATCCCGGGGCCATTCGCCTGTGCCAAGAGCCTCTCGCCAGCGGCCACCGGCAGATCCCTCCGAAATCCAACATCGATCGAACTGGCCGCGCGATGGGGATGTACCCGCGCTAATTGGCCACCCGCCCGGCGTACCGTGATGGCTTCGTGGTCCTTTTCCACCACCTCCACCAATTCACCGGATCCGATCGGTCCGTGGCGCCTATGGAACCGCAGCCAGTGGCCCATCTGAAATTGCCCAGGGTTGCCACGTTCAGCCTCCGTCCATCCTAACGACCGAAACACCGACACCATCTGGTCGTCAGGTCCCAGCAATCCGTCTCGCTTAAGGACCGTCCGGATTTCAGCGCTGACCCCGTCAATTTCCCGCCAAGTAGGTGCCACCACCAGCACCGAACGATTCTCGCGCAGGGCCCGGGCGTAGGATTCCGCCACGGCCTGGTAGAGATCCTTGGCCGATCCTTCGATGATCGCCCCAGAACGTTCCAGGTGTCGGAAGGCCCCGACCGGATCCTTCTTGGATGCCAACTCTACGGCCTGCCGGTATTGCACACTCCGTTGCCGCCGGATCCCGGACAACTGCCCGAAGACATAGCTGGAATGCTCCTCGATAATCCGCAGGGCATCTCCTCGAATTACCGGACCGTGCTGGGTCGTATCCCCGCAGAGGATGATCCGCTCGCGACTCTTTAGGAGCCTGTGCATGTCCCCCAATCCGATGGCGCCCGCTTCATCCACAATGGTCACCACGCCCGATCGACCGGAGGTTGAAAGTGCTTTCGCCAAGGTCACCGCTGGAAACCCCTCCTTTCGCAACACCTCGGCCGCACCTGAGGTCGGAGCGCAGTACTCAATTTCGACCCCAGCTTCCTTCAGGGCACGGTCCAATTCCTTGAGAGCCGTCGATTTCCCCGTTCCAGCGAGACCTCGGATGCCTGTCACCCGATCCGTGCTTGTCAGGAGGTGCCGAACCGCCTGCGCCTGGTCCTCACCCAACCAACCGGCAACCTTGAAGGATGGATGCAATGGCGCCACCGCCCCTTTGCCATCTCGCACAGCCAAGAGAACCTCCAATTCCTGCTTTAGGACAGCTACCGTCGATAGACCTCGGTCGGTTTCCAATAGGTCTTTTGATTGGCGAATCAGATCACGCAATCGTCCCAGATCCACCGTTCCCTGACCAAAGGCCAATGCGCCCTCCAGAAGTTCATGCTCGGGCACCACGGACCGGCGCTCGAACACATGGCGCCTGGCGAAGTCCAGGGCTTCCACTTCCTTGCCTGTCGTTACGCGTTCACCGGGACCATTCCGCCGGAGTCCATCCAGGTGCCGAACCTCCTCAGGGGTTAGCTGGGCCAATTGAGCGGCGCGAACTTCGGCGGTGCTGATGCCCACCGGCTTCTTGGCTCGCGTGTGGTGGATCACATGCGAGACCTCATCCTTGGTCAGTGCACGACCCAGCCGCTCTTCCATCATTCGCACCACCCGATCGCGTTCCGCCGACCGCTTGGAGAAGAGTCGGATGGTGTCCTGTTCCACCCCGGCGATCTCGAAGGACGTCTCGTGGGCTTTTGCAATTCCGTAGCCCAGGTTCATCACCGATTTGGCCAGGGCATTGCGGTACACCTGGGTGGCGAATCGAATTGCCCGGTACATGGCACCGACCTGGAGCGCTTTCCATTTCTCTTCGACCGGATCCCAGGTGGCATTGAAGACCGTGAAATGGGTGTGCAACTGGGGGTCAAGCGCCCGAGAACTGGTGTGTAGGAACTCCGCTGCCACGAGATTCCCGCTTACCCGATCACCCTTCTCTCTTGCTTTGCGGACCCGGGCGCTAGCGAACTTCTCCAATTCCGCGAAGGCTTCCCTCGCCGCCGATTCGTGAGCGGCCACCAACCGCTCGTCGCCCATGGTCACCGCCAGGATCGATACCGATTTGGGAGCCGAACAGGTGAAGTCGTAGTAGACCCGCCTTTCTCCACTGACATTTTGGCGCTGGGTCAGTTTGCCTTCCGATGTCGGGTGCCGGTTGTCGCAAAGGTTCGCGAATTGGGCCGGGCCAACTTTTCCCTGGAGACCCAGCTTGCTGCCCGCCAATCCCAGCCACTGCCCGGGACGATGTTCGCCCTCGGAGTAGTAGTCATTCTGGGTGAGGTGCAGGCTAAAATACCTCTTTGCCCCCGCCACATCCATGTGCGCCACCGCGGTCAACATGACCCCGGCAATCTGCCAGCAAGCCGGATCCCTTTTGGTG
>JAEUHG010000167.1 GCA_016795425.1 Verrucomicrobiales bacterium
GATGTAGAATTTTTCGTCGGCGTCCTGGGAGTAGGCCAGCGGGATGGCGTGTTCCTTCCCGCGTTTGTCCGCCTCGATCAGCATCATCAGCTCCCCAAAGATCTTGCTCAGGTTGCCGCGATTGATCTCGTCGATGATGAATACGTAGGGCTGCCCCTCGTCGCGCTGCGCCCGGCGACAGAACTGGTAGAAAATCCCATACTTCAGATCGAAGTGGCCCTTGGGGGTCGGGCGGAAGCCCTGGATGAAGTCCTCGTAGGAATAAGACTGATGGAACTGGATGATCTCGATCCGCTGTGGGTCGTTTGACCCGATCAGCGCGTAACCGAGGCGTCTGGCGACGTAGGTCTTCCCGACGCCAGGGGCACCTTGGAGGACGACGTTCTTCTTCTCCCTCAACGCCGCCAACATCTCGTCGAACTGCGCCTCCGCCAGGAACAGCCCCTTTATCGCCTTCCTCTTGTCAAAGGACTCGATCCTGGTCGGCACCGCGATGTTCGTCTCGTCGATCAGGCTGCGGATGATCTCGTATTCCGGCTCCGTCAACTTGAACAGGCTGCCCTGGTTGTTGATGAGCGGCTCGCTATTCACCAGGTCCGGATTGGCCTGCAACGTCTCGTAGGCGATGGGCCTCGCCAACTGCTCAACTTTCTCGAACTCGATCTCCTCTCCATTCTCGGTCTGGTGCAGGCCCTTCGTGACCCTGCAAACCGCGACCACCTCCTTTTGTGGGCTGGTCACGTAGCCGATGACCAGGTCGCCCGGCTTGGCCTCCTGGAAGTAGCGGTACTTCTGGCGCTTGTTGCCCTTCCCGTTGTGCGAGGTGTAGGCCTGCTTTTCGCCCACTGGCGTCTCCTCAAAGTTCCAAATCCTGGGATTCGCGTTCAACCACCAATAGGCAAGCCCCGTGGATGACGGAGGCGCAACCACGACCGGCGTCGGCTCTGCACCCAGCATCAGCCCAACCGTGCTGGCGATCTTCCTGACGAAATCCGGATAGGGCGTCATGTCCGTGAGTGTCTTGATGGCAAACTTACTGCCCTCGGGCATTTCCCACTCTCCCTTGGCCAGCCACTTCACTCTGCGGACGTGCTTGTAGTGCGTTCGCGTCGCGTCGAACTCATATTCGCTTTCGACCACACCATAGCCGAGAAGTCTGGAGAATCCCTGTTTGGCAAAGATGATGTCGCCCACTTCGATGTCATGGACGAACTGCCAGCAGGCGTGGGCATCGTTCTTCTTGGATGAATCGCTCGGCCAAAGCTCCAGGAGCTTCTGGCGCAACTCCTCCTTGCTTCTGAAATCGCGGAGGTTGGGCGTTCCGTCCCACCCAATGGCGGCGATCCCCTTTTCATGGAACTCCTCCCAGTGTTCACCTCCGGCTCCCGCCGACAGCGTCCAATACTGGCGCGATGCAGCTTCTCCGATGGGTTCGTTCAATGCGCCGTCTGCCGCTTGGGCGCTGTCAGCGGGCTGTGAGATGTCGTCCGGGACTTCCTTTGACTCCTGGTGATGGCGCTTTGCCCACCGTTCGGCGATCCGTTGCGCCTCCTGGTCGTCGAGAACAACACTCTTGCCCTTCTCCGTGAGCGCCCAAATTCCGCGCTCAGGGCTTCCGACCAAACCCTCCCAGGCCAAGAACTTCCTCGCCCAGGCGACCTCATTGTAAAAACGCGACTGGCCCGACTTCATCTTCTCCGACTGGACGGAGTCCGGCAGAGAGAGCATTTCCTGGATCTTCTGGAGAACGGCCTTGGGCGTGCCTGATCCATCAAGGGCCCGGAGCGCATCCACGACGGGCCCCATCCACTGGGTGAACTTCCAACCTTTGCGTGGTACCCCTGACTCGGATCGCTGCGTGGCGAACAGATCGGCCTCGTGGGAGACCTCCGGGTAGTTGCTCCCGAGCTTTTCGGTCATGTCGCTCAGCCACTGCCTATAACTCTGGTAGTCCTCTGGCTCGGTCGTGATGCCCTTGGACTCCCCGTAGGCCAGGTTCTTGCTGTCAGCGGAGAGGAACTTCGCTGGGTTTATCCACGAGAGGCCAATGGAAAGGCTGGCCATCCCCACAAGCGGCAGGTTCAGACATTCATCAAATGCGGCGGGGTCAACCTGCTCAGGCCCCCCATCCGCCGCCATCGAGGCGATCTGCCAGAGCCGCTCCACATGGTCGTTCGACCGGGTTTTCGCCCATGGCATCAAACGGCAGCGCATGTTGTTCAGGACCGGAACGCCGCAGAAGTCCTCCGGCACGGGTGCCTTGAGGTTCCAGCGCGACTTCAGGAAGGCCCAGTTGTCGCGTCGGTTCTTGTCCGTCACGCCTCGGTTGAACGTGGCCAGGAAGCTGAAGGGATCAATTTCAGCCAGCGGAATGGTCCGACCGTCGTTGTCCTTGTCCTCAAGGCTGATGACCTTGAGACCCCGTTGCTCCATCTCTCGCAGAATGGCCAAGAGCTCCCCCTGATTCTGGCGATGCTTCAGGATCTCATGGGTGGCCTCCCGGTGGATCGGTATCCAAGTGAACATACAAAGCTTCGATTCAGACCGTTGTCGGCAAATGGATCATGGCGTGCTGGCGGGATGGCCATGACATCCTTCGGCCTATCCCCGCTCTCCGACGATTCGCCTCGAAAAAAATGCCGGAATTCATGTTGAGCAGCGATTCACTCCCTTCCGCAACGAGTCGAATTGCATCCGATGCGCCTGGAGGAAAGGCATGTGGTTGGGAGAGATCCAGCGGAGACGCAGATCGTCGCTTAGGGCAAGTTTGTGGCGGACTTCGGGGGTGAGGCTGGGGGCGAAGACGGCTTCGCCGGTTTCGGAGAAGGTCATGAGGAGGCGGTCAAAGAGGGCATCGAGGTGGGCGGCGAGGAGGTAGCCGTTGAAGACGTTCAGGCGCTCCTCGTCGGTGCGGCATTCCGCCCAGGGGCGGGCGTGGCTGGCGCGGAGGAGTTCGGGGATGGCGATTCCCGTGACGGCACAGGCTCCGCCCCAGTAGTCCATCAGGCTTTGCCGGTAGACCTGTTGACCGACCCGCTGACGGACCATCCGCTCCACCTCGGTGGCGGCGGTGGGACCGCTCAGGCCGGAGAGTTCCTGAGCCACGGCTTGCTCGAACTGCTGACACGGGAGATCGGGCAAGGTCCGCGCCAGGCGCGCGGCGTGGTCGAGCAGTCTTCCGAGGTCCCGCTCCGTCCTCGCCAGGAAGCAGGCGGAGGTCGGCATTTCGATCCCCTCCACGCGGGCCAGTTCGTCCGGGAGTCTTCCGCTGGGTAGCTGGACCAACCACCCTGGGGAGGCTGGGTGCAACCTTACGGCTGCCTCGGTGCGGTGGTGGGCCGAGGTGAGGGTCACCCTTCCAGCGACGGCGTCTTCCACAGCGACTTCCCAGCCATGGTCGTAGCCGGTCTTGGTGACGACGCTGCGCTGGAGGGAGTTCATCCTAGGCGAATAGGCAGCGGGAAGCACGCAGTCTCTCAGTAGGCACCGAGGGCTCGCTCCCATTCTTCCGCCTGAGCGTCTGTACCGATCAGTGCTCGCAAAGGCTCAGGTGGAAGCGTGTCCACGACACCAGCGCGCTTGCCCTCATCGGCGTTGGGATCGCTAGATTCCATGGTTTGGCGAATTGTCAGCAGGAGTTCAGGCTTGGGATTCAGAAAGAGGTTCAGAACTTCTCCACTGGGAAGTCCAAGGGACTCTTACCCGGTCATGAGTGGAAACAACCACCGCGTGGGCATCGACGCTCCGAAGCCTGGTGCGCAGCAGTTGCGTTGGGTCCGCGGCGAGTTTTGCGCCCGGGAACAACTTCGAGGGCTTCACAGGATTCTCTAAGTGCAGAGCCACCCGTATCCGGGGGGACGGCAAAACAGATCTAGCGAAGCCTCCAGCCGTTGCAGGACTGGTCCGATCGTTGGCAGACGCCGCAGCGAGTAAGGCGAGACTGTCGCGCACCTTCACCGCGATTTCGTCCATCAGGTCCTGAGGCTTACTGCGGGGGTCAGTGGTATAGTCCTTCACCTCAAGCATCCACAGGGTTCTGTCAGGAGCCACGAGAAGAAAATCCATCTCCTTCTGACCGCCACAGAAGGACTGGTGGTGTCGCCGATAATATGTCGCCTCCCCCGGGCGAAGAACTCGCCAACCAGAAGGAAATCGGAAGTGGATTCGGCCCTCTTGCATGGAGGTCGGCATGGCAAGTCAGGTTGAAGCTGACAGAAAGCGCTCGTTCTGCTCGATCTCGGCCTCCAGAGCGGCGATGGGCTCGATCTCCTCAGCGGAATCGCCTTGGGACACGAGGGTAGCGCGTCGGTCCCACTCGGCTGAAAGGTCTTTCGATCTCTCGGAAAGAGCGAAGAACCTCCGGGAAGCGGGCGATTCCATCAGCGAGATCTCGCGGAGGATGAAGAGGCTGTGGGTGGCCAAAAACACCTGGGTGCCATTGGCCGCTATCTCGGCGATGACCTTGACGATCTCCCGCATGTAAGCCGGATTCAGGTTGGTTTCGGGCTCGTCCCAGAACAGGACCGATTGTTCCGAGAGCACCCCGTTGCCGAGCAGGTACGCAATGGTTCCCAACTTGCGGAATCCCTCCGCAACCAAAGAGATCTCAAACTTTCCGGATCCCTTCTGCACCAGGTAAAACCGGCCTTGCTCATTCCGGATCGAACCTCCGAGAACTTTCTCCAATGGCCTCAGCAACCGGCTGATTTCGGTGAACCGGGGGCCCCTTAACAGGGGTTGAGCCAACGCCCGGCACAAATCGGCATACGTTTCGTCCACCTGAATCGACACGTTGTCGTAGAGTTCGGCGAAGCCGGGAAACATCGACAGCATTTCCTTGGTCGGCAAAAACACCGTTCCTCCTTCGATGAACTCGGTGGGCGTCCGGTCGAGACTGACCTCGGTCGCGCTGTTGGTGGCGAAGCTGAAGGCGAATCCAGCCTTGGTTCGAGAAGCGAAGGTGATCCCGACCTCCGCTCGGTTCCGTCCCGGACTCCGTGATGTGAGCCGCCCCAATTGGTCTGGGCGGAAGATGCGAATGAGCTTCCCCCCTAGTTCCTTTTGGAGCGTCGCCTTGTCTGGGCGTGTTCCCTGCTTCGCGGTTCGGCGCGCCATTTCCTGGCTCCATCGGGATGCCGTGTAGGCCAGCTTCAAAAGGTGACTCTTGCCTGTTCCGTTGCTCCCGATGATGACATTGATCCCCGGCACGAACTCCAGCTGCGCCTGGTGGAACAAAGTGAAACCCTTAAGGTGAAGCGACTTGATCATGCGCTGACGTAGGTTACGGGGGGTGGCTACGAAATGTCAGGAGCGATTCTGGGCGTCCCAGGCTTCGAGGACGAGGCGGCGGGTGCGGTATTCGCCGTGGGCGCGCATCTCGTTGGTCTTCAGGCCCCTGAAGGTCTCGGTGGGGTAGTCGGGACCGTGGGTGTCCGAGGGGTCCAGGATGTACCGAAGCTCGTCGCGCGTGAGGCCGTAGAGGCGGGCATACCAGGCGTCGAGTTCGGCCCGCACGATGGCCCGCCGAGCAGGGTCGTAAACGAACGGGGCACCCGTATAACCGAGGTCTTCGGCCCAGGGCTTCAGGTCGTGGGCGGTGTACGTCAATTCCAGCACTCGCGGGACGATGTACGCGAGGTCCGCTGCGCCGTAGCCCGATGGAGCAATGTTCACCAACTGCTTCTTGACGTGATACTTGAGGTGAGTCCCGCCGAGCTTTTGACGAGCAATATAATCGTGGACCAGCGAGTTCTGATCCGCGAGAAGACATGCGTATAGTCGGCGTTCGGTTTGTTGCGGGAACATGAGAAGCAGCGTGTCGCCTGCACCTGATCTCGGCACAACGCTTGCGATGACGGTCCGTTCATCCGCAGACCGGCAAATGTCACGCCAACCCATTAGCCATCGAAGGCTGCGACGGTCGAGGATTGCGTGGGCTGCGGCCAAAGGGTTTTGAGCATCGCGCAAGCAGGCCAGCTCATCGGCGGTCAGCACCTGCCAATCCCGGGCTTCGGCAGCAGCCTTACCACTAAACCAGTCCG
Organism: Verrucomicrobiales bacterium; assembly: GCA_016795425.1. Taxonomy (GTDB): domain Bacteria; phylum Verrucomicrobiota; class Verrucomicrobiia; order Limisphaerales; family CAIMTB01; genus CAIMTB01. Next base: position 6,042 of record JAEUHG010000167.1, read on the forward strand.
ACTCCTTTGCGGGGAGTGCCGCGAAGAGGTGGCCTCCGGCGTCGATCACTCGCTGACGAGCCGAGGCATCCTGTCCGCGGAGTTCAGCGAGCGCATCTTCGCTCAAGGCGGAGGCGATCCAAATCGCGAAAGCATCGCGTATAGCGTCCTCGGATTGATCATCCCATGCCTTCGTCACGCAGCGAGGAACCGCCGCGAGGCGTGAGAGCACGTGCCGCTCCTCAACCCAATAGCGCGGCTGCACCACGGAATCAGCTCGGGCCTTTTGGGCGTCGCTTACGTCTTCCGTGACCGCCTCGCCCTCTCCCGCGTCCCACCGGTAGGTCGCCCACCGATGATCAAACTGGTGGATCATCTTGGCTTCGTACAGCGGCAGGCTGGTCAGCGATGGAGCAGTGAGGAACAGCCCGCTGTCGTTCGCCATGTGGAACATCGCGGAGAAAGAGATGCCCCATGGATTTTGTTCCGGTTGATCGTCGGTCGGTTCCCTGATGAGAACTGGAACTCGACGGTAGATCTTCTTGGTCAGTTCCGCATCTGCATGGGCTCGGAAAACTGGGCACGTGCGGGTGTTCGGATTCAGCAGCCGAATGTCATCAGCGGAGAGATCGAATGTGGTCGTGGCCTGGTGCAGTGCTTCGATACGCCGCAAGAAGAAGCTATATTGCGAGCGGTCATGGAGGTTGGAACGACCGCCCACGGTCAGGAGGCAAAACTTAAAGCGAGCATGGCCAATCTCGCAGAAAAGTCCTGGGGAACTTTGAAAATCGTAGAGGCTCTTCAGCCTGCGAGAGGCCGTCATGAACTCGAAGATCGTCTTGGTTGAGTCGTCGGTCGCAATTCCGGTAGGCACCAGAAAGCCTGCATACCCGTGCGCCTCGGTCATCAAGATCATGGCCTCCGCGAACAAGGCGTACGTATTGACATCGCCAACCCCACTCAGGGGGAAGCGGCCTCCATCTTCGCCGGAAACGTGCATGAACATGCTGGCAGATTCCACGAGTCTTTTGGCTTCCTTGAATTCCTGAAGAAGACGCCGATCCGCCTCGGATCCGTCGGCAAGATTTGCAATCAGGCGTTGTCGGGCGGAAGCGTTGGCCGCCTTGGCGATCAAGGGATGACGCGACGCGAAGTACTCCTGTTCCTGGATTTTGATGCGCTCCCACGGCGGATTCCCCAGCACGCAATCGAATCCCCCCTTGGCGAAAACCCCGGCAAACGCAGTTGGCCAATGGAGGACGCGCGCCTTGCGACAGACCTGCTGAGCCTGATCCAGAACCTCCTGCCTCAACATGGCGTCCTGACGTGGGAACAGGAGATCCGCGAGGGTATGCGTGGTCGGGCACAGCTCGGTCGCGGCGACGGAGTCCTTGGGGGTGAGGAACGCGGCGATCAGGAGATCGGCAGCTTGCGCGAGCCGACTGTCGCGGGCGTGCTGAAGGAACGCGGTATAGCGGCCGGCCTTGGCCTCCACCTCGGCAGGCGTGGACTCGGGCATGGCCTCCAATGCTGCCAGTTCCTGAAGCAGGTTTGCGGTGTCGGCCTCGCGGAAGAAGTCGGGATCCTTGCGTCGGCGCTCGAAGGTCTTGAGCGCCGCGCGATTCGCGGCGGCCAGACGTTTGCAGACCTCTTTGTCATCACCTGTCAGCGCCTTGAAGGCATCGGCCGGGATTCCGGCGGTCAGCGTCTTGAAGTCCACCAAGCCGAGGAGGGCGTCGCCGCACACGAGGTGGTGATCCAGAAACGAAAGCGGTTGCCCCGGTTCGTAGCCTTCAAGCCACAGGGCGGTTCGGGCGAGTTCCAGCGCCATCGGGTTGCGGTCCACGCCGTGGATGCACCGGGCGATGACCTCCCGCAGGGCGTGCCGGTAATCCGCCGGGGTGACGGCTCCTTCGACGGCGCGCAATTCTGCAAGGCGCTCGGCAAGCCGGCGCGCGGCGGCCAGAAGGAAGTGCCCGCTTCCGCAAGCGGGGTCGATGACGCTGATGGAGAGTAGCGCCTCGGCCGGCGCGTCGGGTCGTGCGGCGATCCTCTGGGCGATGACCGGGTCCAGCGCCGAGTCGAGCAACTCCTGCACGAGGCTGTCGGGAGTGTAATAGGAACCGGAGGTCTTGCGGGCATTGCCCCCGGTCAAGCCCTCCGACGTAAGCCCGATGAAGCCGAACGTCCGAGCCGGCAGGTCCACGGTGGGAACGAGTTCGAGCAGGCTTTCGTAAACGGAACCCAGCTCCTCCGGTCCCATGTTGCGATAGTCGATGGCCGCCAGGCTCCCACCCTGGCCCGACCAACGCAGATGTCGCATGGCGTCCAGCAGCGCTCGATTCTCCAGCTGGACGCGGTCCAGATCCGGGCATTGCGAGCTGGTGAACAGACCACCCAAGGCCGGGAGAGCCAGTCGCGGCTCCCCGGCGGCCAATCCATGAAACACCAATCGGCAACCGGTCCAGAGGTCGCCGTGACGGTCGAAACCTGAGCGGCGGAGGGCGCGGTCCCGGAGCCGGCGGAACGCGTATCCGGCAGCGTACGTTTCGCGGGCCACCCGCGCCGCCGGGTTGTTGTCCTCCACGTGGAGAAGACCGCGCTCCTCGGCGGTGAACACGAACAGGCACCGGTAGATCAGGCGAAGGAGCTGTTGGAAATAGGCATCGACCGACAGATCTCCGGCTTCAAGACGCGCGCGGAGGTCGTGGTTGTTGGGGTGCGCGAGGAAACCGCTCCCGAAGGCGAGCAGGGCCTGGGTCACCCCCTCCCGGAGGCCCTCTCGGACCCGCTCGCCCTGATCCTGGCCCTGCTTGCGCCAGGATTCCCAACTGGCCTCGATATTCGTCTGCCCCGCTCGGGAGGCGTGGAAGATGCGCCAGACGGCGGCGAAGTCGGCGTATCGTTGCTCGCGCAGGATCAGTTCGAGATCGGCTTCCAGGTATGCTGGCCGGGTCAAGGTGTCGGCATCGCGCAGGAGGCGGAGCTGGCGGCCATTGGTGACGACCGCCCAGGTGCAGTCCGTCGAGGCATTGAGGAACTGCTGAGCGAGCTGGTAGGCGGAGCGGCGGCGTGCGCCGGAACCCAGAATGGCAAAACGTTCGTGGGGCGTGTCGAGGTCCAGCGCGTGCGGAGCCACGATCACCGGCACGCGCCCGGCACACGTCAGGGCTGTGACAGGAAAGGCCCGATCCCCTACCGCCAGCGGTTCCTGGCACACCGAGAAATCGGAGTACCCGAAGGCATCGCGGAAAAGGTCCTTGATGAAACCCTCGGTGACCCGAGACGCCTCAACGTCGGAACGGGAGCGGTTTCCGTCAAAGGTGTGGAACAAGGCGGAGGCGATGCGGAAGGCGCGCCCCTGCTCGTCCAGGAGGCTCAAGCCCGCGGGAATCCGGTAATCGGCCGGGGTTCGCTGGTCCGGGAGTTCACCACGCGCGGCCTTCTCCAGAACTGCGGGGATGAAGAGCGCTCCCTCCAGGTCGAGGGAGTCGAAGATGATCGAATCAGACGAACGGCGCGGCATGGGTTCGGAGGTTGGAAATCAGTTCGGGAAGGAGCCGGGGTTCAGTTGGCGGAGAAACTCCTCGACCGGTACGCAGAGCACGCCGTCGCGTCGGAACCGCTCGGATCCTCGATAAAGGAGCCAACGGCTGGCTTCCGGATAATCCTCGCCGAAGGACCGCAGTCCACGGAGGTCTTCGGGGCGAACCTGGGCACTGTTCTTGACCTCGATCCCATGGAGGCCGAGAGGACCGTAAACGACGAAATCGACCTCGTTCTGGGAGCGCGTCTGCCAGTAATGCAGTTGGTGTTCGCCGTCGGTGTAGTCACACCAGGCCCGCAGGTGCTGCGCGACGAGTCCTTCCAGGGCGGCACCGTCGATGTCGGAGGGCGCATCCAGCGGGCCGGTGGGACGATTGGCGCGGAACACTCCGGCGTCGAAGTAGAAAAACTTGGGATGAACGGCGAGAGCCCTTTGGGCGCGACGGCTGAACACGGGTAACCGGTAGCCCAGGAGGAGATCCTCAAGGATTTCCAGGTAGCCTTCCGCGGTCTTGCGGTTGACCTGGCATTCGCGGGCGACGTTGGCGAGGTTGAGCGTCGAGGCGTGCGAGAAACTGATGGCCTCCAGGAAGCGGGCGAAACTGCCGATGTTCCGCACCAACCCTTCGGTCTG
>JAEUHG010000180.1 GCA_016795425.1 Verrucomicrobiales bacterium
TGGATTCGATTCCCGTACGCGCTACCAATCTCCGACTTCCTGAACCGCTCGGCCTCGCCCAACCATGCATTTCCCGGTCCCTCCCGACGGACCGCGAGGTGTCCACGCGGCGTAGAGAGGTCGATTGGAATCAAGGCAAAGTGCTTCGTGCTGAGACCGCCCGCTGTCCAATGGCCGGGTACACCGCGCTTGGTGGTACGGGCCGTTTCACGGTTGGCAGATCTTCGGGCTCAGACCTATCCGAACTCGCCCAGGCTGGCGGCATGATCCACGAAGGCGTGCTGCTGCACCTCGGTGAACGCGATTTTCCCGCTAGCTGAGGGCGTCCGGGCGATGCCCGTCGAACCGGTGTCGCTCGGCGCGAGCTGGGATGCGCCAGCCCGGGGAGACGAGTCCCGAAACTCGCGATCCGCCACGACCCGAGAGGGGCGGCCGGGGGCGGCCTGAGAAGTGGGTTGAAGCCAGCGGGTTGGCAGGGTTCGAATGGGGGAGCTGGGTGCATCGATGGACTCGTCATCCCCGAAGCCGAGGATTGAAATTCAAATCGCCATGATGGCAATTTGCCATCGTGATCAAGACGCAAATCCAGCTTCCCGACGCCCTCTACCAGGAGGCCAAGCGCGTGGCGGCGGAATACGAGATGAGCTTTGCCGAGGTCGTACGGCGCAGCCTCGAGCGCGCGCTTCCCGCTTATCCGCCACGCGTCGCAGGGTGGGAGCCCCCGGAACCGGTCAGCCTCGGCATCCGCTGCGTTATCGGCGACGACGAATGGCGTCTGTTGGCCAACGAGCCTGACTACGTCCCGCGTCGACTTCGTAAATCAGCCAGGGGCCGGAAGTGATCGCTGTCGATACCAACCTGCTCTTTGCCTGGCTAAACCGTGACCATGCATCGCACGCGGCGGCCGCAGCCTGGATGAGCGGCCAGGGTACTAACCCCGAAATCGTGCTCTGCGAACTTTGTCTCGTCGAACTCTACGGCTTGCTTCGCAATCCATCGGTGGTCCAGCGGCCTATGGACGGTCCTGCCGCAGTCGCCCTGATCCAGCGTTTACGGGGCCATCCTCACTGGGAGTTGGTGGATTACCCCGGCGGCCTCATGAACTCGGTGTGGGCTGCAGCGAGTCTCCCCGGATTCGCTCGTCGCCGCATCTACGATGCACGGTTGGCTCAAGCGCTCCGCCAGTATGGCGTCGCTGAACTGGCGACCACCAATGTGAAGGATTTCGAGGGGTTTGGCTTCGTGCGCGTGTGGAATCCGCTGGAGAAGGTCTGAGTGATTATCGTCGCCGTTACAGAGCACCGTCGGTCACGTCCGCCACGTCGCCTTGAAACGGCGGGCTTCAGGATCTGGGCTTCCCAGGCTAGATTGCAGATATGACGGTCGCCGAATGCCTGGAACGATGGCGCTCCTTGCCCGAGGAAGAACGCCTCCGCCGACGTTGGCAGAGTATTCCTCGCAACGTGGCTGACTCCATGGCGTTTGAGGACGATCCTGTCGACTTGGCATGGCTGGAGGAGAGTTCCCGTCGGGCCCGCCCGCATTGTTCAGGCGGACGGTGCGAGAGAGGGGCACGAGTTCACCGCGGAGCACCTCGGCCAAAGTCGGGCCCTCGATGAAGTCCATGGCGAACCAGGACTGGCCGTCCTGCTCCCCGACCTCGTGGATGGCGACGATGTTGGGATGCCGCAGCCTTGAAACGACCTCCGCTTCGGCTTGAAAGCGCTGGACGTAGGATTGGCGGGTGAATCTGCCGAAGGGCAGGGCTTTGATGGCGGCCCAACGCCCGAGGCGGCGATGGCGGGCCTTGTAGACGACTCCCATGCCGCCGCTGGGGATGCATTCGACGACTTCGTAATCCCCGAATTGCGGGGTGGTGGGGTGGTTGGGATTCGGAGTTGGCGAAGGAAGCGAGGAGGCCTCGGGGGCGATCTGGCCGAGAGCGGTGGTGAGGAGGCAACGCGGGCAAAGGCCTTCGGGCGCTTCAGGTGACAGCGAGGCACCGCAAGATGGGCATGGATGACTTGCGGTCATGCCTCAAGCGGGCTGAGCCCGGTGAATCGATCGAGCGCCGGTCGCGTCATCCTTTGATTCAATGAAGCATCGCGGGTCGGAAGTAACAGGGTCGACGGACCGCGCCACGAGGTTACGGGGCATGAACCAGGGCGAGTAGGTAGGGCGCGACCTCCGGGCGCGCCGATGCGATAAGACGGCACCCTCGGAGAGGTCGCCCTACCAATGGAAGGCAGAGGTTCAAGGAGAGCCTCCAGCTCCAGTCAGAACTGCAAACCGACAATAAATCGCAGAGAGCCTTCACCACAGAGGCACAGAGGCACGGAGAAGGCGTGTCATTGCCTGTTCGCTCCGTGCCTTCGTGCCTCTGTGGTGGAGACAGCTTCATGAAGAGTCGCCAGTTCCAGTCAGAACTGCACACGGACGATGAACCAGGGCGGGATTGCCCGGTCGCGCTGGGTTCGGTCGTTCATGGCGACACGGCTCGCAACAGGTGGGCCAGTTCATCGGGGACTTCGGCTGGGTCGGCGACGGTTTTGGCGATCTCCTCTCGAATGAGTTCCCCGTAGCGTTGGCGGAGCCTGACGACCCGCATCTTGAGCGCCCCTTCGGTGAGGCCCAGTTGGGCTGCCACTTCGGCGTAGCTGAGATCCGACCGGCCCCCGGCCAGGAATTGCTTCAAGAGGTCGAAGTGTCCACCGGAGGATTCGCGCAGGGATTCTGTCCGGAGTTCGGTCAACACGCGGGCCAGGAAGGTGGTGGCCCAACGCCGTTCAAACAGGCGCTCCGGCGTTTCGGACGAGCTCGGTTCCAGATCGTGGCGGTCTTCCTCGGCCAGTTGATCCAAGGAAAGGAACCGCATGTTGCCGCCGCGTTTGAGCGTGCGGGTCCGGTCGCGGGTGTTGGAAAGAAAGTGCTGCACCGCGACATAGAGAAAGGAGCGGAATCGGCCTTTCCGAGGATCCACCTGAGTCAGATCATCGGCTTCACCGAGATTATTGGCTCGCGCGCGGATGAAGGCGAAGACTGGAGGCCAATAACTCCGGCAGAGGACTTCAAGGGCTGCCTGCGCGACGGTCGCTGAGACATCGGCATCGCGACCCGACGCGGCGAGGACGACACTCCAGTGTGTCGTGATAAAATTCGTCCCCGAACTCCGCGTGGACATAACACCTTCTTGCCGTTGGCTTTGGAAAAAGCCAAGTGCTGAATTGAAGCTGAGTGATGAAGGGGCGCATCTCCGAGTTGTCGAGCCGGCAGCATCGGCTTTCAGGCCGGTCATCGCCATTCCGGAAAAGCGGTAGAGGTCTACCGCAGATGTTCTCTGGTTTGAAAATGGCTTTTTCATGGAAGTTGTTCACTCACTTGGCAGCGCGGCGAGCGCTTGCCAAGTGAGCGCGTTGCGACGTTGAAGCTGAGCGAGGTAGCGGGATTCGTCGTAGGGCTGTCGGTCTTGCCACATGCGCCAAAGGATTTTGAGCCAGCGCTTGCCCAGGCAGCGTAGTGCGCTGGCGTGGCTATGGCCTTCGCCGCGCTTGAGGTGGTAGTAGGCGTCGGCCCACCGACAGCGCCAGCGACTGGCGTTGACCCAGAGATGAACGGTTGCCCGGAGAACTTTGTTGCAGGCCCGGCGCAGTCGACACTTGTTCACCTGGCCGCTTTGGTAACTAACCGGGCTGACTCCGCTCAAACACATGAGGGAATCGGAGTCCGGAAAGTCCTCACGTACACTGCCCAACTCGGCGATCAGGCGCGGGGCCAGGAATGCCTTGGCTCCGGGTAGCGAGCCAAACAGAT
>JAEUHG010000195.1 GCA_016795425.1 Verrucomicrobiales bacterium
TGTTGCCTCCCGTGCTCTCGTTCACAATCAGCCTGGCGCTTGGTTCACCCTGACCGGCACGAACGCCCAGTTGACCACCGTGAGCATCGTCTCGACCAACACCCTGCCCGGCGCTCTCTGGAATGAAGGGACCTTCCTCACCGCTACGAACGGTGTGCACAACCTGGCGCTGAACATCACCAACACCGGCTTGATGGAATTGCGTCCCGGCACAGTGGAGGTTTCCAGCGCCCAGTTTTTTCAGGTGGGAGGTGAACTACGGCTCAATGGGGCGCAACTGAATCTCCGCCCCAACATCTTCACCGATCGTCCGCCGCTGGTCCTGGCGGGCGGCGAACTCTCGGGCACGGGCTCGATCGGCTTTAGCGGCAGCGGGGGCAGCACCACCGTCACTAACCTGGGCACCCTTCTCAAACCAGGCCTGCCCCTTGGCGTGCTGGGTTTCAACCAGCGCCTGAGCCTGGCCCCAGGCAGCACGGTGGAGATCGAACTGGGCGGCACCACGGCTGGGACTCAACACGACCAGTTGGCGGTGACGGGAACGATCCGGCTTGGGGGGGCCCTGCGCCTGCGACTGAGGGATGGCTTCGTCCCGGCGGTGGGGGACCAATTCACCGTGGCGACGTTCAGCAGTCGCGGCGGCACGACCTTCGCCAATGTCGAAGGGCAGAACATCGGTGGTGGCAAACGCCTGGACGTGGTCCATGAATCCACCCGCGTTCTGGTCCGCTGCGTGGATTCACCTTGAGAGAATTCTGGCCTGGAAGGAGAGGGGAAGAATTCGAGCGGAATTGATGAAGCTTGGTCTGCAGGTAGCCACATCGACCGTGAGCAAGTTTCGGCCGGCACGCGGGCGACCGCCCCGCCAGACATGGAGGGCCTTCCTCACGAATCATGCGTGCGGGATCGCGGCGATGGACTTCTTCGTCGTACCGACGGCGACTTTGCGCCTGCTGCCGGCACCGACGGAGTTTTCGTCACCCACAAGTCCTTGTCGACACCCAGGTGGCAGCGCGTCCGATTGTAGTAGCCGACGGAGGATGACCGGAGCCGGGTCAAATGGTCCGCGTTGAGAACTACTACATGAACGAGCAGTTCACGCCGCACCGATCCGATCCAGCGTTCAGCGATACTGTTCTGCTATGGGGATCGAGAAGGAAGCGGTTGGGACGGTGAAGAAGTTTCATGCCGACAAGTCCCTCCCGATGATTGCTGAGGAAAGCCATCCGTCGCCGAAGGCGATCATCAGAGCCGCCCTCGACGCGAACAGGGTTCGGATGGTCGACCAAAGGCCGGATAGAATGGCCTTCATCATGGCACTGAGCTGCGCCTACTGAATGGCGAGAGGGCAATTGAGATACTCGATCTGGGGTTGGACTGAAGATCCAGACACCTTGTCCAGTGAGGTCTTGGGGTCTTGTCGACACACTTTAGGGGCGAGCTTGTACCCAAATTGGCCCCAAGAGCGGCATCGAAGACGGCGGCGTGTCTGTTGCTTTCCGCCCTCCTTCGCACGTTGTGCTTCGGAGGGCACCATCTCGCCCTTCGGGACGATTCGGTAAAACGTAGCTTTGACCCCGTAAATAGAGGGCAAAATCCTGTTCTGAGTGCGACTATGATTCCGCATGGTTCCGAAGGTTTCCGAAGAAATCTTGTGCGGAATTGTGCGGAAAAAGGCGGCGGGTACCGCTCCCTTGCGGATGGCGAGCCGCTCTTCTGTACGACACCGGGTTTGCCATCTTCGGTCCGCTTCATCCTTCAGGGTTGGCAGGTCGTCGAATGATTCAGTCGGTGGGCTTCCGACCCTGCGATGGGGCGGAAAGCATGCCATCGGATTGACCGTATTCTTGGATGATGGCATTTTGTCATCATGATTCGAACGCAAATCCAGTTGCCCGACGAGACGTTCGCGCGCGCCAGAAAGGTCTGTGAGGCGCGGGAGATCTCGCTCGCCGAGCTCGCTCGGCGAGGTATCGAGTACATTCTCAGCGTCTATGGTCCGGAATCGGAGGCGAAGCGGGAGTGGCAACCGCCCAAGCCGCGCAAACTTGGCTGGAAAGGTCTCGGCGACGCCGATCTGAAACTGGAGGCGCAGTTGACCCGAACGGAACGATCGCTCACCCGCCGCCGCAAGGGGTAGACCGATGCTGTCCATCGACACCAACCTCCTGTTTCATGGCTTCAACGAGGATTCCCCTCGGCACGCGGCGGCCCATGCGTGGTTGGTATCGATCGCCGGCGACGAAGAGGTAGCGATTTCCGAACTCATCCTGGCCGAGCTGTACGGTCTCCTGAGGAACCCGGCGGTGCTGGTAAATCCACTTTCTTCCGACGAGGCGGTCGAAGTCATCCAAGCCTACCGAACCCATCCCCGCTGGCGCCTTATCGGTTTCCCCATGGAGAGCCGTCCGCTGCATGATGTCCTTTGGCAACGAGCTCGCGCGAGGGGCTTCGCGTTCCGAAGGCTTTATGACGCTCGGGCTGCTCTCACGATGACCTCTCAGGGCGTCACCGATTTCGCCACAGTCAACGTGAAGGACTTCGAAGGGTTGGGATTCAAAAGGGTGTGGAATCCGCTATCAAAGTAGGTCCTTGGCGACGTGGACCATCCCGGCTTTTCCCGAAGAAGATCTGTCCTCAATAGCCCCAAAACATCGCGGTGAACTCGCGGTCGAAGACCTGCCGCACCTGCGGGCGTCATGGGCGGCTAGCTTGGATCATCGCGGACCCCAAACATCATCTGAACGCGAACCCCTTCTGGGGCCGTCCTCATGGATTCAGCTCATCAGGAGTCGGTCAATTCAGCAGCGAGCGCCTGGCATCCGAGATGAGTCAACGGTTTGGCTTCGACGGACTATGACTTGGCTCGATGCAGCGCACCCAGGACTTTGCCGAGCGCGGAGATGCTGACCTTCGGCCAAGGAATCTTGGCCAGGAACCGGTTGACCTTATCGGCCGAAAAGGACTCGGGGTCGTAGGGACGTCCGAGCCATTGCTTCATTGCGACGTGTTCCGGGTGCTTCTTGTTCCGCAGGGCTTCGAGCAAGTCCTCGTAGCCCATAACGCCGCCGCAGTCCTCCGGCGGGCACGCTCGGCCTCCTCCCACACAGACGGCGCGGTTTTCAGAGGCATGCTGTGCCTTTGAAAGCGGGCTGAAGGTGAGGAGGTGGTTCCAGGAATCGCCGAAATCGTATTGGTATACCAAGACCGGAGTCTTGGCTTTGGCGACCTGCTCAACGGTGACGGACTTCTCGTCGGTGACCGGCGGATCTCCTTCGAACTCGTTCAAATTGAATGTGGGGTCGGAGATGACGACGTCGCCGAGGCTAAACTGATGCAGGTGGCTGTTGGTCCAGCCCATGGCGACTTGAATCACGGCGTGCACCCATCCGAGATGGGCGGACTTCGGCAGAATCACCGTTCGCCAGATGGTGGGTTGGATGTCTTCAAGTTCGATACGCATGACGCAGAAGTCACGGTTTCGAATTTCGGATCCAATGGCCCCGGAGAGGTTGACGTCGATCATCCGCACGACAATGCCTCGCGTAAGCTTCGAAATCCACCCGACTGCCGAAGATCCGGCGTGCATGTCGATCTGGCTCGCGAGCCTTGAACAACCAAATCGTGGATGGCGCGTTTTGATCTCACCAACGACGCGGAAGCATTCGAGCGAAGGGCCAAGAGGTCGCATAGGATTCACGCATACGCGTATGGCTGGTTGCCGGCCGATGGCTGGTCGGGCTTGAGGAATGGCGAGCAATAAAAGTCGCGGGTGATTTCGAGCCACGATGGGAGCTTGTTCCCGTCCCTCCTGGGGCCAGAATCGTGCGATTTATATCTCCGCACGCCCGGTCCCCGCTTTCCATCCCCGAGGCCGCCTGACAGACTCTTTGCGTCGAATGTCTGGCTTCGCAGCCCCAGTCTCATCGTTGCGCGCCTGGTACGGGGCGCCTCTTGCCGATTTTCTGGCCAGCGAGGACGAGCGGGTTCTCGGCCAACTTACCACTCACTCGGAGTTTGCGGTGCTCCCCACCCAACGAGATGCCTGGCTGGCGCAACTCCAGGTTCTCCGTCGCGAACTCGCCGGACTGACTGGCGGTTTGTTCCTCGAATTCACCATTCCCCGCATGGGCCGTCGGGTGGATGCCATCTTCGTCGGCGGCCCGGTCGTCTTCGCCGTGGAGTTCAAGTTGGGTGAAGAGCACTTCGACCGCGCTGCCATCGACCAGGTCTGGGACTACGCGCTCGATCTCAAGAATTTTCACGAGGCCAGCCACGACGTGGCTTTGGTGCCTATCCTCGTGGCCATGGCGGCGTCCCAGTCACCCGAGATCCGCCTGGAAGTGGATGCGGACGGTGTGTTCCGTCCGATCCTGGTGCACCCAAGGGGGCTGCGGACTGCGATTGAGGCCGTCCTTCGCGTTGCCTCCGGTTCGGCACTCGACGCGCCGACCTGGGCGAGTGCGTCCTATCGTCCGACCCCCACGATCGTGGAGGCGGCGCGCGCGCTTTACGCGCGTCATTCGGTCGAGGCCATCGCGCGGTTCGATGCCGGGGCCCAGAATCTGCACATCACCTCGAGGCGCATCGAGGACTTGGTCGACGATGCGCGCGCGCAGAAACGGAAAGTGATCTGCTTCGTCACGGGCGTCCCGGGCGCGGGCAAGACTTTGGTCGGGTTGAACGTGGCCACGCACCGGCGGGACGCAGAACAGCCCACGCACGCGGTGTTTCTATCAGGGAACGGTCCCTTGGTGGCCGTGCTGCGTGAGGCGCTGACGAGGGACGAGTTCCACCGACGCCGGCAGCAGGGCGAGAAGGTCCGCAAGGGGCGCGTGGGTGAAAGCGTGAAGGCGTTCATCCAGAACGTGCACCACTTTCGCGATGATGGATTGACTGACTCCGGCCCTCCAGCGGAGCACGTCGTTATCTTCGATGAAGCACAGCGCGCCTGGAACCTAAGGCAGACGTCGAACTTCATGCTGCGGAAGAAGGGGCGCGAAGGCTTCGCTCAGTCCGAACCCGAATTCCTTATCTCCTACTTGGATCGGCATGCGGACTGGGCAGTGATCATCTGCCTTGTGGGTGGCGGACAGGAGATCAACACCGGTGAAGCGGGCATCGGCGCGTGGTTGGAGGCGGCCTTCCGCCGCTTTCGCCACTGGCAGATGTTCATTTCTTCGCGGCTCACCGATTCGGAATACGCCGCCGGGCAGGCCCTCGAAATGGCGCGTCAGGGCGGCACAACCTGCTTCGACGATTCATTGCACCTGGCTGTTTCCATGCGTTCCTTCCGCGCGGAGAACGTATCCGCCTTCGTCAAGGCCCTACTGGACGGCGAGAAATTGAAAGCGCGGGAGGCGCTCAACCAGTTCGCGTCGACCTATCCGCTGGCGGTCACGCGCAGCTTAGAGGTGGCCAAGCGATGGATCCGCAGCAAGGCGCGGGGTTCGGAGCGCTTCGGTTTGGTGGCTTCCTCGAAATCTCTACGGCTGAAGCCGCACGCGATCGACATCCGCGTCACCATCGACCCAGTTCATTATTTCCTGAACGAGCGGGAAGACACGCGGTCGAGTTACTTTCTGGAAGACGCGGCGACCGAATTTCAAGTTCAAGGTTTGGAACTCGACTGGGTGTGTGTCGCGTGGGACGCGGACTTTCGTGCGACAGGCGCCGGCTGGAGCTATCACGATTTTCGTGGCGATCGGTGGATTAACATCGCAAATACCGACAACCGCGGCTATCTGCGCAATGCCTATCGGGTCCTGCTCACGCGCGCGCGGCAAGGCATGGTTCTTTTCATCCCCCCAGGGGATCCTCATGACCCAACCCGTGCGCCGGAGTTCTACGATTCGTCGTACGACTACCTTCGGGAGATCGGCATCCCGGAGGTGACGGTGTAGGCTGGGACACCATTAAACCCGGCTCGCCGACCCGATGTCCTCGTTGCGGGTGTCGAAGACTGCAACGCGGCGGAAGTTGTTGATTCTCAATATTCCGAAGGCAGGGTCATGTCCCATGGTCTGGGTACTGCTACTCTTCTTGGGGTCTGGAGTCTCCAGGGATGAGGCCGCTTTGAGGCTGGAGAACCTGGCTCTGCGCCATCAGCTGGCTCTGCTCTCGCGAACGGTGCGCCGACCCAGGATCCCAGGATTGGACCGCCTTTTCTGGATCGCGCTGAAGGCGACTTGGGCCGGATGGCGGCAAGCGCTGGTGATCTTTAGCCCCGAGACCGTGGTGGGTTGGCATCGGCGAGGATTCCGGATGTTCTGGCGCTGGAAATCGCGTCGTCGCAATGGGCGACCCGGAATCGACCGGGACGTCGTGCTCTTGATTCGCCGAATGTGG
>JAEUHG010000245.1 GCA_016795425.1 Verrucomicrobiales bacterium
CCCCATCCCATCCCGTTTCATCCCGCGGGGGAGGACCCACATGTTGGAGTGCATGTCCTCGCCCCAATCCATTGACCGGCCAACGATTACTGTGCCGTCCTTGCCAGTGAAAAGCACCCGGGTGCATGCCCTCACCGGCGCTTGGGTGGCGAGGATGGCGATGGCACTGACCAGTGCGATCAGTTGTCTCGGCAGGGTGTACTTGTTTTGCATGATCCGGTTAGTTGTTCTGGGTACATTTCCGTCCTACTAGAAAACGCGAGGGCGTTGGGACACAAAACGAGTCCTCCAACACAGGCGACGGGGGCGAAAGCCCTCGGGCCGACCAATTGGAGCGCGCCCATTCCGAGCCAATCGCGCTCCCATGGTCAATCCAACATCTCGCACGAGGTCACGCCCGCGGGATGACCTCCCCCCTTTCGCTCCGCGCCAAGGACGATTCGAACTCGTTCCTCGATCGCACGACCGCGCTCGAATTGGAGCCAGCCAAGACCGGGTTCTCCAAGGACTTCAGCATCCCGTACCCTTCCAAGGTCTGCGGAGCGGCACCGGCAGCAGTCCTGGAAGTTCAAGAGGAGCAACACAGTCTGCCGCCCAGGCGTCGGCCCACGTTCACCGACCACCCCTCTCGCCAGCGCCGATGAGGCTGTCACCGAATTCGCTCGGCTTCCCATTCGCGCCAAGGAGCTTCGTACGGCGCTGATCCGGAATGGGGGCAATTGGGCCAGATGGAACGCTGAACCGGAGTGCTTGGCATGGTTGTCACCTGGGGGAGAGATCGCCGAACCAATATGCGGCCGTTACCCCGCCGTCCATGAGGAAGTCGCTGCCCGTGATGAATCCACCATCCGGCCCCATCAGCAGCGCACCAACCAACCCCACTTCATCCGGAGTGCCTGCCCGGCCCGCTGCGGAGACCTGAATCATGCGCCGGTATCCCTCGCCACGCGGACCGCTTAGTTCGTCCTTGGCCAGCGGGGTGACAATTATCCCTGGGCTGATTGTGTTCACACGTGCCCCGCGTTTGCCCCACCGCACCGCCTCCGCCATCACTCGCAGCGAATTGCCGCGCTTGGAAATCTGGTAGGCATGCAGCGGATCCTTCACCTGATCGGGCTGGAGCATCGGAAGCGCGAGCAACTCCTCGGCCGACGTGGTCGCCAGCGCCCTGTTCTGCTCGGCTGTGAGGGCCGGGAGCCGGTGTCCCGACTGCGAAGCGATAACCAGGGCGGAGCCGCCGCTCGCGATCACATTCCCGAACTCTTCAAGTACCAGAGCGGTGCCATATAAATCGACTTTCAGGATCGTGGCCGCCGACGCCTGCGAGGGCGAAACGCCGGCAGCATGGATGACCCCGACGATCGGACCGAGGGCGGCTGCCCGTTCGACGAGCGCATGGACCGACTCCCGAGACGACACATCGACGACGGCCACGCTCACCTCAAACCCAGCCTCGCTGAGGACCTTCGCCGCCGCCTCGGCGTTTCGCCCCCGCAAATCCGCCAGCACGAGGTGGCTGCCGGCGCTGATGCGCCGGGCGATCGCTTGACCAATCGAACCGGCACCGATGAGGACGATGACCTTGCTCATTGTGTGCTTCATTACCCGACTAAACCGATTCGCCTTGAACTGCGTTCAGGCAGTCCGAATGCAACCCATTGCCGTTCCGAGAACACCCTGGAAAGATGGGCTGTGCTTCGACCCTCGTTGTGCAGCCACGGCGCACACCACCAGGCGCGATGTCGGTTTCCCCTGGTGGGTCGGCGCAAACCGGACCGCCGCCACCGTCATCACGCTCGCCAACGATGTGCTGGCGGCTCTCGTCGAGAGGAGGCGCGTCAACAGAGTGTCGTAGGACCTTGCCGGGTTTTCCACTTCCCTGGCCATGGTAAAACCGGCGTGCAGACCAAGCCTTGTTGGAACATCCGTGAGGTGATAGGTTGACAATGTGAAGTCCCAGGTTTGGCGGTTGATCGTGGCGTGGACCATCGGGTTGGCGATTCGGACTTCAGTCGGCGGCGCTCCGCCGCAGGTACCAGAATTCATTCCCCCCATTCCTCCAATTGCTCCTCGGATCGAGTTCGTGGGAGGTAGCGCCATGCTGAGATGGAATTCCTCCGGTCCGAGCGACATTGAGCTGGACACAAGCCGAGACCTAATCTCGTGGAACAGGCGGATGAGCTTCAACTCGAACGACCCTGTGGGTGCGCCGATGTCTGGACACATTGCGCCGTGGTCGCCTGGAGCATCTGGGTTCTTCCGGTTCCGAGTCCTTACCAATCCGCCCACGATCATCGATGGCCCCAACATCGCGAACGCGCCGCGAGAGCAGCAGCCGACTTTGTGGGCGATTGCCGAGGGTTCCAGACCTTACGCACACCTTTGGTACCGTGGGGGAGAGCTTGTCGCAGTTTTCACCAATACTCCGGAGACAAAATTGCGCGGCCCCTTGAGTGCCGGCGAGTATAAGCTGATCGTTCGGAATCCTTGGGGCGCAGCAACCAGTCAGGTTTTCTTCGTCACGCTTCCAAATCCGACACAGCAAACGCCGCATCTCCGGTAGGGTGGTCAATCTCCGATTCGGCTAAGCTGCACGGCCGCCTCTCGCGTAGCCAGCACCGGAGAAGCACCAGCCACCGACCTCGCCAGCGTCATCAACCTCGCCAACGAGCTGCGGGCGGCGCTGGTGGAGAAGGGGCCGATCGAAGGTATCCGGTCGGGAACCGGGTCTTCCTGGCCCCTTGATAACCGTAATCTGATGCGTACCGGAGGCGGAGTGCTCCGCTTGAGTGGGCAACCCCGTTTCCCGACGGTCTGCTTGGCTTACCTGGATTCCTGACAGGGCCTACGCGCGGCGCCGCTTGGCCCACTCGGACGGTGTGAAGGCTTCGACCTCATTGATCTTCGCCGCCGGGAGGCGCGTGAAGACGTCCTTCAGGTATTCGAACGGATTGATCCCGTGCAAACGGCAGCTGGCCATCAGACTGTAGAAGACCGCCGCCCGATCTCCGGCTTCCGGATGCCCGATGAAAAGCCAGTTCTTCCGAGGGCGCACGGCCGGATCGCGTTTTTTATGCCGAGATGCCCGTAATGCCGAGAAGCGGGTCAACACGAAAGATGCCCTAAGCTCTGCTTGATGAACCATACTCCGTTCCTCGGCATTATAGCAAACAACGACGGTTTTGAACTCGGCTTCGCTGAAGACTTCGGAAGTATCACTCTCAAGGCGTTCGCCAACAAACCCTGGCCAAATGGCGGTCTGAGAACGAGTGCCTTCGACCTCATCGACCTTCTCGAACCGATGTGATAATGCCAAGGAGCAGCCGGCGCGCGCATAAGACAGCATTGCGGTTTAGCATCCTTCCACGACTCTTCTCGGCATTACGGGCATCTCGGCATAACAGAGATTGGAATCGACCTCGATGCGTCCGTCGCCCAAGAACCGGCTCAGGCCCTCGCGCCGTTCCAGGCAATAGTCCAAGGCCTTCGCCATCGCATTGCCCGGAAGTTCACGGGCGCGCAGGCGGATCATGGCCTTGAACAGCCGATCGACGACCATCCGCGTCTGACTCGACCGCACGGCCTCGCGCAGCGCCGGACCCGCCTTCGCTTCGCGCAGCCCTCGTTCGATCTCGTACATCGCCTGGATCTGACCCAGGAGCCAGGCCCCTGTCCGGGCCGCCCCCGCCAGGGCTTCCTTGATCTCGCGCCGCGCATGCGCCCAGCAATGAGCCAGGCTCAACGCCCCGCCACGCGCGCGCACCAGCGCCTCGTAGGCCCCGTAACCGTCCACCTGCAATATGCCCTGGTAGTCACCCAGGAACTCCTTGGGTGCATCGTGCGCTCGGCCCGTGCTCCACTGGAAGAGAACCTCCCCGCCCGGGTCCAGATACACCCACAGGTACCCCAACGCACTCTTCCCTCGGACTTCCGGGTCGAGGTAGCGCGTCGGGGTTTCGTCCACTTGCAGGTACGTGCGCTTCCTCAGCTTCGCCAGCATGGCCCGGTAGATCGGACCCAGCAGCTCGGTCGACTGTTCCACCCAACCCGCCAGGGTGTTGCGGGGTACGTCCACGCCGTATTGCCGGCGCCGGATCGCCTCCGTCCGGTAGAGCGGCACGTGATCCACGAACTTGTTGATGAGCAGCCACGCCAGGAGTCCGGCGCCCACCATGCCCTTGTCGATCGGTTGCGCGGGCAAGGGCGCGATGGCGAACTGTTCCCGACGAACATAGCGCGGGCGCACGACGACGTGACGGAAGAGTTTGCCCGGTTCGAAGTCCAGTTGGCTGGTCCGTTCCTCGCCCAGACGGGTCCAGCCCTGCGGATCGGCGCTCACCTCGACCGGTTCGATCACCGTCTCGCGGGTGTGCAGATGTTCGTCATCCAGGGCGCGGCGCGGGTGCCGTGGGCGCGCCGGAACCGCCGGCTTCGGGGCTGGGGCCGCGGCCACAGGCTCCTCCAGCACCGCGGGCAGGCCGACCAGCATCAGTTCCAGTTGCTCGCGGGAGATCTGCTCGCCCTTGGTCCGTCCGTAGTGCATTCGCAGCAGCTGGTCCAGGCGACGGCGGACTTCCGCGAGGTCCCGTTCCAACTTCTGGATGCGCTCGTCGTCCCGCTTCTTCTGCTCGCGGTGCGCCCGATCCATGCGCTCCAACTCCTCGATGCGACCGTCCCGCGCGTCGGGGGGCTGGGGAAGTGACTCTGGCGCGGGCACGCTCCCACTCACCACAGACGGATGAGTGTCTTCAAGACAAAACTCACTCGCGATGCTAGTTCATTTTCGCAGTGACTTCGAGGCCGCTGACCAGCGCTCCGAACGCCTCGTTCCGGAGGCTCAGGGACGGCCGATCCGCCCTGGGCCAGGTGAACCGCCCGGAGCAAAGTCGTTTGTTCAAGACCCACAGGCCCGTCCCGTCAAAGACCAGGATCTTGATCCGGGTACGGCATCAAACGACATTCAGCATACCGATTCGGCACCGCGTTGATCGCGTACCAGTGGCATCCACTACGAGGGCAACGACTGCCCGTGGTTCGGCGCAGGGGCCAAGGACCAACCGAGGTGGTTGACGTCGAGATTCGTCCGAGGGTCTCAAGAGAGGTTCCCGCGTGGATGACGGACGAATCAGCCTGCGCGGCCATGTCACTCGGACCGCCACAGGTCTCGGTGGCAGCCCTTAGCGAGCTACGCTCGATCCTATCGCACCGCTCGACACGACCGTCGCCTTCAGAATCATCGGATAGAGGAAAGGCAGAGTCCGATGAAACGAAGACCAACGACGGGAATCGGTCAGTTCACTCTAGCTCTTCAACGGGAACCAAGCCCAGAGCTGGGCGGTCCAAAGCGAGAGGAGGTGCTCGACGCGCTGGCGGAATTGATGCTGGAGGCACTCGGCGGAGGGCCCCACGACAACCAAAGCGACAAGGAGGCCGGCGATGAATCCGAAGATCACGCCTGAGCACCTGCGCCGTGGCGCCATTGTATACGTGCGCCAATCGACCATTGGACAAGTGCTGGAGCACACGAAGAGTAAACGCCGTCAATACGCGCTGGCGGACTCGGCGCGGGATTTGGGATTCGAGTCCGTATCCATCATCGATGATGACCTGGGTCGGTCGGGTTCGGGTCTGGTGGAGCGTCCGGGGTTTCAAAAGCTGGTTGCGGCAGTCTGTGCTGGCTCCGTCGGCTCAGTCCTCTGCATCGAGGCCTCTCGCTTGGCTCGCAACGGAGGTGATTGGCACCATCTCATCGACCTTTGCGCCCTGGTCGACACCTTGGTCATCGACCACGATGGCATCTACGACCCGCGGCTGATCAATGACCGGCTGCTGCTGGGTCTCAAAGGCACTATGTCGGAGTACGAGTTGAGTTTGCTTCGTCAACGCGGCCTAGCCGCCAGGGACGCAAAAGCGCGGCGCGGCGAATTGCGATTCGCGCTACCCCCGGGGTATTGTTGGGATGAGTTGGGTCGAATAGAGATCGATCCCGACGAGCGCGTCGCCGAAGCGATCCGCTTGATTTTCCGGAAGTTCCAGGAGCTTGGAAGTGCGCGTCAGGTATTTATCTGGGCGAGGGAAGTGGGAATGAAGTTACCCGTCCTTCGGCAGAATCCGACGCGCTCGGGGATCGAGTGGCGCGAACCGGCATACCATACCATCAACCAAGTACTAAAACACCCGATGTACGCGGGGGCGTACGTGTTTGGGAGGACGGCACAACGCACACAGGTCGTCGACGGACGAGCCCGGAAGAGCATGGGCCACCACAAACCGATGGATGAGTGGAATGTTTTGATCCGCGACCATCATCCCGGCTACATCGCATGGAAGCAGTTCGAGGCGAATCAAACGCTGCTTACCGAGAACGCGCACATGCAGAAGAGGACGATCCGGAAATCGGGCCGAGGTGGGCGAGCATTGTTGGCTGGCTTAGTGCGCTGCGGGCGGTGCGGACGGATGATGCGCGTCTTCTACGGCATGCGATCCGGTCACTCTCACCGCTATCAATGTTTCGGGGACGTTCAGGGCGAGTACAAGGGAGTGTGTGTCGGGGTTGGCGGCGTCCGCGTAGACCGTGCCGTCGCGACCCAAATCCTGGAGGCGGTAGCTCCCCACGCAGTCGAGGCCGCAATGAGGGCTCTCGAACAAGTTGCGCGGGCGGATGCCGACATGCGGAAGTCGCTGGAAAGGGAGTTGGAGCAAGCCCGCTACGAGGCGGCGCTGGCGGCTCGCCGCCACGCTGCGGTCGACCCGGACAAACGTCTTGTGGCACGTGAACTGGAGGCACGGTGGAACGTTGCGCTCGGTCACGTCGCCGAAGTCGAGTCGAGGATCGCGCAGGTCGACGCCGCCGCGACGGCACGCCCGCCGATTGATCGAGCCGGGCTTCTGGCGCTGGCCCACGACTTGCCGAGCGCCTGGAATGCCCCGGGCACCCAAGACCGAACCAAGCAGCGCCTGACGCGAATCCTGATCCATGAAGTTGTCCTCGATCAGAAGGATGACGCGAACGAGGTGGTGCTGACGATCCATTGGACGGGTGGACGGCACACCGAAGTCCGGGTCTCCCGTATCCGCTCCTCCCGGTATCCCGAAGATCGGCACCCGAGTCCGGTGGAAGTAATTCGCTGTTTGGGAGGGCAATGGCCAGATCGCCAATTGGCGGTTACCATGAATCGGATGCGCTGCCGATCCGCGACCAGCGGGACCTGGACGACCGTACGCGTGCGCGAGCTGAGAGAGCGCCTGGGAATCCCGCCCTTCGACCCCACTCAGCCCTGCGAGAAGACGATCAGTGTCGACGAAACGGCGCGGCGACTGAAGGTCTGCGTGGGGTCGGTACTACGCCTGATCCGAGAAGGAGTTCTGCCAGCCAAGCAACTCATGCCCGTGGCGCCATGGCAGGTGCCGGTAGCCGCACTGAATACCGAGCCGGTCCAGATAGGCGTGCGAGCTATCGTGGAGCGTCGACCGCGCAATTTCACGGTTTTGCAGGATGAAATGACACTGAAACTACCCGGCCTCTTGTAGGAAGGATGCATTATGAAACACGCTTCTGTCGCTTGTTGACGAAGCCGTACCAATGCCCGGAGCGGGGATCCTCGCGGAGCACCTCGGTGACGTAGCCATACAACCGATCGAAGCTGCCGCGCAGATCCACCGGTTGCACCGCGAGGAACACCCGGGTCGTGCCACCGATGGTCAGCATCCCGCGGCCTCCAGCACCGCTTGCAGGCGCTCGACCGGGGTTCCGGGGGCCACCGCCACGACCCAGCCGCCAGGCGTACGGATCTCGAACTCCCAGGCCACCGAACCGGGCGATGCCTGGACCCATCAGGCGGCCGAGATCAACCTCGATGAACCTCGGGCGGGCCGGGTCCCGCTTGGCATCGCTGCCGGGGTGTCGCAGCCAGTTGCGCAACGTAGCCACGCTCAGGCCGTGGCTGGCCGCGAACTGCGCCTGTGTTTGCTGGCTTTGCTCCCAGGCCGCGATCCAGCGCTGGCGCTCTTCAAGGGTGGTCCGGTGTCGTCGCCAGCCGCCGGCGATGTCCGAGGTCGTGGGCTTCACCCGGGTACTTCATCAGGATGAACTCGTCTCTGCACAGAGACCCGCTTCGTCGACCGGATACGATCGAAGGAGGGGCGTAAAGACCAAAGCTCAAGCGACCCGGCCCACGGGACGCTACGATTGCACCCGGGGCGCGAGAGCCGGGTTAGATGCCCATGGCGTCACTTGTGGGGACTGCACGACTGATGTCAAGACGGTCTCTCAGAGATCTTGATCCCTTCTAGAAGCCAGGGCGAGTTTCTCAACGAGCGCGTCAGGGATTGGCTGACTCGGCGAGAAGGTGACGCCGGTCTTGGTAGACTTGAGCCCGGCCGCGGCAATGTCGTGGGCATGCGACTTGATAGCGGAAGGCGATAGATAGAGGCCGCATTGCTTACTGAACGCTGCATAACCCGCGATGACGGATTGTCGGATCCTGAACCCTGGCATTTTATAGGCGATGACTTCTTCGGCGTCAGGTAGTGCGCGCGCAAGTTGAGCGCGCAATCGAACCAGCAAAGGGCGGAGGTCTTTAGGAGCCTCAGCAATGTAGGCGTCGTGATCAGCAAACATGGTCAGGGTAGCCTTTATGCTGGCGTGACATTCAAGGCAAGCGCTAATTCATCACGGACGCGTACAGTGCCGCCGAATGCTGTATAAACGGCCTAATCCAGTAGCGTGGTGAAAATCCCGTGTTCCCCGGTTAGGCTGCGGAGGCTGAAGCGCAGACGGCCGCCGACATCTGCCTCGACCAGAAATGGGTCGAGTTCCTCTGCTCAAAGATCGGCTTCCATGGCGCGACCCCCACCGCCCAAAGGGCAAGCGCGGCTCAAGCCGCCGCCACCGACCTCGCCAGCGTAATCACTCTCGCCAACGAGCTGCGGGCCGCTCTGGTGGAGAAAGGGCTGCTCAAGGGCGCGGGCTAAGGCAGATCAAACCTGCTCTCGATCATTGGCGGTTTGAAGGCGATGAAACCGCGGGATCCAGTCCATTGGTAGGGTCGCCACTGCTCGGAATCCCCATGTCGCGTTCATACTGTCCTTTGACACGCCCGACGATTGGACCGGGATCGGAATTCGTCGAGAGGGCGAACCACAAATGTCCGGCTCCGCCGCTTGAGCCTCCCCCCTGCGATCCAAACGGCCGATCCAGTGTCATCAGCCCCCTGTAGACACCAGCTTCCACAGCCGTAGAACCTAACAGATCCACGAGATACTTGCCGTGATCGTAGTTCACAGTGCCCGAGAGTTCCTGGAAATCACTCGCCCTCACCAGGAACGGTCGCCCCAGATGCACCTGCATCGAGAGCAAGCACTTCGAGTCTTCAATACCGAAGCCGAAGTGCACGAAGAGGGCGCGTTGTCCTGTGGCAGTACATCCTGCGCCGCCCAGCACAAGCCAAGCCGCAGCCACAGACCTCGCCAACGTCACCACACCCCCCGATGAACCGGGGGCGCCGTTGGTGAAGAATTGGTTCATCAAGGGAACCGCGTGACCGAACTGATTTAGGTCCGCAGGCAGCACCCGGACTCTGCTCACTCCCGCCGCTCCAAAGCCACGCTTTCAGCGAGCGGGACTGGGGGACCCGGATTTCGGGGTGATTTCGACACGGGTCGGTTGCGTTGTCTTTCCGGCGCCTTCCCGTGCCAGGGCCAAGGTGGTGCTCTTGGAATCCAACTTGAACTTCGTGCGCGTAAGCACCTTCCCTTTGGATTTGAGGGTGATCACGATGGAGGCAGGTTTGTCTGAGCCCGACTCTGGCCAGAAAACGTCGGCCCGCACTTGCGTCCCGTCTGTAGGCCCATCCGTGATGGAGGCAGGCTTGCCAGCGACAACCGTTATTCGTGGTGCAGCGATCAGCTTTTCTACCGTCTCAGCTTCTCGTGGGATCAACTCCGAGACGCGAGTCGTGATCAAGTATTGCCCGGCCGTAGCGTCCCACTTCACGTCTGCTTCCGTGGTGAAAGACCGCTGGTCAGCAGCGTGCGCAACCGTGAGTGCCAGCATCGTCGCGAGAAGTGCCGTGAACGATTTCATAGTCCTTTGGTCCGGTTGGGTCTGTGTTGATGGAAACTACCTGATGCGGATCATTGGCAACCATCCAGTGCGGAAGCAAGTCGGTCGTGCTCCGCGCCTGTCGCGAAGAAGGCCCTTATGTATCGGCGGGGTGGGAGGTCGCTTTCACGCAGCAGGGAAACACACCTCTGTGCCCTGAGGCACATCGAGTTCTTCGAAGGGCTCGAACGCCTGCGATTGCCCACAGAATCTGAATCGATTGAGTTTGGCGTACTCTTCTGCGCCCGCCTCCGCCTTGTTGATGGCATGCTCGAATGATTCTGCGCGCCACATGGTAATGCGCTCCTTCGTAGACATGCTTCATCTTTTGGTCGCGGCTCGGGCGCCATTGGAAGATCTGCCTGACGGAATAGATGGGCATGGCCGGAACCTGAACTGTTCGATCATGGGCTGGGCTCGACTCGGCTCACCCTAGACTCCAGGAGTTCCCGAAACCTTTGGGCATCCTCACTCCCAACGAATCCAGAATGACTGATCAAAATCTGGTCGCCTCCCCGCAGAACTACCGCTGTGCCGTTTAGTCGACGCCGTACTTCAGCGATCTCAGGCACGTGGATACAATGTTTCGCTCGTCCAAGTTCGTAGACCATCAGGTGCGATTCGCCG
>JAEUHG010000253.1 GCA_016795425.1 Verrucomicrobiales bacterium
CCGGCGATTTCCTTGTTCCGCTTGCCTTCGGCGACGAGGCGCAGGAGGTGTTGTTCGCGTTCCGACAAATGAGGGCGGGAAGAGGAGCGCCGATCGCCAAGGCCGCGCATGTAATCATTGACCACCACCGAAGCGACGTCCGGGCTGAGGTAGATCCGGCCATCCATGGCGGAACGGATGGCATGAAGCAGTTCCGCGGGTCCGCAGTCCTTGGTAAGGTAGGCCGAAACGCCGGCTTGGAGCGCCGCATTGACAAGGGTGAGGTCCGGATCGGCGGACAGCGCCACCACCTTCACGCCGGTATGATTGGCGAGGATCTCGCGCGACGTCTCGATGCCGTTGATGCCAGGGAGATGGATATCCATGACGATCACGTCGGCGGGTTGATTCTTGATGAGTTCCAGGGCCGCATCGCGATCGCCCGCCTCGCCGACCACGGTCATTCCGGGTTGATCAGCGATCAGCATGCGTAGCCCTTTGCGCATCATCTCGTGATCGTCGACGAGCAGGATTCTCACCTCGGGAGAAGTCATGATTTACTCTTGTTTGCGGTCCAAACAACGTCGGACCAATCGACCTAATGTCTCAGCTTCGTAAGGCTTGGCCAGGTAGACGACCCCGGAGCCCTCCGTCGCTGTCCGTTGGTCGAGTTCCGCGCTGTAGCCGCTGGTGACGATAACGAGTATTCCCGGTTTGTCAGCCTTCAATTGCTTCGCAAGTGATAATCCACCCAAGCCTTTAGGCATCACTACATCCGTAATTAGGAGATCCATGTGTTCGCTGTGTTTTCCCCACATCTCAAGTGCTGAAATTCCGTCGACAGCGTCGAAGACACGATAACCGAGCAGCCGCAAGTACTGGACCCCGGCGCGACGCACGGATCCTTCGTCTTCGACGAACAAGATGGTCTCGTTGCCGCCTCGCACCGACTCCAAGCCGACGGGAGCCTCGGGTTCCTGGAGAGGCAGCGTGGAGGCGGGGAAGTAGATCCTGAAATAGGTGCCGTGGTTGATCGCGGATTCGACCTCCACCCAGCCTTGGTGCTGACTCACGATGCCGTAGACGGTCGCCAAGCCGAGGCCGGTGCCATGTCCGACGGCTTTGGTGGTGAAGAACGGCTCGAAAATGTGGGCCATGGTCGCGTCGTCGATGCCCGTGCCCGTGTCGCGAACCGACAGGCACACAAAACGTCCCGGGCGCCTCCGTGGATTGGCCAGGCATTCGGCTTCACCGACGGTGACGACTTCCGTGGCGATGGTGAGCCGGCCGCCTTCGGGCATGGCATCGCGCGCGTTGACGGCAAGGTTGACCACCACCTGCTCCACCATGCCGGCATCCGCGGCAATGGTCGGGAGTCCGGCACCCGCCGACCATTCGACGCGAATGTGTTCGCCCAGGAGCCGGCGCAGCATGCGCAGGAGGTTGTCGACCACCTCGTTGAGATCGAGCACCCGGATCTCCATGATCGAACGTCGGCCAAACAGGAGAAGTTGGCGGGTCAGGCTTGCCGCGCGTCGGGCTTCGGCTTCGAGTTCGCGAATGATCTCGTAGCTGTGGTCGTCCAGGCGGGTGTGGGTGCGGAGCAGTCCGAGATGAACGAGGGTGGCCGACACGATATTGTTGAAGTCGTGGGCGATACCGCCGGCCAGTCGTCCAACTGCCTCCAGTTTCTGAGCTTGTCGCAGTTGGTCGCCCAGGCGCAGGCGTTCCGTGATGTCGATTTGGACCGACGCGGAATGAATGACGCGTCCTGACGGGTCGCGAATGGGCACCGAATTGAGCAGCACCTGCCGTCGTTCACCGGCGACGGTGACCAGGGAGAGTTCCTGGTCACGGACGGCCTCGCCGTTTCGCCACCGGTCCAGCATGGCCTCGACCTTGGGACGGTCCTCCGGGGCATAGATGGAGGCGATGGGCCGGTCCAGCAGGCGTTCGCGGGTCAAGCCCAGCGCTTGGAGCGCGGCGCCGTTGGCATTGAGAATCCGACCGTCGAGCGCGACGATGTAACAGTATTCACCGAGGTTCTCGAAGAACTGGCGGAACCGCTCTTCGTTTTCACGCACTCGCAGCGAGGTTCGTCGGCGTTCCGTCGCCATCGCGGCCAAAAGAAGGCCACCCATACCGGTGAGGGCGATAAAGGGCTGGGTGCTCATTGCGCGCTGTACCTTGTCGAGATGCTGCGCCTCCTCGCCGGTAAAGACATGGTTCTGGCACCAGGCAAAAACAGCCGCGACGAGGAAGGTGGCGATGCCGGTGCCCCGGATGCCGAAACGGACGGCCGACCATCCGATCATCGGGATAACCAAGTATTTAAAACCTCCCAGCGCCCGGTGTTCCATGGCTGAGGCAAACCAGACCGCGAGGACCACGAGGACCGCGATGGCCATGCCCTCCAGGATGCGCTTGCGGTTTCCGGGAGGAACGGGGCATTCGCCGTGCGCCCAGTTGAGCAACATGGGGGTGAGCATCACGGTTCCGTTGAAGGACGCACTCCACCACAGCACGGCGTTGACGACAAAATGCGGGGAGCCTTCCAGGCGGGTGACTGCGGTCGCACCGATGAGCGCCGCGAGCGGGGAACTGATGAGGGCGGACGCCACCACCAAACCGAGAACTTCGCGAACGGTCTCGAAATTCGGCTGGTCCGTCACGAAGCGGCGGATCAAGGCGGCGCCCAGGACGCTCTCGATGCTGTTGGCGGTGCAGAAGAAAAAGCTGGTGAAGGCGGTTTGGCCGTTCATCAGATCGAACGCCACGTTGCCGAGCAGCGCTCCCGCCACCAGGATCGGCCATTGCGAGGTCCGATGCAGGAGAAGGGCCGCCAAGTAAAGTCCGCTGGGAAACCAGACAGTGACGAAGGCAAGGGGTTGAATGGACAGGGATGCCCCAAGCCACGCGGTGGAGAAGATGCCAAAGGCCAGGACGAGGCCGCGAACCATTGTTGCAACGGGACCTGGGGCGGTCAGGGAACCGCTTCCTCGTGTCGGCGAAGCGTCCGTGGCAGCATCAGTTGAACCCATGGCGTCGTGCTGCTTTGCATCGTGCGCTTTCTGTTTCACGCTTCAAGAGATCCCGCCGCGAGAGGTTGAATCCGATCGGCGCGTTGCCGGAATGACTCGAAAGAGGTAATCTCGTGGCAGCATGGCGCGAAATGGTCGGATCGACGTATGGTTTTGGGTGGGTTTGTTCGCTTTTCTAGGTGTCTCCCCTCATTCCTGTCCGGGAACCTTGATAGACGCAGGGGCGACCTGGCGTTGGAAGAAGGGAACCGAAGAGGCGTCCTCTCCGGATTCGACCTCCTGGCGGGGCATCCCCTTCAACGATGCGTCGTGGGATCAGGGTGTGGCGCCGTTCTTTTATGGTGAAGGACTCACCGGGACCGAGTTGACCGACATGCGCGGCAACTATACCTCGGTCTACTTTCGCCGGACCTTCGCCGTTGAGGATCCCAACGCCTTTAGTGCGCTACGCATCCGGCTGCTTTCAGACGACGGCTGTGCGGTGTGGATCAATGGGCACCCGGTGGTTCGGTTCAACGTCCCGGAAGGGGAGATCCCCCACACCGGGACGGCTCTGGGCAGTTTCAATGAGCCGATCCCAGAGGAGACCTATTCGGTGGAGAATTTTCGCGAGGTACTGGTGGCCGGAGAAAACGTCGTCGCGGTTCAGGGCCTGAATGTTTCGCTCAGCAACAGCAGCGATTTTGTCTTCTGGCTGGCGTTGGAGGCCGATATCGACGAAGCGGCGCCCGTCCTGGCCTCGACCACTCCCGCGCTGGGTTCCCGGGTTCGCAGTCTTTCGCAGTGGACGGTGCTTTTTGACGAACCCGTGACTGGCGTCGATGCGGCGGACCTGCGCATCAATGGCGTCGCCGCCACCAACATCACCGCTTTTGGGGCGGATCAGTACGTGTTCGAGTTTGCCCCCCAACCGGCAGGTAGTGTGAAGATCGAATGGTCGCCGACGGCGGGAATTCGGGACCTGTCACCGCGCGGCAATCTCTTCGTCGGCGTTGGCGGTACCATCCTCGTCGATCCTAATCTGCCGGCGCCGGGGGTGACGATCAGCGAATTCCTGGCGGACAATGACCGAACGCTGAACGATGAGGATGGCGATGCGTCGGACTGGATCGAGATCGAGAATTCCTCCGAGCAAGTTGAGAATCTCGCGGGCTGGTTCCTGACGGACGACCCGGCCCGACCTCAGAAATGGCGGTTCCCACCCGTCTCCATTACGCCTCGCGGGTACGTGGTGGTGTTCGCCTCCGGGAAGAACCGCACCAACACCACCGGCCGTCTTCACACCAACTTCCGCCTAGAACGGTCGAATGGCTACCTGGCCCTGGTCCGGCCGAGTGGCGAAATCGCTTCCACTTTTGCAGGGTACCCCGCCCAGGGCGAGGACGTCTCTTATGGGACGCTGCCCACGGACCCATTGAAATCGGGTTTCTTCCCGACACCGACGCCGGGTGCGCGCAACGGCGAGGGCGGACCGGGGTTTGCCCCGGAGGTGCGATTCTCCCGCATCGGTGGGACCTTTCTCGATACGCTGACGGTGATGCTGACGACGGCGAATCCGGCCGCCACCGTGCGATACACCACCGACGGAACCATTCCGAACGAAGGGTCGACGGTTTATACTTCGCCCCTGGCACTCACGGGATCCACGCGGCTGCGGGCGCGGGCATACCTTGCCGGTCTCCTTCCTGGCCCCCTCTGCGCCGAGTACTACGTTCAGTTGAATCCGTCGGTTGCTGGGGTGACCTCGTCCCTGCCGCTGGTGGTGATTCAGTCGTACGGCCTGGGTGCGGTGCCGGCCAATGGCGAATATGCGGCCGCCCTTTCGATTTACGAACCGCGGGGCGGGTCGAGCGCGTTGACCAATGCACCGGATCTGCGAACACGGGTGCGCCTGAATCGGCGGGGATCGAGCACCTTGGGCCAGGCAAAGGCCAACTACAGCGTGGAATTTCGGGACGAGCGCGAAGCCGACCGCGATTTATCCCCGTTGGGAATGCCGGACGACTCGGATTGGATCCTCTACGCGCCGAACAATTTTGAGCCGGTCCTCTTCCATAATCCTTTCATCTTCGGATTGAGCCGTGAGATCGGCCAGTACGCGCCCAGGACGCGGTTGGTGGAAATCTACGTCAACACCGGTGCGGGCGCCGTCACCACAACCCATTATGCTGGCATCTACGTGTTGATGGAGAAGATCAAGCGTGGCGCTGATCGCGTCGACATCGACAATCTTGAGCCCGAACATACGCGGGAGCCGGAGGTGACGGGAGGCTACATGCTCAAAGTCGACCGCCTGGATCCCGGGGATGGGGGATTGTACGCCGCGGGCCAGGGCATGGGTTGGGTGGATCCGAAGGAGGAGGAGGTGAATGTGCCGCAACGCGAACCACAGCGGGCCTACATTCAAAACTACCTCGAATCCTTCGGGCAGGCGCTTTATGCAAACAATTGGCGGGACCCGGTTCTGGGTTGGCGGCGGTACGTGGATGAACCGTCTTGGGTGGATCACCACTTGTTGAACGTGATGGCATTCAACGTCGATGCCCTGCGCTTGAGTGCCTATTTCTACAAACCGCGTGGCGGACGGCTCGAGTTCGGACCGATCTGGGATTTCGATCGCGCGTTGGCCTCCACCGACGGCCGCGATTCCAATCCGCGGGTGTGGCGATCTCAAGTGAGCGATCGAGGCACGGATTTCTTCAACTACACGTGGTGGGGCCGACTATTCGAGGACCCGGACTTCTGGCAGCGATGGGTGGATCGTTACCAGGAACTGAGACGGGGCGCGTTTCACACCAACAGCCTCAATGCATTGGTCGACGCCTACGGCAACTATCTTCGGGCCGCCCAACCGCGTGAAGTGGCGCGTTGGCCGGGATTCACCTCGCCGCGCATCAGCTACCAGAATGAACTCGATCTTCTGAAAACGTGGCTCACCCGGAGGATCCATTTCATGGATACCAACTTCCTTTCGGCGCCCGTGCTCAATCCTGTGCCGGGGCAGGTGGCGGCAGGCACTCGCATCGCCATGAGCGGGCCCGCGGGGGCGACCCTTTATTACACCACCGATGGGAGCGATCCGCGTGCCGCAGGAGGCGCGGTTTCCGCCGGGGCCAGGGTGTACTCGGGACCTGTTGCCATCGAGGGCACTGCGGTGCTGCGGGTGCGCGCGCGAAACCCGAACCATTCCAATCTCACGGGCCCCGACAATCCCCCCATCTCGACTCCTTGGTCGGGCCTGGTGGAAGCCCGATACACCCTTGATGCGGGACCGGTCTCCGGGTCGGTCCGATTCTCCGAGGTGCACTACCATCCCGCAGGTCCAACCGCGGAGGAGTTGGCGGCGCAACCGGCGTTGACGGCCGACGACTTCGAGTTTGTTGAGTTGTGGAACAGCACGGATGTCCCAGTGGATCTTTATCCGCTGCGGTTTGTTCGTGGACTCGATTTCAGTTTCCGGACGAGTTCGGTCCCTGTGCTTCAAGCAAAGGCGCGATTGCTGGTGGTGCGCAACCGGCCGGCATTCCTCCTTCGTTACGGTGCCGCCCTCGGAAGTGTAATCGCGGGTGAGTATCAGGGCGGCCTCAACGATGGCGAGGAGGCGATTCGGCTGGAGACGGATTCGGGATCGCTCATCGCCGAGGCACGCGTGCGCGACGGATGGCATCCCGCAGCGGATGGACTTGGATTCTCTCTGGTACCAAACGATGAGTCCGCGGAATTCGGTGCCTTGTTGTCGCGTCGGGATTGGCGCCCCAGCGCGCAGCGGGGCGGTTCTCCTGGCCAACCGGATGGCAGGCCCGCGTTGGTTCCTGGCGTTTTGATTCATGAAGCCCTGACGCACACCGATCCTCCAGTGGTGGATGGCGTGGAGTTGTACAATCCCACGGACAACGTGGCCGACATCGGGGGGTGGTGGTTGACGGATGACCGGTCCGTCCCCGCGAAGTACACGTTTCCAGCCGGAACGCAGATTCCGCCACATGGCTTCCTTTGGGTGGACGAAGGGGCGTTCAATACCCCACCCACGGCATCGACCAGTTTCCGCCTGGATTCGACTGGGGATGCCATCTGGCTCTTCGCCACGCAGGGCGGAGCGTTGCATGGCTATTCCCATGGGTTCGACTTTGGAGCGGCGCCCAACGGGCTCAGTTTCGGGCGGGTTCGCGGCTGCGATGGCGAAGATCACTTCCTTTTGCAGGCTCAGGCCACACCGGGGCGGCCCAACCCCGGACCGCGAACTTCGCCCGTCCGGATCACCGAGATTCACTTTCATCCACCCGACATTTCCCTCGGGTTAGACGCCATGGACGATCCGCGGCTGGAGTTTGTGGAGATTGCGAATCTTGGTCAGACGGCCGCCCATCTCTTCGACGAAGCGAATCCGACGAACACCTGGAGACTCAAGGATTCGGTGGATTTCAGATTCCCGCAGGGAATCACCCTGGCGGCGGGCGAGGTGGTGTTGGTCGTCAATTTTGATCCGCTCACCAATCCTCAGGCTTTGGCTCGATTCAAGTCGGCCTATGGGGTGGTTTCGGAGGCGCGCGTGTTTGGACCCTATGGTGGGTCGTTGCCCAACGGGGAAGGTCGGATTGAACTGGCGGCGCCCGACGTGCCGCAGGGGCCCGATGATCCCAATCCCGGTTCGGTTCCCTATGTCATCGTCGATCGTTTCGCCTACACCGATTCCTGGTCGACAGTTTCCGCTGCCGATGGAACGGGGAAATCCCTTCGACGGCTGGCGATCGAGGGGTTGGGCGATCAGGAGGCCGCCTGGCAGGCGGACCGTCCCAGTCCCTGGATTTTTTCGATCTCCCTGGTGGATGCGGATGGCGACCAGATACCGGACTCTTGGGAACGGAGTCATTGCTTGAATCCCAATGATTCCACCGACGCGGGCCTGGACTCAGATGTGGATGGGGTCTCGAACCGGGCGGAGTTCCTGGCCCGGACCGATCCGCAGGATGCCATGGATGTCCTGCGATGGCAGGACGCGGTGATCGAGGCGGGGAAGCCGCGGCTTTGGTTCGTGGCTAAAGCCGGCGTGCGCTACTCCGTGGAGTCGGCCGAGACTCTCGAATCTCCGCAGTGGAAACTGGTGACGTCTCTCCCGGCAGGTCCGGAAACCCGCGTGGCCGAGGTCGCCGATCCGTCGGGCTCAGGGGGCGGCCGGTTTTATCGGTTGTCGGTGGTGACGGCGCCCTGAACTGCGGAAGTCGGTGGATCAGGCGCGGAACAGTTGGCCGAGCCGTTTGCCAAGGACGCGACTGGCGACGAGGAGGCTAGCGGAGAGGATCGCCATGCCGACGACTCCGAGGGCGCAGGCGATGCTGCCGGCGTTGGGATCGATGCGCCCCATCAGCAGCCAGATCATCTTGGTGATCGGATAGAAATTCTCCTTCATCGCCAGGATCAGACCGTCGCTCACCTCCAGCATGGCCAGGGAGAAGGTCAGGATCGTGCCAGCGATGAGATTCGCCATGAGGAGGGGCAGGGTGATGCGCCGAAGCGTGCGCCAACCGGATGCGCCAAGGTTGGCCGAAGCCTCCTCGAGCGTCACACTCGTCTGCTGGAATCCGGCGTAGGCGGAGCGAACGATATACGGCAGGCGGCGGACCGCGTAGCTGATGACCAGCAAAACGGTGGGGTTCTCGCGAGGGTTCAGCCACGGGATCTTGAAATCAAAAGCCGCCACGTAACCGAACGCGATCACTAGCCCGGGCAGGGCCAGGGGCAGCATCGCCAGCGCGTCGAGCACCCCGGAGAACGGCAATCGGCGCCGCGCCAGGATCCATGCAATGGCAACCCCGAGAACCAGGTCCAGGCCGGCGCTCAGGGACGAGTAGAAGAGACTGTTCTGAATGCTGCGACCGACCGAGCCCTGGGTGCCCAACTCGACAAAATTGGCCGTGGTCCATTCGGAAGGCAGCGCGGTAAAGAACCATCGGCCTGAGATGGATTGGAGAATGACCGCCAGGTGGGGGAGCAATCCCAGGATGACGAGCGAACCGCCGGCCATCCAGATCCAGGCCGTTCTCCCCGCTGTCGCCGGCGTGGTGGCGCCGGCGGTGTGTCCGCGGGCGATCATGGCGTAACTTCGGCCCGCGAGGACGCGTTTCGACACCACGAAGAGACCCAGGGTGAGAATGACAACCGTGACGACCAGGGCGTAGCCGACAGGATTGGTGTTGAGTTCCGAAAGGGCATCGAAAATTTGGACCGGGACCACCGGCGAGTAGCCGAAAATCAAGGGCGTGCCGAGATCGGTGAACGACCAGATGAAGACGATGATGGCGCCGGCGAACCAGCCGGGAAGGATGAGAGGAAGGGTGACGGTACGGAACAATCGGCCGGGAGTAGCGCCCAGATTGAGGGCGGCTTCGCGAAGCGAGGGATCGACGTTGGCCAGGGCTGCGGTGACATTGAGCAACATCACCGGGTAAAGACCGAGCACCTGGAGAATGACGATGCCCCAAAACCCGCCGCCGCCGAGCCAATCGATGGGCTTGGCAGGATCCAGCCAGCCGGCATCGATGAGCATGAGGTTGACCGAGCCGTACCGGGCCAGCAATTGCTTCAGTCCAATGGCGCCGACAAAAGGCGGCATGATCATCGGAACCAGCAACAAACCGTTCAGCAGGGTTTGTCCGCGGAAGGTGTAACGGGTCAGTAGGTGGGCGAGAGGCAACGTGAGGGCCGTCGTGAGGGCCGTGGTCAAGGTGGCCAGAAGCAGGCTGTTCCCCATCGACTGCATGGCGAGGGGATTGGCGAGAAGCTGACCGAAGTGACGCAATGTCAGACGGCCGTCCGCGACGAATGCCTCCCGGAGCATGTAGCCGACCGGATAGACGAGGAAGGCGCCAAAGAACAACGCCAGCCCGGCCATGACCCACATGGTTGCCGGAGTCCAGCGGCGGGTGGCATCCATGGCGTTCCCTCAGAGTCCGTGCAGAAACAGCACGGTCACGTCGCGCGCACTGCGCCGATCCAGCAGGGCGCGGTATTCCCGTTTGTAGCCGCCAATGTCGCAGGTGACGATCACCTCAAACGTCCGGCTGCGAATGGTGAAGTATTGTTGGATCTGCTGGCGGATCTGCGGGTCGTCCGAGGGAATGGGAATCTGCGCCACCGTGCGGAATGGCATGTCGTCCTCCGTGCCGTCCGCACCGTCGGGTCCGCGCCGGGCCTCAAGGACGAACTGCGCGACAATGGGGTCGAGGCCGGCGAGTTCGAGGGTCTCGGCGGAGCAGGTGTTGATATTGACCTGCGGGGCGGACACGGCGGTGAACAGGTCATGGAAGCCGGTGGTGATATAGGGCATTTCATCAAGATGCCGTTGCGCCCCAGGGAGGGCGACGGGTTGGTCCTGCAGGACATTGGTGGATCCGGATCCCCAGTAGATCTCGGGGGTCATACCATTCACGAGAAGGAGTTCGGCCATGTCGTCGATCGGGCCATTCTTCGCATAATACGGAGTTTCAAGACGCAGGTAGGAGTCGCTTTCCGCACCGTTCAGGCCCGCGTCGTCATCCGGGTCCCGCCAGTCGAGAATGGAATCGATGATGGTGGAGTGCTGGCTGGCATCCACGTTGATCATGGTCAGCGCGTGGCCGAGGACGAAGCGGTCGGCGTTGTTGATGTTAAACCGACGCTCCTGATCGGTGATTTTGATGGAGAACCGACCACTGCCGATTTCGTTGTCCGTCAGGGAGATTCCGGCGAGCGCTTCGTTGGTCATGCTGCCGACGCCTCCCGCCCATTTCTGATTGAGGGAGTCATACATTCGGCCCTCAGGGCTCTGGAGTTCCTGCGACAGCACGAAACGGGCGAGCTCGACTCCGGACCGCGCCATCCACTCCATCTCGGCATCGTTGTGGTAATTCTGGGCGAGCCGCGCCTCCACCTTCATCGAATAGGTGAATCCGCCGACCAGCGCGGTGAGCACAATGATGGCCCCCATGACCAGGATGAGGGCGATCCCTGATTCCTGGCGGCGGCGCGCCCTGAGGGTGGTTGGCGACAGGTTCATGCCGGGCCTAGGGCGTCGGGGGCGGTGTATTGGGATTGCCGCCCGGCGGGGGGTTCGGGGGCGGCGCATTGGTGCCGCCACGCACGGGCAGCGCCCCTTGGGGGCGGCCCTGCAAATCGGACGGCACGGGAGCGGCCGATAAGGCGACGGTCTGGACCTGGAAGGCCTGGGGCATCGAGGGATCGTTGCGTTGCTCGCCGACGCCGACGAGGAACCGGACCACCGGTGGGAGTTGGTTGGTGTAGGTCCACTCCGGCAGCCACTCGCCGCGTCGGTTGTCCCAGAATTCGAGCAGGAAATCAGTCAGGTCCTGCGCCAGAACGATGGGATAGTCTTCGTTCATGGCGTTGGTCGCCAACAGCAGCGGATACTGGCGCATGACCAGTTGCGGGCGGTTGTTGGTTCCCGGTTCGGCGGCGAAGGTGACCCGACGCAGTGTCTGGTCGCCGAAAAACCCGCTTCCGGGAAACGATGCGGGAAGTCGCGACGCCAGGCTGAGGTAGGCGAAGTCGCCGCTGGTGTCTGCGATAAAGGCGTAATAAGGCTGGTTGCGTTGAAAGACCTGGACCCCTTCCAACGCATCCTGAAGCGCGCGCAGGGCAATGCGCGACCGCTGCGCGTGCAGCGCGGCTTTGTCCGCTGCTTTCTTGGAGCGGAGAATCGCCATCCAGGTGGAGTAAATGACTCCAAGAACCATCATCAGGATGCCCAGGGCCAGCATGACCTCCAGCAACGTGAATGCCCGGGCCGCCGGGCGGTGGACGGTATCCCCCGGCCGCTTGCCCATTCCCCCTGTCGGCACGGTCTTCAACGGTTGCCTCCTGGCCGAAGCGATCCGCCACCCGCGCGCTGTGCGGAGTCGGGTCGATAGAGGAGAATCACCAGTTCTGATTCCGGCTTTCGGTCACGTGCGTTGAAGACTTCGAACCGGACCGAGAACAAGCCGTTGGTTCCCACCAAAGCGATTTCGCGGCGCCACTCGTGGTCGGGATAGAGTTCTCCGAAATCACCCGCCTCGGTGCCTTCGGTGAGTTGGTTGGTAAGGGACAACTCCGCGGCGAGGCTGCTGGCGTCGACGGTGGTACGCTGCAGTAGTTTGGCGATCTTCAGATTGGTGGACGTGACCTGGAGCAGCACAAACGTCATGGCAAAGAGCAGTCCCATCGCCAGGGCCACCTCGATGAGCGTGAATGCGGCGTCGGCATGACCGCGGTGATGAGGATGGGCGCGGAGCTGCATCGGCGTCAGGTCGGTCAGCGGATGATCTCGAGAGTCGGCAGGCCCGTCACGACCTCGAGGGTGATCTTGCGCCAAGCGAGTGCGCCGATCCTGAGAACAATGGTGAATTCGTCGCTGGTGCCGTTCGGATGGAATCGGACTCGGGCTTCCTCCTCGTGCTTGTATTCGGTGAAATTGACGTCGAGCAGTTCGATGCTGACGTCGTCGGCCAGTTGGCCGTTGAAGGCCTTCGGGGCGTGGCCCAGGAAACTCGATTTGTCCGCGACGGGTTCATTTCCACCGCGTGCCATGGGTGGGGGCGCACCGGCGCTGGACGTCGCGCGGCCGGGTTGAACGCTGAAGGCCTTGTCCTTCGGATGGATGATCAATTCCGTGGTGGCATTCTTGAAGATGGCGGTCGCGCGGGCGTTGCGGCAGGCCTCCTCGACGACGTGCACCGCCTGATAGACCGCATCGCGGCGGATGGTGCGTTGGACGAAGGGAATGCCGATGGCCATGACCATGGCGGCGATGCCGACCACAATCATGATTTCGAGAAGGGTGAAGCCGGAGGCCTTCCGCCGTCGCGGTCGGAAATGAATGTCGGATCCGACGCGAATCATCAGCGGTTGAGGTTCTGTGTGATGGAGAACATGGCGGAGACCACGCTGAAGAGCAGGAATCCGACGCCAACGGCCATGGTGATGATCATGGCGGGTTCGATGAGGTTGGTCAGGACCCGGAGTTGCAGGGACAACTCGTTTTCGTAGGTGCTGGCCAGGTTCTCGAGCGAGCCCGGGACATCTCCGGTATCCTCGCCGATGCGGATGAGATCGATCATGAGCTGAGGGAAGACTTTGGACCGGGCCAGAGGCTGGGCGATGGTCTTGCCATCGGTGACCTCCTCACGGGTCTTGGCGATGGCTTCCTTGAGCACGACATTGGGCATGATCGATTCGCTGATCTTGAGCGCGGTGAGGACCGGGACACCATTGCCGAGCAAGGTGGCGAGAGTGCGGCAGAACTGTCCGAACAGGTTCAATCGAACCACCTTTCCCAGGACCGGCGCCTTGAGTTTCCACATGTCAAGGGTCCGGCGGCCGCCCTCGGTGGCGCGGTAGCGATTGATGAGGACCCAACCCGCGACAATCAACCCCAGCAGCAGCCACCAGTATTGGCTGAAGAAATTGCTCAACGAGATCACCATCAGGGTGGAGGTGGGAAGCTTGGCCTCCATGCCTTCGAAGATGGTCATGAACTTCGGCAGCATCACCGCCATGAAGAAGACAATCACCCCGACGCCCACCAGGGCGACGATGGCCGGATAGATCAGCGCCGAGATGAACTTCGATTGTACCTCGGCGAAGCGTTCAAAGTGGGCACCCAGACGGCGCAGCACTTCCACGAGGGCTCCGCTTTGTTCGCCCGCGCGCACCATGTTCACGTAGAGTTCGGTGAACACGCGCGGCTGCCGAGACATGGCGTCGGAAAGCGACTTTCCCTCCATGACGTCCTGTTTGAGCTGGCGGCTGACTTCCGAGGGTATGCCCTTGGTCTCGAGGTGGGTCATACTGTTCAGGGCCACGGTCAGCGGCATGCCGGACTTGAGGAGATTGGCCAACTGCTGTGTAAACGTCCCCAGTTCCTGCATCTTGGGTCGACGCTGGCGCTTGACGAGGGCGCGCAGCCCCGGGGGCAGCCATCCGGCACCGCCGTCGGCCGAACCGGCGGAGTTGTTTCCGGCGGTCTTCGACAACTTGCGGCCTTCGGCGCTGCCCGCGGCCTGCACGGCCACCGGAAACAACCCCAGTCGCTCGAGTTGCGCCAGGGCAGTCGGGCGGTCGGCAACCTCCAACATCCCCTGCACGACTTCGCCGGAGCGTTTGCGGGCTTTATAATTGAATTGCGGCATCCAGCTCTTCCTTCTCGTTTCCTAAACCATTCGGCCCTGAAAGTTGCTCCCTAATGACGCGGCCGGACCGGCGTGGGTCATGCGTTGCCCGACTGCGGCGGGCGAACCACGGGCGGCTGGGCGTGAAATCGGATGACCTCGTTGGCACTGCCGCGGCGGTAGCCCAGAAGATCGAGGGTGACCTGCGCATAACCCAAACCGCGGAGGTGCTCGGCAATCCTCGCGGGAATTCCATTCGCCAGCAGGCCTCCGAATTCCGCCGGGGCGAGTTCGAGGCGGGCGAGAGCCCCGACCTTGAGTTCGTGATGGCGGACTCGAAACTCGCGAAAACCGCAGCCGCGTAGAAATTGTTCCGCCTTTTCGATCATCGCCAGTTTCGCCGTCGTGACGTCTTCACCATAAGGTATGCGCGAGCTGAGGCATGCCAATTGGGGCTTGTCCGCCGTCGGTAGTCCAAGCTCGGCGGAATGCGCCCGGATCTCGTCCTTGGTCAGTCCGGCCTCCTTGAGCGGCGACCGCACCTTGAACTCGGCCGCGGCGATTGCGCCGGGTCGGTGGTCGCCGATGTCGCTGGCATTCTCGCCATAGGCCACCACGGCAAACCCCTCCTTTCGGGCCAGCGGCGCGAGTTCCTCAAACAGCGCGTGCTTGCAGAAGTAGCAGCGGTTTTGGGGATTCGCGAGATACGAGGGATCCGTGAATTCGCGCGTCTTCACCACACGAACCGGAAAAGCGAAGCGTCGCGCGATCTCCAAGGCCTCGGCCAGCTCCGCCCGGGGAAGGCTGGGCGAATCAGCGATGGCTGCCAGAGCCCAGTCTCCCAACTCCTGGTGCGCCACATAAGCGAGGAACACGGAGTCTACGCCGCCCGAGTAGGCGGTTAGGCACGAACCGTACGAGCGCAGCGACGCCCGCAGTTGATCGAGCTTGGTCTGCGGCACGTGACGATTCTGCCAGTGACGCGGGGCATTGTCGAGGAGCCCAAGTCCGCCGCTGGGGTTCCCCTTCAGCACCCGGAGAACTCCGGCGCGATCCTGAAAGGGAACGGCGGCGGTGGACCGGGTCCGAGCGTGGCGTGTGCGCGGAGGTTGGGTGCGGCGTGGAGGCTGGCGAATGGCCGGACGGCGATTTTCAGACTCAAGCTCGCGCGATCGGTAGCCGACAATTCCCGACGGGCGCGTTGATTTCCGGGAGGGAATCGCCGGATGGCGGTTTCGAGTTGGGAAAGTTGCGCCGGGGCTCACAACAGGCTCGACAACGGGGGGTCGCCACGGCAAAGGAAGATCCCCGGAAAGGCTATGATGTTTATCCTTCCGACATCGCGGCAACGGTTCACCGAAGCCGACTTCCGGTTCATCACCCGGAATCTTGCCACCACCGAATCTCAGGGCAGGGCCCTCATGGAACTGCTCGCCGATACGGAATGCCGGGATCAGGTCCTCGACGAGGAACAATTGGTCCAGGCGCTGCTGGATTCCCCGGAATGCGCGGGCATTTCCGAGCACTGCTATTTCTACTTGCTGGTCCGTCACGTCTTTCGCCGGGCAGGCATTGAGGATCGCCGCCTGGCCGACTATGTGGCCGGGGTCCTGGCCGGGTTCGTTCGCGATGAACCATCAGCCGTTCCGCGTGATGGCGAAGGCAAGCCGATGCGATACGTCTTCGAGATCCTGGCGGCGATGCAGCGTGTGGATGACCGGACGCGGTTCTACCTCCAGGCGTACCTTGGCAACCATACGTTATTCATTACGGGATTGTTCCCGGGCCGAATCGAGCGCCAGCGGGAACGCCGTGGCGCTCCCGGTATCGGGTATTACGAGGGCATGGGACGCAGCAGTTTCAAGGCGGCCAGCGATCACCGTTTGGCCGAGCGCTACGACCTGGATCGGGTGCTGGCTCAGTTGGCTGAAGCTTTTGGCGAGGTCCGGTTGGCGTTGAATGATCTGGGGCAGCGGGTGGTTTGGATCGGCGAACCGATGCGCGAGCCTGGGTTGTCTTTCAACTGACGCCTCCACGGCATCCGTCCGTTCCTCGACAGGCCGCCCGGGCGGCGTCTAGGCTCGGCTGATCGATTACGCCGTGCCTAACCTCTTTTCACCTCCTGTTCGACTCCTGCGAGAGTTGATCGCATTGCCGAGCGTCAACCCGGCCTTCTTGCCCGCCGGCGATCCGCTGGCGGGCGAAGCGCGGGTCGCGGATTTTGTCGGCTCCTTAGGGGCCGCCGAAGGTCTGGCGGTGGAGTTCCAGGAGGTGTTCCCGGGCCGTCGCAATCTGCTGCTGCGCTATCTCCCCGCGGGCAAGGTCAGGCGGCGCCTTCTTCTGGCTCCGCATTTCGATACCGTGGGAAGCCTGGATGGTTCGGAAGAGATCTTCCGGCCGAAGGTCGAGGCGGGGCGGGTCTGGGGGCGAGGGGCTTGCGACACCAAGGGCTGCGTGTCGGCGATGTTGACGGCTTTGTTCGAGGTGGTGCGCTCCGGGGCGCGGCCTCGAGAGACCGAGATCGTCTTTGCCGGCCTGGTCGATGAGGAAAGCCACCAGCACGGATCGCGTGCCTTGGTGAAATCGGGCTTTCAAGCTGACCTTGGCATTGTCGGTGAACCGACCCGCCTGGAGGTCGTCACCGCCCACAAGGGGGATATCTGGGCGCGGTTGGAAGTGCGGGGAAAGGCGGCTCACGGGGCGTGTCCGGATCGCGGTGTCAATGCGGTGCGCGCCATGGCGGCCATCGTGGAGGCATTGGAGGGCCCGTATGCGAAGGCGATCGCCCGTCGGCACCATCCGCTTTTGGGTCGACCGACCATCAACGTCGGACTCATTCGGGGCGGGTTTCAGCCGAACATCGTGCCCGACCACTGTGCGATCGAGGTCGATCGGCGGACGCTGCCGGGTGAAACCGGGCCGGGGGTGAAGCGCGAGATGGTGCAATTCCTTCGACGGCGGGGGTTGAAAGTTTCGTTCGCGGACGTGAAAGGGGTACCGGAGCCGGCGCTGGAGACGGACCCGAATTTGCCGCGGGTTCGAGAATTCATGGCCAGCGTGGGGCGGAAGCAGGCGCGCGGGGTTCATTATTTTTGTGATGCAGCCATTCTGGCCACCGGGGGGATTCCGTGTGTCGTGTTCGGTCCTGGAGACATCGCCCAAGCGCACACGGCGCGTGAATGGATTTCGATCCGCTCCTTGGAGCGGGGGACGGCGATGTTGCAGCGCTATCTCCAATCCCAGCCGTGAGCTCGCCTGACGCGGCGTCGAATCGCCGGGATTTCTTTGCTTTCTTTCGACAGTCGGGGTGGCTGCTGGTCGCGACCGGCTTGACGGGCTTCTTCTTGATCGCTGTTCACACGCCTGCCGGCCAGATGGCCGTGCGATCGAAGGCGGAGTATTCCCTGTTCACCACGTTGCTGGACGCCTTGCCGTTGCTCGGAATCCCTGCGGCCGGATTGCAGGCGGTGTTTGCCCAAATGGTGGCGGGTGCGGTGGATGAGGGGCGGCGGGCCGTGGTTCGCGCTGCGGTTCGGCGGGTCTTGGTGGTGGTGACCTTGCTTTGGATAGCGGGAGCGACCTGGGTCTGGGTGGAACGCGACGCGGTGATCGCGGGTTGGCGCATTCGCAATCCCGTCTCGTTATGGCTGACGCTGGCGGTGGCTTTGGTGTCGCTGTGGACGCCGGTGTTTCTGGGGCTGCTGCAAGGCGCCCAGCGGTTTCTTTGGATTGGAAACGCATCGATTGCGATGGGGCTGGGGCGATTTCTGGGGGTGGCTCTCTTTGTGGTGCTCCTTGGCGGATTGGCTGCCGGGGCGATGGCGGGGGTTCTCGTGGGCGCCTGTGTGGCTCTCTTGATAGCCGTTTGGTCGAGTCGATCGGAATGGCGGGGTCCGGTGGACGCCACGGGTGCCTGGGCGTGGCTGCGGCCGTGGCTGGCTTTGACCCTTGGTTTGGCGGCCGGGAGCGTGATGCTGAGTGCGGATACCCAGTTGGTTCAATGGGTTTTCACCGATGAGAAGACGGCGTTCTATATGGCGGCGGGCCGGGTTGGACGGGGAGTGGTGGCGTTGACCATGCCGCTGGCGCTGGTGTTGTTCCCCAAGGTGGCTCGCAGTGCGGCGACGGGCGAACCGACGGGAGCGCTGAAGCTCGCGCTGGGCGCGACCCTGGGTACTGGTGTTTCGGCAGCCTTGGTCTGCACTCTGGTGCCTACCTTGCCGATCCAAGTCCTCTATGCCGGGAATCCGACCTTCCAGCCGGCGGCGGAACTGGTGCCGCTCTTTTGCTGGTGTCTGCTGCCCCTGACCGCGGCGTACACGCTCATCAACAATCTGCTGGCCCGCGGCCGATTTGCGGCGGTGCCGTGGTTGCTCGCCATCGCGGGAGGCTACGCGTTGACGCTGTGGTGGATGAAAGACGGCCTGTTGACGCTGGAATTGTTCGAAGCCTTCCGCCGGGTCCTGCGTGTGCTGGGGATCTTCAGCCTGCTGCTCCTCGCGGTGGCGTCGATCTTCTCGCTCCGTCCGGCCTCGGCAGCGCGGGTGGCGCGCCCAGTTTGATGTAGAGCCACTCCTCCAAAGGGCGCAGGGGGGCGAGCAAATTGTAGAAGGGCGAGTAGACCAAGCGCAGTCGCACAATGCTCAGGAACATGGTCAGGGAACTGCGCCCCAGCCGGATCTTGGATCCGATCTTGTCGGTCCATTCGGTGGGCAGTTCAAGCACCCGAAAACCGGCGCGCTGAAGGCAGTAGAGAAAGTTGATGTCGAACGCCAGATCGGCGGTCCGCAAATCCGGATGGATCCGTTCGACCGCTTCGCGACGGGCCACCTTGGCGCCGCACTGGGTGTCCCGGATGTTCATCCAGAACAGCCCTTGCACCAATAGATGGAAGATCCGACTCGCCAGTCGTCGCTTAAAGGGTTGGACCTCACCCAACTTGGAGGCTGCGAGCCAGCGCGATCCAATGACGCAATCGTATCCAGGCATGTTCCGGATCAGGTCGTGAAACGCCCGGGGTGGTGTGGCGCCGTCGGCATCCACGTAACCGATCAAATCGGTCTGGGGCGCGAGTCGGAGGCCTTCGATCAAGGCACCGCCTTTCCCAATCGGGGCGGGGAATTCGAGCCATTCGATGCCGCCGACCTCTTCAGCGGCGGCTTTGACGACATCGAGAGTCCGGTCGTGGCACCCATTAAGCACCACGACCAGACGAAAGCCGCCGCGGTATTCGGCGCGGAAGTACCGAACGTAGTCACGCAGGACCGGACCGATCCTGGCCTCTTCGTTGTAGGCCGGGATCAGCAGCAGGAGCTGCGGTTCGCGCTCGGGGGCGCCCTGCGGGTGCACCGCCATGCCTTAGCCCAGCATTGCGGGTTTAGGCAATGCGCCGAGTGATTTTCCGCGCAGAGCGGCCTGGCGGCTCAGGTATTCGCGGGTCCGAACGAGCTTTTCCTCGAACAGGACGGGGAACACCAGGAGCGGTGCGGCGGTCTGCCACGCCAGGGCTTCCGCCTCGCTGGCCACCAGACGATAAAGCCGTGTCGCGTCGTCCGCGTCAAAACCGTCGGCCGCCACCAGGGATTGCAGAATGCGGTCCCT
This sequence comes from Verrucomicrobiales bacterium, assembly GCA_016795425.1. Lineage (GTDB taxonomy): Bacteria > Verrucomicrobiota > Verrucomicrobiia > Limisphaerales > CAIMTB01 > CAIMTB01. The sequence continues at coordinate 19,763 of JAEUHG010000253.1, forward strand.
CAGCCCGGCCAGGGCGTCGGGGACGACCTCAAGCCGGGTCGCGGGAGCATCCGGCCGGCGACGGCTGCGGGACCGCGTCCGGCCGGTCCACGGTGGGATGGGCGCCTTGGGCGGTTTGTAGGTTCTAGTTGTCATAATCTCTTTTCCTTGCGTCGCGCCCTCTCACGCGGGCGCAGAAAACAAAAAACCCTGCTTTCCGTTCGGGAAGCAGGGTGCGTGAGCGCTTGAAAGGGGTTTTCTTTCTACCTGCTACCCGGTGGCCTCCCCGTGGGTGGCCTTTGCGGACGAGCCGACGGACATCGTCGACTTCAGAGCCCAAGGGCCGCGCACGATCATTGTTCCGCGGGATATTACCGCGGCCGCCGCGCATCGCGGCGTGATCGTGAGGTGTGGGTTAAGGCTCCGGTTCATCGAACGGGGCGCGGACAATACGGATCTGCCAGAGGGACGACAATGGAAAAGTTGAGCTATTTTCGGGTTGTTTGCGATGCCCGGAAGCCGGCTGGCATTGGGGCGTCAGGGGTTCATCGGGGCGGTCTTTCCCCCAAGGGGCCGTAAAACACCCTCAAGGACGGGGAGGTCCGAGGTGCAGATGATCATGTCGATTTGCGAATCGTTGAGCCGCAGGGTTGACATGAAATGCAGGGGGATTTTTCCGTCCTGAAAGGCCGCCAGGAGCTTTCTTTCCATGGCTTCATTGACGGTTCCCGGGCTGAAGAGGAGGCGCCGAGTGACCAAGTAGCCCTGGTTGAGGAGGGCTTCCTCCTGGCGGCGGAGAGCCTCCATCCAGTCCGCCATGGTTGGGCGACCGTCCAGATACCAACGCAGGGTGCGGAGGGGTTCCTTCAGCGAGGGTCCAGCGGGCGGCGGGTGGCCGATCAGATACTGAAGCCGTCCCAAGCGAGCTTCCGTTGAATCGGCGTTCGGACGGGCGCTCCGCCAGAGCGCCAATCCGATCAGCGCCATCAGGATCGAGGCAACGGCGGCGCTTGGGATCGCGTGGCGCTTGAGCAACATGCTGCGGATGGAAGGAAACTAGGGTGTCGCCATTCGAAAGAACGCATTCGGGACATTCGGCGAGAGCGGAATCGATAAGGTCGTCGGATTTTCTCCCAGTATTACCGAGGAGTGGTCGACCCAGGTTCGCAGGTCGGTGCTTTGGTGGAGGCGCGCCTGAGTTCCGGACGGCCCATCAAGTCGCAGAAGGCGGGTGTGTGGTTGGGAACCAGAGATGATTTCCAGTTTCAAAGGCTTGGTCATGACAGCGAGCGCCGACACACCGGAATAGCCGCCAGCCGCGAGCACGCCACCTCCCAGAGGTGCAAGGCCCCAGGCGTCGATGGCGGTGGTGCCGCCAACCTCCCGCGGATGAGATACGTCCGAGCAGTCGAAAACGCGAATCCCTGCGTACCCATCGGCGACGTAGACCAATGGACCGGCGACGACAATGTCGCGGGCGAAACAGGTTCCTGGTGCGGAACCCAGCACGGATGGAGTCGCGGGGTGGCTCAGGTCGAGGATCGCTAATCCTCCGACGCCGTCCGCCACGTAGGCGCGCTCGCCGTGGATCGCGACCGTGGCGATGGTGCCGAGGGTTGGCACTTGAGAGAGCGTCAGAGGGGTCTGGGGCTGGGAGACATCGATGATTTGCAGGCCGGCGCCGCCGCAAGCCAGAACCAGGAGCTCGCCCAGGGAGGCGATCTTTATTGGCGTCCCGTTCGAGGGCCAGGCGCCGATCTCCTTCGGCGCCTCAGGGGATCGCACGTCGAAGATCCTGACCATGCCTCCCGTGTCCGCCAGGAAGGCCGTGCCGGCCCTGACCATGACCTGAGTGATGTCCGCCGCGTAGCCGGAACTAATGAACGTCAGGGTTCGAACCAATCGAGGTCTTTGTGGATTGGCCACGTCGAAAATCTTGAGTCCGCCCTCGCGCGCCGCGACGTAAGCGTGGGAGCCCTCGATCGCGACACATTCCGCGCTGCCGTTTGGGATCGAGAGGGACGTGACGAGCCGCGGCTGATCGGGTGTTTCGACATTCAAGATCCGAATTCCCTTGGAACCGTCGGCGACCAACGCCCAGCCAGGATTATCAGGGAGCAGGGCGATAGCCTTGGCTTGTCCGGGAGTGTCGATGTTCGCTTGGCGCTTCAGCGCGGCGGGCCGGCCGATTTCGAGAATGGGGAGGTCCTCGTTGAGCCCGGTGAGGAGGAGTTGATCACCGGCCGCGCTCCACTGGAATCCTCCCAGGATCGTGGATTGAAAACTGTAGCCTCCGATTCGGTAGGGAAGATTCGGGGTGCGGAGGTCGAGCACCTGAAGTTGCAAGGGGCCGTTTGCGCCGAGGCGATCCCTTTCAGATACGGAGAGGAAGAGCCGCTCGTCCGACACGGAGAGGTTGTCGACGTCCCCGTGACAGTTATAGGCCGCCGCGAAGCGTGGGTTGGCGGGGTCGGTGAGATCGAAGATTTCGACGATACCGGGGGATCCCGTTGACGGATAGGGGACCCATTCCGCGAGGTACGCATAGGTGCCGTTCACGGCAATCCTGTTGGGTTCACCCCTTAGCGAAACGGTTTTGAGGAGTGACGGTTTTGCCGGATCCTTCACGTCGATGACGTCCAGCGTTTCGCCCGTTGAGAAAGGTCCCCGGTGACGATTCTGGGCGACCAACAGGTTTTGTCCGGCCCGAGCCAGGAACAGACTGGCGCCTGGTTCACGCGGAGGTAGATGGGCCTGGGTCGTCGGATTCTGGGGATCGGTCAGGTCCATGAGGTGAAGACCGGTGTCCCGATCCGCGATAAAGGCCGTGGGGTGATTCACCAGCAGATCGGAGATGTTCTGAACTGAATGGGTGAGAATGGTACTGAGTTTTCGAGGTTGAGCTGGGTTGGACGCATCCACCACATGAACCCCACCGGTCGTCGATTTCAGAAACGCCCAATGGCCGGAAGTCACGACCTGATATCCCGGAAGATCGAGACTGCCGACTCGGCGCACTTGGGTTGGATCCCGGATATCCAGCCACTCCGTTTCACGGGACGGGTAAGTGACCACGACCAGGTCGCCCTGGGTCGCTGTGCCGGCGGCGCGAGCATCGGGTTCGAGTGAACTGAGGACCATCGCCTGGGCTGGATCCGTGACATCGAGGTGTTTCATCCCGGCGTATCCAGCGACAAGAACCGTTCCCGGCGCCGTTCGGGCCAGAGAGTAAGCCCAGGTCGTAGTCCCGGTGAATAAGGCGGTCCGGCCGAGGCTGCGAAGGGCGTTGGGATGTGAAAGATCGAGCACGTCGAGGATAGGGGCCCCTTCGGGACCGCTGGCGAGATAGGCGCGGGAGTTGTCCAATGCCACCTCGCGAACGCGGTCACCCAACGACGTCAGGCTCGC
>JAEUHG010000255.1 GCA_016795425.1 Verrucomicrobiales bacterium
CGTCGAAGCCCACCGGGTTCACGATCGAACGCGAACCGAAGTATAGACCGTGCCTCCCTGGCTGTATCATACCTTTGCGACCATGGCCCTGTGGGGCGCCTGGGGCGTCCTTTCCAAACCCCTTTCCAACCAACTCTCCGCCTGGCAGGTGCAATCCCTGTCCACGATCGGGCTGGTGCCGGTCATCATCTGGCTCGCGCGCGCGCCGCGGCTGACCCAGGGCACAAAGGTGCGCTGCGGTTTTTGGCAGGCCTTTGCCGCGGGCGGTATCGCCAGCGCCGGCAATGTCGCCTGCTATCAAGCGCTGGCGGTCGGCGGCAATGCGGCGTCGGTCATCCCGTTCACGTCTCTTTATCCGCTGGTGACCGTTCTGCTCGCGGTGGGGCTCCTCGGTGAACGACTCAACCGCTACCAACTCGGTGGCATCGGCGCGTCGCTCATCGCGCTTTACCTCCTGAATGTCGGCGCCGACGCCGCTTCGCCTCTGACTCCCTGGCTGGGAGTGGCTCTGATTCCGGTGCTGCTCTGGGGAGTGTCGGCCCTGCTGCAGAAGATCGCGACGACCCACGGCTCCCCCGAACTTGTGACCCTCGCGTTTCTCATGGGCTTCCTTCCATTGGGTGCCGTGACGCCCGCGTTTCAATCGTTTGAATGGAACCTCGCGCCGCGGACATGGTTTCTCCTCATCGCTCTCGGCTTCTTCTTCGCCCTCGGAAACCTCACCTTGATCCACGCCTACGGCCGCGGCGGCCGGGCTTCCGTGGTGACTCCTCTCGCCAGCCTTTATTCGATCGTCACCATTCCCATCGCCATCTTTCTGCTCGGCGAACGTCCGGGCCCACGCGAGGGCCTTGGCATCCTTGTCGCCCTCGCCGCCATCGCGGGCCTGGCGATCGAATCGCCCGCCGCCCCACCAGCACCCGCTTCTCCAGGACCCAACCAGAACCGCTGATCGTTCAACCCGACCCGAGTCCCATGTCCACGACCCTGTCCATTACCCAATCCATGCAGCACGGCCCCGTCCTCGGCGACGGCGGCTACCTCATCGAACTGGAGCGCCGCGGCTACGTCGACAGCGGTTCCGGACGCGAGAAAGTCGGTACCGGCCGTGGCAGCGGCCAGTTCACTCCTGAGGTTGCCATCGAACAGCCGGAGGCCCTGCGCGAACTGCACCGCGAGTTCCTGCGAGCGGGTTCCCAAGTCCTGCAAGCCCTCACCTTCTTCGGCACCCGGGAAAAACTGAACCGGGCCGGTTATGGCCCCCAAACCGAAGCCATCAACGCGGCCGCCGTTCGGCTCGCCCGCGAGGTGGCCGGCACTCAAGCCCTCGTCGCCGGCTCCGTTTCGCGAACCCAATTGATCGAACGCCAAGGCATGGAGGCCCTCCCCATCGCCCGCGACCACATCGCCGAACAGATCCGTCTGCTCAAGGATGCCGGTGTCGATTTCCTGATCCTCGAGACCTTCTTCCACCTCGCCGAAATGAAAGTCGGACTGGAATGCGCCAACGCCGCCGGACTTCCCGTCGTCGCCACAATGAGTTTCCGCCCGCTCATCCACCAATGCACCGACGGTCATTCCCCAGCGGAGTGCGCCCGGGTGATGAGCGACCTCGGCGCGATTGCCGTCGGAGCCAACTGCGAACAGGAACCGGCGCGCATGCTGCCGCTCCTGCGCGAAATGCGCACCGCCACGAAAACCCCGCTCGCCGCGCAGCCGGCGGCGTTCCGCACCACTGACACCTGCCATTGCTTCACCCGACAGGCGGCATTCCCCGACGATCTCGAGACCATTCAAGTGTCGCGCCGCGAGTTCATCGACTTCGGACGTGCCGCCCGTGCCGAAGGAATTGGCTACGTCGGCGGATGCTGTGGCTGCAATCCCGCCTATATCCGCGCACTGGCGCAGGGCCTCTCTCAACCCGCATGAAAGGGCGGATCTCCCGACTTCGATGAGGTTCTTGGCCCCAATGCGTATCCAAACTTGGGATCACTTCGCCCACCATGAAGATCTGCCGGTTTGAAGATCGCACCGAGGCCGACCACGCGGCCGCCGACCTCGTCGCCGGCTGGTTGGCTGAACCGGAGTTCCGCCATTTGATGGTCGCCGCTGGCAATACTCCGCTGCCCCTCTACGGCCTGATCGCCGCCAAGCGCCTGGCGCTCCCCCATCTGCATATCCACATGCTCGACGAATACGTCGGCGTGCCGGTGGATGAACCGCGCAATTGCGCCAATTTGCTGCGCACTCATGTCGCCGCTGCCTGGGGGATACCGGGGGAACGGTATCACACCATCAGTTCGCACCCCGACCACGCGCTGGCTACCGCGCTGGCCCATCAACAGCGCATCGAAACCGCAGGCGGCCTGGACGCGGTGATCCTGGGCCTGGGCCAGAACGGTCACCTGGGCTTTAACGAACCGGGCAGCCCGGCGGATTCCGGAGCTCGTTTGGTTCCACTCGAGACCATTTCCGTCGAAGCCAATCGCCTGTGGTTCGGCGGCGCCTATGCCCCCAACACCGGAATTACCGTCGGCCTCAAAACCCTTCTTCAGGCGCGCCGCGTGATCGTCCTCGCCTACGGCCCCCACAAAGCCGCGCCCGTTGCCGCCATGGCACAATCGCCGCCTTCCGTGAACTGCCCCGCCTCCCTGCTCCAGAGCCACCCGGCTTGCTGGCTCTTCATCGATGCATCGGCAGGGAGTCGACTGGCCACGATCCCCGCGTGATAACGCCCTTCCATGCCATCGGCGTCGATGTCGGTGGAACGAAGATCGCCGCCGGTCTCGT
>JAEUHG010000292.1 GCA_016795425.1 Verrucomicrobiales bacterium
CCGAGCCGGAAGTCAAAAACCCGGCTTGGGTTCGACAACCCATCGATCGCTTTGTCGCCGCCCGACTCGATGCTGAGGGCCTGGATCCCAGTCCCGAGGCCGATCGCCCGGAACTCCTGCGTCGCGCCACTCTCGACCTGACCGGCCTCCCACCGACTCCCGAGGAATTGGATGCGTTCCTGGCTGACACCGATTCCGACGCCTACGAGAAGGTCGTGGACCGACTTCTGAAATCCCCACGGTACGGCGAAAACATGGCGCGCGAATGGCTCGATGCCGTCCGCTACGCCGACACCCACGGTTATCACATCGATTCGCAAAGGGATATCTGGGCCTATCGCGAATGGGTGATCAACGCGTTCAATCGCAATCAACCCTTCGATCAATTCACCACTGAACAGCTCGCCGGCGACCTGCTTCCCAATCCCACCGTTGATCAACAGATCGCCACCGGGTTCGTCCGCTGCAACATGAGCACCGGCGAAGGCGGTGTGATTGAGGCCGAATACGCCGCCAAATATGCCTTCGACCGCGTCGAAACCCTCGGCACCGTCTACCTCGGCGTCACTCTCATCTGCTCACGCTGTCACTCCCACAAATACGATCCGCTCCCGGCGGGCGAATACTACGGCGTCTACAGTTTCTTCAACAACCTGGCAGAACCGGTCATGGACGGAAACAAACCGAATCCCGATCCGTTTCTGCGTCTGCCAACCCCGGAACAGACTCAACGCCTCCAATGGTTGACGCAGCAGATTGCCGAGACCGAAAAGAAGATCGCCGCTCCCGACCCCGATTTGGATGCCAAACAACTCGCCTGGGGCGAGAAGCTCCATCGCCAATGGCGTGAGCAACTCGCCATGATCCAGCCGGCTTCCGCCTCCGCCAAAGTCACGGATGGCACCCAATTGCGCGTCGAAACCGATGGCACACTCGCCCCCGTGCCCGGGGGGGCGCGATCCTCCCAATACGATGCGACCTGGAAGCTTGCACCCGGGCCCCTGGCTGCCTTGCGCCTCGAGGTGATCGGGGCCGCCACTGACGCCTCCCAGGAATCCGGTCGGTACGGCATCTCTGAAATCGAGGCGGAACTACTGGTCTGCAGAGACGGCAAATGCGAACCGCGCGCGCTGAAAATCGCCAAGATTTACGCCGATGTTGCGGACCCCGCCCACCCCGCCACACACGCCATCGACGCCAAGGCCGATACCGCCTGGGCGCCCCCCGCCGCCTGTGCCCGCGATCCGCATGCGCTGTTCCTCGTCCTGCAGGAGCCCGTCGAAGTGGGTGATGATTCGCAGCTCCACCTCCGCCTCCGCCAGGAAGCCGACGGTCTCGGCGCCCCGCTGCCTCGCTTCCGGGTCACCGCGGCCCGCCAGCCCGAGTGGGTCCAACGTCTCTTTCCGCCCCGACCAAAACCCTGGCGAATCATCGGCCCCTTCCCGGTCGATGACCAGACAGCCGCCTTCGCTGCGACTCACGACGCCGAGAAGGATCCGTCCTCAACCCAGCCATTCCCCGGCGTCCGCGGCGAGGTCCGATGGTCCGACGCGAACGACCTTCAAAACGGCAAAAGCCACCTCCTCGTGCACGATATCCATGGCGTGCACGGCGTCCGTTATCTGCACCGCCCCATCGTCTCCGCCCAAACCCGCGACGCCGAAATCTCCCTGCGGACCGAAGGTTGGTTCAAACTCTGGGTCAACGGCACGCTGGTCGCGGAAAAAGCCTCCGATACCGCCGCCAGCGACGGCGCCCAACGGGTCCGGGTACGTCTCAACGCCGGCGAAAACGCGGTCCTCGTCAAGGTGGTCAGCGTCAACGGAACCACCACCTTCTTCTTCGACGTCGACTCCAGCGGCGATCTCGCGCCGCCCCCGGATGTTTTGGCTGCTCTGGCCGCAACACCAACGCCTTCCGGACCGGCGGCCGACGCCGCGCGCAGTTTCTTCCGCGCCCAGCAGTCGCCCGCCTACCAAAGATTCGTCGATGACCTTGTGGGTTGGCGCGAAGAATCCGCCCGCATCGACCGCGCGATTGTGACGACCTTGGTGGCCAAGGAACTTCCGAAACCGCGCGACACCTACTTCCTCGTTCGAGGTGAGTACGACAAACCGGCCCAAAAGGTCGCCCCGGCCGTGTTCAGCGCCCTGCTGCCGTTTCCCGCCGACGCACCGACGAATCGACTGGGGCTCGCCCGGTGGCTGTTGGATCCCAATCAACCCATGACCGCGCGCGTCACCGTCAATCGCTACTGGCAGCACTACTTCGGAACCGGCTTGGTCAAGACCTCGGATGATTTCGGCTCGCAAGGCGAGCGCCCCTCCCACCCCGAACTCCTGGATTGGCTGGCAACCGAATTCATCAAGTCGGGCTGGAACGTCAAACACCTGCAGCGCCTCCTCGTCACCTCCGCCACCTACCGGCAGACCTCGAAGACCACTGCCGGGCGACACGGACGCGATCCCGAGAATCGACTCCTGTCCCGGGGCCCGCGCCATCGCCTCGATGGCGAAGTGATCCGAGATCTGGCGCTCGCCGCCAGCGGACTGCTCAAGGAGAAGATCGGCGGCCCGAGCGTCAAACCTTATGAGCCCCCTGGCCTCTGGGAAGCCGTCTCCTATAACAACGCGCAACGTTACGTTCAGGACCGCGGCGACGGCAATTACCGCCGCAGCCTCTACACCTTCTGGAAGCGGCAGAGTCCGCCCCCGAACATGCTCACCTTCGACGCCCCCACCCGTGAGACCTGCGCCGTTCGCCGACCGCGCACCAATACGCCCATGCAGGCTCTCGCCACGTTGAACGATCCTCAGTTCGTCGAAGCCTCTCGCGCCTTCGCCCACCGTATCCTCCAATGCTCCGGCACCACCGATGATCGGCTTCGCTGGGCGTTCCGCGTCGCCACTGCGCGCACACCCGAGGCCGAAGAGATCGCCTCCCTGCGAAAGCTATGGGAAAAACAACTCGCCGGGTTCCGAGCCGAACCCGATCGCGCCACCGCCTACCTGTCGGTCGGTTCCTTCCGTGCGGATGACAAACTCGACCGCTGCGAACTCGCCGCCTGGTCGACCGTCGCCAATCTGTTGCTCAACCTGGACGAGACCATCACCAAGAGCTGATCCCACCATGAATCCCATTCGCGAACGTCAGCTTCAGCTTACCCGGCGCCACTTTTTCGGCCGGACGGCAACCGGCATTGGGGTCGCGGCTCTGGGTTCCATCCTGAACCCCGGTCTGTTCTCGTCCCGCGCCGCGGAGGGCGGCCCAGGCTCCCCATCCTCTCGCACTCATTTCACACCCAAAGCGAAACGGGTGATCTACCTCTTCATGGCCGGCGGTCCGTCGCAGATCGATCTCTTCGATTACAAACCCAAACTCGCTGCGCTGCACAAGACGGAGTTGCCGTCGACCGTCCGCATGGGACAACGCATCACCGGCATGACCTCCGGTCAGAGCTCCCTGCCGGTGGTGAACTCCATGTTCAAGTTCGCACAGCACGGCAAGAGCGGAACTTGGGTCAGCGAACTCCTTCCCCACACGGCTTCGGTCGTCGATGACCTCTGCGTCATCAAGACCGTCACCACCGAAGCCATCAACCACGACCCGGCGATCACCTACATTCAAACCGGCTTCCAGAATCCGGGCCGACCGTGCGTCGGTTCCTGGCTCAGTTACGGCCTCGGCAGTGCCAACGAAAACCTTCCCGCGTTCGTTGTCATGATCTCCAGCGGAAAGGAAAGTGATCAACCCCTCTTCGCCCGGCTCTGGAGCGCCGGCTTCATGGAATCCCAGTTCCAGGGGGTCCAATTCCGCGGCGGTGCCGACCCGGTTCTCTACCTGTCGAATCCGCCCGGCATTTCCCCCGGCAGCCGCCGCGAGGTTCTGGACACCCTCGACGAACTTAACGCCCGCCAATTCGCGTCCCACGCCGATCCCGAGATCAAGACGCGCATCGCCCAGTACGAGATGGCTTACCGGATGCAAACCAGCGTCCCCGATCTCACCGACATCTCCAAGGAATCCGAAGCCACCCTTGACCTCTACGGCCCTGCGGTTCGCACACCCGGCACCTTTGCTTATCACTGCCTCCTCGCACGGCGCATGGCCGAACGAGGCGTGCGTTTCGTTCAACTCTACCACCGCGGATGGGATCAGCATGGCAACCTGCCGCGCCGCATCCGCGAGCAATGCAAGGACACCGACCAGCCGAGCGCGGCGCTGATCAAGGATCTCAAGCAGCGTGGACTACTGGAGGACACACTGGTCGTTTGGGGTGGGGAATTCGGGCGCACCGTTTATTGCCAGGGCGTCATCGAACCGGAGAACTACGGCCGGGACCATCATGGTCGCAACTTTGCCATTTGGATGGCGGGCGGTGGCATCAGGCCCGGCACCAGCTATGGGGAAACGGATGACTACTGCTACAACGTGGTCGATCGGCCGGTCCACATCCATGACCAAAACGCCACCATCCTCCATTGCCTCGGCCTCAACCACGAGAAGCTCACCTACCGGTACCAAGGCCGAGATTTCCGCCTGACCGACATCCACGGAAACGTGGTCAAAGAAATCCTCGCGTAAGGGGGAAGAGGCCGCGGGTAAGCGGGAAGCGGGAAGCAGCGGTCACCTCCGCGCCCCGCGCCTTCCCCTTCCCTCTTCCCCACCCACCCTTCCCCCTTACTTCGCCATCATCACCTCGATGGTGTCTTCCCGACTCTGCGTCTTCTCCTCTTCCTTCTCCACATCGGGCACCGCCGCGGGTGGCACCAAGGGCGTGGAGTGCTCCACCTTCTCTTCCACCTTGTGGAACTTCACGCTCACGATGCGGCTCACACCCTGCTCCTGCATGGTCACTCCATATAGGACGTCCGCCATGCCGATCGTGCGCTTGTTGTGGGTGATGATGATGAACTGCGACCGCTCCAGGAACCGTTGCAGCACCCGGATGAACCGGTTGATGTTCGACTCGTCGAGCGGCGCGTCCAATTCGTCGAGCACAGCGAACGGCGACGGTTTCACCTGGTAGATTGCAAACAACAGCGCCACGGCGGTCATCGTCTGTTCGCCGCCGGACAGCAGTGAAATGCTCCGCAACTGTTTGCCCGGTGGACGGGCCATGATCTCAATGCCGCTTTCGAGGACATCCTCCGCTTCGGCCAACTGCAGATCGGCGTGCCCACCGCCGAAGATCTCCACAAACAACCCACGAAAATTCTCGCGGATCTTTTCAAAAGTCTCGGCGAACATCGCGCGAGTCTCGGTGTTGATGCGCTGAATCACTTCCAGCAGCTGCTCCTTCGCCTTGGCGAGATCGTCATGCTGCGCGCTGAGGAAATTGTAGCGTTGCTCGGCTTCCTCGTATTCCTCGATGGCCACCAGATTCACCGGCCCCATCTCGTCGAGGCGCTTCTGCATCGCCGCCACCTGTTCCGATACCGCGTTCCAGTCGGTCGCCCCACCGCTGGCTGCCATCTCTTCCGGCGTCGCCACGTGCACCCGGGGCGGACCTTCCTCCGCCATGGTGATGGTGATGCACTCGCTGCGAATGTCCTCCAGCGCGATCTGGTACTTCTGCTGAATCCGTTCCTTCAGGTTCTCGACCGACATCCGGCGCTGCGCCAGCTCGATTTCCAATTGCCCCCGGCGGGCCTGCTGTTCCGCCAGACCGGCGCGCGACTCCCGAAGCCGGGCCTCCCGACCCTGGATGTCAGCCTCCTGCTGGTCACGACGCGAACCAAGTTCGGCGATCTGACCATTCACCACCTCACGCTCGTGGGTGAGGCGTTCGATGGACGCGCGCGCGGCCACGATGTCGGTTTCGCTCTGCGCCTTGCGTTGCAGGAAACCCCCGCATTCCGCCCGACGCTGCTCCACCAAGGCTCCCATCTCCCGAATGCGCTGCTCCAGCGGCGCGCGCTGGCGGGCCAAGCCGGACAGCGACTGCTCCTCGCTCGCGAAGGTCACTTTGGCGTCGGTGAGCGCCGCATTCGCCTCGTCACGGCTCAACCGCAGTCCCTCGAGTTCGCCGGTCTGAGCCGTCACCCGCTGCTGGGCCTCGGACTCCGCTGCCTCAGCCGCCACCAATCGTTGCGCCAGTGCCTCTCGTTTCTCGGCGCCTTCGCGCTCCTGCGCCGCCAGGCTCTCGATCTCGAAAACCACCGCGTCGACGCGCTGCTCCAGAATGCGCCGCGAATTCACCAGCGCATTGAACTCACCCTGGTGCGTGGCGACGGCAACCTCCTGGGCGCGCAGTTCGGTCTGAGCCTCCTGCAATCCGGCCTGCAACTCCGTTTGCTCCGCCTGCAAGGCCCCGCGACGACGACTCGCCGTCTCAACCTCGTCCGCCAACTGGGTCGCCTGCGCGCGCAACTCCGTGATCTGGTTTTTGCGCGCCAAAATCGACGAGGACGGCTTCCCGTTCCCATTGCCGGCGCCACCGGTGAACACGCCGTGCCGCGAGAGCAACTCGCCGGTTTCCGTCACGTAGTCATACGACTCCCCGGTTTGCCGCCGCGCGGCGCTGGCCACATCGAGCGTCGGTGCCAGAAGCGTTCGCCCCAACAACCCGCGAAGCAACGGCCGCACCGATTCCTCGGCGTCAACGACATCGATCAGGCGCGAGACACCGGCTGGCAGAGCGCCGTCCACCATGGCCGTTCCATCCTCCGCCGACGGTGTCGTGGACAAAGCTTGATCCGTTGACACCACCGCTGCCTCGCCGGAGTCCGGGCTGGCCATTGCCGAAGTGTCGGGCGCGCCAACGACCGCATCGTTCCAACGGAGCGCCGCGATGCTGGCGCGCCCTTTCCTCCCGGCCGTCAAATCCGAGAGAATGGAACAAGCGGTCTCGGGTTGTTCGGCCAAAACCAACTGCAAATGGTGCCCCAACGCGGCTTCCACCGCGAGGATATGGCGGCCATCCGGAACTCGAATGCGATCCGCCAACGAACCCAGCACGCCGCCGTTGCCCTGAAGCGCGGCCAATGCGCCACTACTGAAGCCCTCGTGACTCGATTCCAATTGCTCGAGCACGTTCAGTTTCGAACGCACTTCGGCCTGTCGACGCGTGATCCCGTCCAACTCCCGGCCCGCTTCCTGCATTTCCTGCTGAAGTTCCCGGAGCCGCACCTGCCGTTCCTCGACCGTTCCTCGCTTGGCGGCGACGCCTGCCTTCTCGGCCTCGACGTTGGCCTGAAACTCGGTGATGCGCGCCTCCAACCGAAGACGTTCTTCCTCCAGCTGAATCTTCTCCGCCGAGATCTTCTGGATGCGCACCGCGTGCGCCTCCTTCTGAAGGTCCAGAGCGGTCAATTCATTGCGCACCCGAGAAAGTGTTTGGGCGGCCGCGAAAGCGTCCGACTGCGCCTGACGCAGCGTCCGCTGCTTCTCGATCAGTTCCTGTTCGACCGCCGTCAAGGCACAGCGCCGTTCCTCGAGCAGGGTGCGCAGTTCGGCGACGCGCGCCTCGGCGCCGCGGATGCGTTCGACCAGATCGGCCACCTCGTTCTCGGCGGCAAGTTTCCGTTCTTCCGCCTGAGCGATCTCGGCCAGCGCCCGGGCATTCTGGCTTTCGAGTTCGCGCAGACGTTCCTCGTGGAAATGAATCCGGTTTTCCTCGCGATCGGCATTGCCCTTCAGCTCGGTCGCGCGCTGTTGGCCGGCGCTGATCTCATGTTCGAGTTCCGCCAGGTGCTGGCGCAACTGCAGCAGTTCGTCCTCCGCCTTGAGGACCGCGGCCGACGTTGTTTCGATTGCCGTGCGCGCTTCCTCAGCCGCGGTTTCGCGGACGCGAATCTCCTGCACCAGCACGTCGAATTGGTGGCGGGCCAACTGGGTCTCCAGGTGCTGCAACTCGGCCAGCAGCTGCTTGTAGCGTCGCGCCTTGCCCGCCTGACGCTGCAAGGAACCGATCTGCCGCTTCACTTCGCGCACCAGGTCGGCGACTCGCAGCAGGTTTTGCTCGGTTTGCTCGAGCTTGCGCAGCGCCTCCTTTTTCTGTGCCTTGAACCGCGTGATACCTGCCGCCTCCTCGAACACCATCCGGCGATCCTCCGGCTTGCTGCTCAGGAGCTGCGTAATGTTGCCCTGGGCCATGATCGAGTAACTCGTCTTGCCCATGCCCGTCCCGGCGAACAACTGCTGAATGTCCTTCAGCCGGCACGGCGTCTTGTTCAGGAAATACTCGCTGCCGCCATCACGAAAAACCCGGCGGGTGATCGTCACCTCGTTGTAGTCGATCGCCACCCCGGCCGCGCGCAATTGCTCGGTGTCGACGTCCCCAATGGTCAGCGACACCTCGGCCAGCCCAAGCTGCTTCCGGGAATCCGTCCCGTTGAAGATGACGTCCGCCATTTCGCCGCCGCGCAGTGCCTTGGCCGATTGCTCGCCCAGCACCCAGCGGATGGCGTCAGCCACGTTGGACTTGCCACAGCCATTCGGTCCGACGATCGCCGTAATGCCCCGCTGAAAGTTCAGCGAGGTCTTATCGGCGAACGATTTGAACCCCAAGACCGTGAGATTCTTGAGATACATGACGGCATCAGACGGAACCCGAATGCCCCCGGGGTGTCAAAGGCAAACCCTCAGCCGCTTGGGGTGAGTTATTCACAGACCACAAGCTATTGGGCTAGGACGAACCAATCCAAAAAGCTCCGTTATAGATAAAGGCTGGGAACCAGGCGGAGGGGAAGAGGAGCTGGGGAAGAGGCAAGGGTATGCCGAACACCAAGCCACGCGGTCCAGGTAGCAGTCCTACGCCCTTGCTCGCTTCCGACTGCGACTTCTCCGATGTCGCCTCGGGCACCGAATGCAAATAGCACGCGGTGGTCCTGTCGCAGCGCGACACGCCCGACCTGGAGCCCCAAACGTCGCCCCAAATCGCGAGCCAGCTCCGCACTGCTGTTTCCCTTTTGCCGCATTGCCGTCCCCTTCCCGCTTCCCCAACCACCCTTCCCCTCCTTCCGGTGCGAGGCTTGACGATGGGACAGCGGGCCACCTACGGTCGTGGCGGGCGGTGGCCGTAGCTCAGTTGGTTAGAGCTCCAGATTGTGGATCTGGAGGTCGCGGGTTCAAGTCCCGTCGGCCACCCCATTCTTCTTATTCAACATCAACAACTTACGCAATCACTCGTAAGTTTTCGTGACGGAATCCTGACGCCGAGTCACCTTATTCGGCGTGAAAAAGGGCAGGTTTCCGACAAAGGGGCGACCAGTCGTCGTCACTGTAGGAGCGTTTTCCGCGCGAGTTTATTGGACGCCCTCCAAGGGCTATGACGGTTTCACCCTTTCCTGGATTGATCCCGCGAAAGGGCGACGCCGGGAAACTTTCGCGGCCTTCGCAGAAGCCAAGCGCCGCGCGGAACAAGTCGCGACTGCCTTGGTCAACGGCGACACCACCGCCGCCGGCTTCAGTGGAACTGACCGCGCGCGATTCGCTGCCGTTGTCGAGACGCTGCGGCCCACCGGCGTCACGGCTGAAATCGCCGCCGCCCAATTCGCCGAGGCCCATGCCATTCTTGGCGGGCGGTCGATCATTGACGCCGCGCGGGAATTCGCCAGCCGCCACCGGCTTGACCTTCCGGCGGTCGCCGTTGCTGACGCGGTCGCGGCATTCATTGCTGACCGGGTCAAGGCGGGGGCATCGAGCCGCTACGTTGGCGACCTTCGTTCGCGGTTGCTGCATGGTTTTGCAGCAAGCAATGCCGTCAACCTTGGCGACGTGACGCCGAACAGGATCCGCGCGTGGCTTGAAGCGGAACCGGGCAGCCCCCGGAACCACAACAACAACTTCGCGGCGGTCCGCAGCCTGATTCGATTCTGTGTCGCGAGACGATGGCTTGCGCGGGACTGCGACCTTCTGGAAGGCATCTCGAAACGAAAATCGGCGGGCGGGACAATCGAGATTTGGACGCCGGCAGAAATGGCCGCACTTCTGGCGCATTGCCCCGAAGCCGCAATTCCCGCCCTGGCAATCTCCGCGTTCAGCGGCATGCGCAATGCCGAAGTCCTGCGATTGGATTGGTCCGAGGTTCACTTGGCGGATGGGCATATCGTCGTGCCAGCCCTCAAGGCGAAGACGGCTTCTCGGCGCTTGGCGCCCTGCCCTCCCAACCTGGCGCAATGGCTGACCCCTCGCGCCAAAACATCTGGGCCGATCTGGGGGCAATACGAAACAAGGCTTCACGACGCCTATCGCGCAGCCGCCAAAGGCGCCGGCTTGGAATGGCGCGACAATGCGTTGCGGCATTCGTTCATTTCGTACCGGGTTGCAGCGGTTGAAGACGTGGCGAAGGTCGCGCTCGAGGCCGGCAATTCGCCACAAATGATCTTCGCAAATTACCGGGCCTTGGTGAAGCCAACGCAAGCCGCGGCATGGTTCGCAGTCGCCCCTTCCGCTCCCGGAAACGTAACGCCGATGCCCAAGCCCGAAGCGGCGCCGGCCGATCGAATATCGTCGCACCCTGTCCGCGGGGGGAAGGCGCGACCATGAGCCTCCCACGAACAACGGTCCTGCCGTTCGGCGATCCACTTTTCGACAATCGATGGGATACGTTCTTTGACCCCGCTGTCCAAGACCTACTGCTTGCCCGCCCCGCCGCCGGGACCGCTTCCGCGCGGAATCCGCTCGCTTAGTTGTGGGTCGACAAAACCCCGAGACTCCACCGGACGAGGTATTTGGAACTTCACTCCGAGCCGGGGTCGAGTGTCGACGATTGCACTTTCCTCATTCGGCTGTTGAAGCTCGGGGCCAAGATGAAGGCCATTCTATCCGGCCTTTGGGCGACCTTCCGAATCTTGGGGCTCCTGAAACTTGAATGGGAATTGGGTCCAGTTTGTCAGGACCAATCGGGGCCTGCGAAAAGTCCAGAAAAGTTTGCGCGAGTGTCGGGGCTCGAACCCGATATAGTGCCCTTTCGCCATTATTCGCGAATGTTCGCTAAAGCCGCGTCAATATTGGAGAAACGACGTACCACGACTTCGGCGCCACGCGATGTCGCCCGCCGTTCTACCGAAAGAAAGCGATCAATCATTGTCAGGAGTTTACGCCACAGGGGGTAACGAAAGTTCCAACCGACAAAATCCTCAACAACGGTCAGCACGCTGCCGAATTCCAACACGATCTGGATCCCACCCCAGACGGCCTGCTCGGATCCAGAGAACGGGAGTCTGATCGTGCCGATGCAGCGTCAATATCGTTCTCGGCAGGCCGGCGAATTTCCTTCGTACGACGGATCTGCGTTGGACCATTCCCGGGATTGGTGGTGCGTCCGGTCAACTCCTGGAACCAGCTCGCATCAGGCGGCGAGCCAGGCGTAGCGGTGATGGAGCCCTCCAACCATTGGAAGTTCGATGATTGGTGGTGGCCTGATATTGCGTGGCATTTCATTTCATCCCCTTCCGGATCGCCGCTAGGTCCCGCCTGCGGGGATGGGCCTGATTCCTTCGCTTTTCCCGGGTTTCTGGAGCACAGCCGGTTGATCACCTTGTTCCATTGCTTCTGAACGCCGAGACTGGCCAGACGCTCGATTCCATTCCCGGTCAGCGGGAGAGCAGCCGACCGAAGAGTCGGCACATTGTCCGCGCCAGACCGTCAGGGTGCGGAAGGATGTCGTAGTCGTGCTTGGTGAACATCTGGGGAAAGAACTCCGCCGCCTGCTTTTCCACCGCGAATGCATGGGTGTGGATACCGTTCCGCCGACCAACCTCAATCGCCTTCTTCACATCCTTGATTCCATAGGTACCCTCGTAACGGTCGTAGTCGCAGGGGCGCCCGTCCGTGAGGAGGATCACCGTCTTTCGGGCTGCCCGCTCCGCCGAGAGAAGCTCCTGCGCATGTCGCAACGCCGGCCCGATACGGGTGTACCCGCGAGGTTCGAGCGAACTCAGCCGATTGCGTGCGTGCAGCCAAGGTTCGCGAAACGCCTTCACGACCTTGAACTGGCAAGACCGCCGAGTGTTCGAGGAAAACGCCGCGACAGCGAACGACTCGATGTCGGACTCCAAAACCTCGCCCACGCAGAAAACGGATTCGCGAATGATATCGAGCACGCGCCGATCCTCAATCCACGCATCCGTGGAATAGCTTTCGTCCAGCAGAATCAGGGCTGCGACGTCATGCATCTCGCGCTGGCGGTCGACGTAGATAGCTTCCGACGGCGAGTGACCGGTCCGACGCTCCACCTCGAAATCCACGACGGCGTCCACATCGAACTCGTCTCCAACCGGCTGGCGCCGCTGCCGCAGCCACTCCGACCTTAGGCTGGCAAACTGACACCGCAATTGACGGATGAGCCGTCGGTGCTTGCACTCCACCATCGCCGACCAATCCTGGGAGGCGTCTACAGCCGCCTGCTCACGCACGCGACACCAGTCGGGGCGGTAGCAGTTCTGGCGATAGTTCCACTCGGGATACGGGATCCCCTCCACAGTCCGTGCGTCATCCACCTCCATCGCGAGGCCGTCGAGGATCACATCGCTTCGATAGATGGAGCGCGGACGTTCCATCGATCGTAGGACCTGCGTCATCGTCAATTCGGACAGGCCCTCGGCATGTTCTGCGAGCTCGTCTTCGTCATCGGACTTCCGACTCAACCCCGAGTATTCCTCCACGGACTCCACTTTTTCGAAGGTGTGCATCGGCATGTCCGCACCTTCGCCGTCCTCGTTCTGCTGAAGCACGGTGACTTCCGCGCTTCCCTTACCCTCGATCTCGGTGGTCACCTGATTCGCTGACGGGGGCTTGTCTTCGATCGCCGCTGTGAGGTGGCGCGCGGAATCCGACACCAACGTCGCCTCGGGCATCGCCCCGAGAAGGCTCCACAGGTCCTTTCCCTCCCCAAGTTGACTGGAAATCCTCGCCAGCTTTTCGTCGAGAGCAGGAAATTCGGCACGATACCTGGAGATCATCTCTTTCAGTGGAGTTCCGTTGCGTTGCCAGCCGTCTCGAATCGCCAACCCGGCGAGGAGCGCCTTGATCTCGTAGAGCGCCTCGTTGGAGTCCCGCGACGGTCCCGCGGAGAATTCTCGCGGCAGGAAGACCCTCTCGCTTCGGCAAAGGACTGGAACACTGCTTTCGAAAACCGCCAGCGGCCGTCCCGCGATCATCTGCGCGAGCAACAGGAGCGATCGGCGGCGATCACGCAGCCGGGCCACCACCTGCACGCGGGACTTCTCCCGCGGTCGGACCACCAATCGCTGATAGACCGCCTTCAGCCCTACGAATACGTTTTCCTCCCAGTCAAGCATCAGGTCGGGGTCAGATGGAAATCTCGATCACCTGCCGCAACGCCCTGAGCGTGTCCGTGTCGTCCGTGAGCGGCTCAGCAATGGCCGTGCAGCAGGCCAGACGCGGAGGCACGCCTCGGGCGACCAGTTTTGCCGCCGACACCAGCAGCCGAGTGGACACCGACTCGAGTAGCGAAAGTTCCGTGAGGTTCCGGATCTTCTTGGCGATCTGCACGATTCTCTTTATGACATTCCTCTCCGCTCCGGACTCCCAACCAACGATCTCGATCTCCTGATCCTCGGTGGGATACTCGAAACTCAACGCGACGAATCGCTGCCGAGTGGACGGCTTCAGCTCCCGCATGCTCCGTTGATACCCTGGATTGTAGCTCACAATCAGCATGAACTCCGGAGGTGCCGCCAGAAACTCCCCCGTTCGATCCAGGAATACCTCTCGCCGGTGATCACTCAAGGAATGGATGACCACCAGGGCGTCCGGCCGGGCCTCGGCGATCTCGTCGAGATAAAGGAATGCTCCTTGCCTCACCGCCCGCGTCACTGGCCCGTCCACCCATCGAGTCTCGCCTCCCACCAGCAGGTGTCGGCCGAGAAGGTCTGTGGCCGAGGTGTCTTCGTTGCACGAGACCGTGATCAGTTGCCGGCCGAGTCGCTCCGCCATGTGCTGGATGAAGCGTGTCTTGCCGCACCCCGTCGGCCCTTTGATCATAAGGGGAAGGTGCGACTCCCACGCATGGCGAAAAACGTCCGCCTCATGGGCGATGGGTAGATAGTAGATGGGCATGTGAATTTTCGGTTCCCTACTTGCCAACCGCCACCGCCCCTTCGAAGTCCTCTGCGCGGGCCTCGGCGCTCGGCAAACCATGCCGGATAAACAGCCAAATGAAGGCTCCGATGCCTACGGTGAAGAGCGCCGCGGCGAGAAGCATTCCCACGAAGTGCATCTCGATCTCTTTCTGGACGATGAGAAAGTCGAGGCCCAGGCGGCGCTCCAGCGCCACTTGCGTCACCCCGGCCACCGCCAGCGCGCCGGTCATACCCACCATACCGATGTTGCTCGTCCAGAAGGCGAAGCTGGCCACGCCAGTATCCCACAGCTTGCGGCCGGTCAGTAGCGGCAGCGCATAGGCCATCATGGCGAGCACGATCATGGCGTAGGCCCCCCAGAAGGCCAGATGCCCATGCATGGCCGTCACCAAGGTTCCGTGGGTGTACATGTTGATCTGCGGCAGCGTGTGCGCCATCCCAAGGAAACCGGCGCCGACGAACGACATCACCGCGCAGCCGAGTGACCAGGTTAGCGCAATCCGGTTGGGATGCTTCCGCCCACCCTTTTTGGCCATCGCCAACGCGTAGATCGCCATTCCCAAGAAGGCCAGCGGTTCCAATGCGGAGAAAACACCTCCGACAATCAACCAGTACCGAGGGGCCCCAATGTAGTAGTAATGATGCCCGGTGCCGAGAATGCCGGAGAGAAAAGTGAGCCCTACGATAATGTAGAGCCACTTCTCCACCACCTCGCGATCGACGCCGGTCAGTTTGATCAAAAGATAGCAGAGAATGCCGCCCATGATGAGCTCCCAGACACCCTCGACCCATAGGTGCACCACCCACCAACGGTAAAAGGAATCCACGGTCTGGTTCTTCACCGTCACCATCCCGGGCAGGTAAAGCAGCGCGGCGAATAGAAGCCCCATGTAAAGCACCAGGCTGGTGGTCGTGTTCCGCTTTCCCAGCCACAGGGTCATGCCGATGTTCAGCAAGAACGCCAGCACGTTCACCACCACCAGGTAGTCCAAAGGACGTGGGATTTCCAGGAACTTACGGCCCTCCCAGATGTTGAGATGATAACAGATAATCGCGATGACCCCGACCACGAGCAGCGATATCAACTGCGCATAGGCAAGCTTGACACTCCACAGTTCCCGGTCCGCCTCCTCAGGAATGATAAAGTAGGCCGAACCCATGAATCCACACAGCAGCCACACCACGAGAAGGTTTGTGTGCGTGGCGCGCGCCGTGTTGAAGGGAATCCACTCGTGAAGGCCATCCATTCCGACCCGGGCGAACCCCATAATAAATCCGTAGACGATCTGGAGCGACAGCAGGAGCAGAGCGGAGGCAAAGAACCAGTAGGCAACTCGTTGCGATTGGTATTTCATTCGAAATCCTTGGGGTCAACGGCGGGACGAACAGGTTGTACGGGAGCGGCAGTGGCCGGCGTCCGGGCCAAGCCTAGAAGATAGTCGACGATCTCGATCCGCCGTTCCACGGGCATCTCGATCTTCGGCATGGCGGTGCCTGGCTTCAGGCCCTGAGGATCGGCGATCCACGCTATCATCTCCTCCCTCGTCTTGCGTTTATAAACCTCGTCCAGGGCAGGACCGACCACACCACCCACACCCCCGACCGAGTGGCAAGCAACGCAAATGGTTCTGAAGATTTCCGGTTGTCCGGCGAGATCCGCCGAAGCCGTGGTCGCGGTGGGCCTCATCAAATCCCGGAGCGGCGGTTTGGCGGGGAAACCTTGCAGGTTCACCCCGCCACACCACGTCAGAAACGCGATGATGTCGTCCTTCTGTTGATCTGAAAACCCGTAGCGCACCATCTTGCGCTGGCCTGGGAACATTTTTTTGGGGTCATCGAGGAACAGCTTTATCCACGGCGCACCCCGCCTCGCAACTACCTGAGTCAGCTCAGGGGCATAATAGGCTCCCTCGCCGAAGAGGGTGTGACAACCCATGCAATTGTTGTCTTCCCAGATTCTCTTCCCGCGGACCACTTGGTCGGTCAACTGGTCTTGCCGCGTCAATTTCGGGATTTGTCTCATCGAGTCCACGGATAGCGCGAGAAAGATGGCGCTGAACAGCCCGGTACCGCCGAGGAAGAAGACCCGCGCTTGTGACTTGCTCAGCACAGGCGGCCTTTCGTTTGCAACCGAAGCAATGGTCTCATGTTCGGAGGCGAGAATAGAGAACCTGCACCATGTGATCCTTGATCTGGATCAACTTGGTCCGATTTAACATCCGCCGACGAGGCCGGCGCGCGGCAAAGTTCGACCTACCCTACCCGGGAGGCCACGCCGAGCAGAAACCCGGTCAGGATCCCCAGCGTCCCGACAAAGGCGCACTTCCACGCCGGGTGTGCAGCCTGAAGCTCCATGAAGCGGAAGCCGAGGAAGAGCGCCTTACCCAGAGCCAAGAGCAGAATCCAGAATGTTCCGTGGATCCCGCTGTCCCGTACCCCGAGCGAGAAGCTGCCAATCGTGAAGACAGAAAGCACGAGCCAAACCTTTGCATTGTGACTGAGGCTCATGGGATGAGATAGATGACCGGCATCAAGAGCAGCCAGATCAGATCGCACAAATGCCAGAACACCGCACTGCTCTCGATGTTCGTCGCATGTTCTCCCGCGCATTCCCCGCACCTGAGCCCCCACGCCATAGCCCCCAAAAGGATGACGGCGACCACCACGTGCAGATAGTGAAACCCGGTGAGCAGCCAATACATCGTGTGAAAGGAATCATGGTGGAGATCCAATCCCTGGCCGAGCTTCTTGGCGTACTCCCATCCCTTAATAATAAGGAACGCCACTCCGAAAGCGATGGCGAGCCCCATCGTTCTGCGAGCATCGGACACCCTTCGTTCGCGTATTCGATCAAGCGCGTTCGCCATTAACCATCCCCCAGTGAGCAGGATCAGGGTGTTGACGAAAGCCGGCACCTGACCCAATCCGGCCTGTCCATGTCGGAATGACGCGGGCTCGGCGGCCTTGAATCGCAGGAACACGATCAGTCCGATCCCGAAGGTGAGCAATTCAAGAAAGACAATCATCCAAACCAAGAAGCCCCCCGGAGGAGTGAACAAGTCCGGTCGGCACACCGTCGCTGGAACCGCGGTGTTCCGGGGAGAGGTTCCCCCGCCCTGCGGGTCGGGTACCCCCGACTCGACGGATGGTTGAATGGAGTCCACGTAGCCTCAGCTTCCATCGCCGAGCGCATCGGCGACTTGACTCGGATCAAGTGGCCACCGCCAGGCTGATGGGCCTGGACATTGCGAGGATGTCGGCCGAGGAAGGCATGGGATCGAATACTGCATATTCGTTGGGGAATCTCGAAGGGAATGAGAAAAGGCGATGTGAATCAATGATCCTTCTCCGTCGACTCACGAACTCCGGAAAGCGAACGATCGATCGGCGCGTAGCTGGTTTCGGGATCGATAACACCGTTCCATGCCTCCCAAAACCGCGTGAGTGGGGTCACTTCGACGTGCTGCTTGCGTTGGACGTCGCCCTCGCTGGTGGCTCCTTTGGGCTGCCAGTCCTTTCCAAAGGACTGCCGCGTCTGCCCCAGGAATGCCCGCGCACCAACGGCGTCGCCTCGCTTCCAGGCCAGGTAACCGCGCAGGAAGAATCCACCGGCGGCCTTGGGGTTGGTCCGTGTCGCGGCGGCCAGCCGGTCATCCGCCGATTTGGCGTCCCCACGCAACAACGCGACCTCGCCCAACGCTAACAAAGCGCCGGTCTCTTCGGGGTTGAGCCGATGGGCGCGTTCGAGCGCGGTTTCGGCGGCTGCGAGATCGGCGGGCCCGCGTGAGAACGTCGCGCGAAGGATGCCCCATTGCTGCCAGGCCCGGTGGCTGCTCGGGTTGATGCGCTGCAATTCCGCCAACTGAATCAACGCGCCCTCGGTATCGCCCTCGCTGGCCAGGCAGTGCCCGAGATAGTACCGCGAATCCTCGTGCCCCGGATTCAGCGCCAGCGCGTCGCGAAACCATCCGATGGCTTTCCGGTTGTTTCTTTCAATTTTCATGGCCGACATGGCAGCACGTTGGAGATTCCAGAATTCCAGCGTCCGCTGACGGTCCGTCAGCGTGTCGCCCCCGGACACGGGCCGTCCACCGGGATCCTCGGAGGGAGTTGCCGCTGGCAACCGGTCTTCCGCCGTGTTGGACCTCATCCAACGACGCGGCGCAGCCTCTCCTTCGGTCCACACGTACCGAGCGTCCGCTGCCAGATTCTCGACCACTCCCGTGCTCCCCGCGTGCCACCGCACTTCGAGTCGATCCAATCGGGCGTTTCCACCCAATCCCCAATGCAGCGTATGATTGGCACTCGATAGATAACTGATTCCGGTGACGCTCCGACGCAAAGGAACGCCGTTCACCCACGCGACCGCGGTCGAACCATCGCCCGATCCGAATCCTCGCTCGTCCGGGTGACGCGATCTCAGCCGGAGTTGCAGCCAATGACCCGACGCCATGTCGTTGCGGTACAAACGAACGCCCTCTCCCAAGTCGGCAATGGCGAAATCCATGTCCCCGTCGTTGTCAAAGTCGGACAACGCCAGTCCCCGGCTGACGTGCTTTTCCGAGAGACCAGAGTGCAACGGAGCCAGATTATAGAAATATTCCCCCCGCCGGTTCCAGAACAGGAAGCTCTCCTGGGCCTGAAGCTTCCTTGGCTTCTGCCCTCCCGACTCCAAAGTGCTGCCATTCACGGCCAACAAATCCAACCAGCCGTCCTGGTCCAGATCGACGAACTCCGTCCCCCAGCCCACGAACGAAAGCGCGATCTGGCCAAGTCCCTTTTGATCCGCGATGTCGACGAACCGAAGCGCGACGCTCTTTCCTGCACCCGGTGAGGCTTCTGAATCGGTGGACGTGGACGGCTGGGACGTCGGGGTGACGGCGGTGGCCTGCCGCGGAGTGATTCCGGTCGAACCCACCGGCGTCGTGCGTGTTCGCCACCCGCTCAGATCCGCCCACATGTTCTCGTAGAGGGCATTTTCCTGCGCCACCCAATGAGTGATGTGCAGGTCGTCGTCGCCGTCGCGGTCGAAATCGCCGATCGCCAACCCCATCGCGCTTCGATAATCCGCCACCCACGCCGGATGACTGATATCCTCGAAGCGCCCCCCGCGATTCCGGTAGTAGGCGTTGTCGGAGACATCGTTTGCCACGTACAGATCGAGCCAGCCGTCCTGATCGAAGTCGTGCCAAACCCCGCCAAGACTTCGGCCCGTCGGATTATGAACGCCCAGTTCCCGCGCCACGTCCACGAAAGTGCCGTCGGCGTGCTGATGGAATAACGCGTTGTGCCCGGGTTCGTAGGACGCGGGATTCAGCGTGTACGGCACCGCTGTGCCAACCTGGTCCGAGAGCCGCTCGCGGTCGCCCGCGCTGGGGACAAACCGCACGTAGTTGGCCACGTACAGATCAAGTCGCCGGTCGTTGTCGTAGTCGCCCCAGGCCACGCTTGTCCAGAACCCGCCCGGTTCGGGCAACCGCGAATCCCGGGTGAACCGGCCGGATCCCCCCTGATTGCGGAACAATTGAAGCGCGTTGTAACCGGCGACCGCAAGATCGAGAAAGCCGTCGCCGTCGTAATCCGCCCAGGCCGCGCCAAGTCCGCGAATACGCGTGTCAGGAAAACCCGCGACCTGCCTGAACATGCCGTCGCCCTGGTTCTCATAGAGCGCGCACGCCGGCAGGTGTTCGTCCGGAACGTCCATGCCACCCCCGGCTCCCACCAGAAACAAATCGTCGTCTCCGTCATTGTCGAAGTCTCCCCAGGCCAGTCCCGGCCCCATGTCCTCCGGAAGTTGGGACGTTCGGTTCCCGGCGAAATTGCGGTATCCCGACAATCCCGCATCGCGGGTCACCTCGGCCAGACGCGGCGTCGGCGCTTCCGGCGGGAGATTCCGTGCCAGCGAACGGGTGATGTCCTCGGACGCTTCGTCAGGTTGATACGGCTCGGGTCGGGATCGTTGATATACGATCCAACCGGAAAGCAGCCCCAATGCGGCGAGGGTCACCAGTGTCGCCAAGGTCCAACGCAGCCGTTGCCGTCGCGGACTCAGTAGGACCGGAGACGTGGGGGGTGTCATGGTTGGACCCGCACGACCTTCTCAACCCGGGCCAACTCGGTGACGGGTGCCGTCAGTTGGTTCGTCTCACCGAACAGGTAGTTGAGCAGGAACTGGTCGACCTTACGGTATTGCAGTGCGACCGAGATCCGGTACTCGCCCGCTGCCAATGGCGCGGGCACGGAGGGGGCTGGAATCTCGAGTGTGTCCGCTGCCGGTGTCGCCACGCGCGACATGGCGGTCAGGTTGGTGCCGGCGTCGATCACCGAACCGGCGCACGGAATGGCAAACTGCACCGCGTCGGAGTAACCGGGAAATAGGGCTCGTCGAAACCGGACGCCCACCATTTCCCACAGGTTATGGCGATCGATGAGATTGCCATGTTGATCCACAGGCTCCGCCTTAAAGAGGAAGGTTCCAGGCTCAAGAAAGTTCCGCTGGTCCCGACGGCCCGAGGTCCAAGTCACCCGGTCGTGATCGTCGGTCACGGTGATCTCCAACCAACTCTGGATGATGTCCAGCGGGCCGGTGGGGAAATCGTGGCCGACTTTGTTCGACGCCATCACCACTCGAAGCGGGAGGGTGCCTCCGGGGGCAATGGTTTCGGGGGCCTCCAAGGTGATGGTCACGATCGGGCCCCTGGCCCACTTATGTTCGATCTCGGGAATCGGCAGGCCACCCCGCAGCCATTGGTCCGTCAGCCGAAGTTGCTCGTCGGCCCCCTCCAACTGATCGCGTAGCGCGTAAGGTATGAGGGTATTCGCCGCGATGAAGCGATGGCTCCGATGTCGGCGGTCGCCCGGGGAACGGTTGTAGTCGAGGGGATCGCCCGCGGCGGGATCGCGCGATTCGACCAGGGGCATGTGACATTCGCGGCATTCCACCGTCTTTCGCGCGTCTCCCTTGTGGTTCCAATGACTGGCCGCCCAGTTGTCGTATTGGTTCTGCAACTGGACCCAGCCCACGCGGTTGACTTCGGCGTCGATGAACTGTTTGTGACAGGCGGCGCAGTACTCCGGTTTCTTAAAGGCGCGCTTGGCGAGACGGCCGTGTTCCTCCGGATAGCTGCGGATCAGAAAATCGCGGAGCACCCGCCCCACTCCGTTGGTCTGCCACTGCCACAGGTACTCGCGCGGCTGGGTGACCGTGTAGTTGGCGTTGCCCTTGATGTCGGTCTCGCGGATGGCATGGCAAGCGAGACAGGAGACGCCTTCCTGGTATCCGTGCAAGCCCGTCAGGTTCTCCACGAAGATGTTCTTCGTGCCGCTGAACAGCGAGATCGGATCGTGGCAACCGCCGCAGTAACGGGTCGATTCCGGTCCGTTCTGCTTGGCCATGACGTCCTGAATCCCGAGGAACACCGTGTCCATCGCTGCATACCGATGGGCGCTGGGCAGCCATTCCTCCAGGATTTGATCATGGCACCCGGCCGTCCCACAGGACTTTGACCCAGCCAGCGACCGGGCATCGAAGGCCCCTCCCGTATCGGTTCGGGCCAGGCTGGGCGCGAACGGGCGATTCGTCCCGTACAGGTAGCTGTAATCTTCCGGAAACCGGTTCGCGTAGTCGGTGCCCGAATACAACAGGGCAAGTGCCGCCGTCAGCGCCACGCCGACCAAGGCGACGCCCATCGCCCTGCGGAAGTACCGCCGGCCCCCGGCGAGATCCGGCGCCGCGGTTCGTACGGTGGACCCATTGGATCCGGTCGAACCGCCCCCCTCGGCAGGGATCGCACGTTGTCGGCGCACGACGAAGATCAGGTGCGGCACCACGCCCGTGATCAGGACCAGGGTGGCAATCAAATGCACGTTGCGCCATAGGAGCGAACTCCGAAGCCCCCACAACGCCTCGCCCGCCACCACCAGTCCAGAGAGCGAGCAGACGGTCAGTCCGCCCAAGGCGAGCCAACCCAGCACCGTGATATGGGAGGCGGCGTACCTGCGGTAGTCGGCCACATGTGCCACGCAGTACCAGGCCAGCGGCAGCAGCGTGATCGCGCCAACGCCGGTATGCACCAGCACGCTCCACTGGATGGCGGCATGAAACGGCGCCACCGTGATGACCAGTCCCGTGACCGCCTCGAAGATGAGGGTTGCGAAACCGCACCAAGCCAGATGCGAAGTCCAACCGGTGCGCAAAACCCTTGGCGAAAGGGGCTGATTGGAGAGCGCGTCGTTGGTGGGCATAACGTCAACCCACGATAAACGCCGGCAGACACCGGCTCACGGGGATTGGCGCGACGACCCTACCCCGGGCGCGGCACTCATCATTGACCTGCGTCAATGCCTCACCGCCCTTCGTCGATCGACCGATCGGTCATGGCGCCGCGACTCGGAGACGATGATGCCGCCCCCGGCGATTTCGCCATCGGCAGACAACAGTTCCATCCCCGACAATGCCTCGTATTCCGAGACCCCGCACCGGAAGCATCGCGCCGCAGGGAGTGGGACAAGAACCAGTGGGATATCAAGGAAGCGGGGGAGAGCAAAAGTGAGAGGGAGAGATGGGGGAAGTGGCGCAGGAGCGAGCGTCGGCACCTTTTCAACCGATAAACTGAGTTGAGAGGATGAACCTCGATTGGGTTCCATGAGAACAGCGAGTGACCGAGACATAATTTCCAATTCTCAGAAGTACCCCCGATTTCTTCGTTGCCCCCGCTCCCCTTCTCGCTCTCGCTCTCTTTCTCTCTCCGCGTCGATACGATGGATCTCGCCTATCTTCGCAGCGACCCGCGCCGGATTGGTCAGGGTTCCGCTTCCCATCGGTCTCTGCGCGACCGCTCCGGGGCCCACCGAGCCCGAACGGTCACTGGGCTGCCGTTTCACCTGACTTCGATCAGGGGACCTCGGTCTTCGAGAACCGCGCCGGGCCATCCCCGTGCGGTTCCATCTCCGGTTCCCAGTCCCGTGAGCCGCGACCCGAATGACCGGGTTTCGTTGCAGCCCGTCAGCGCGAGGCGGCGGGCTGGGTGTTGTCGCCGGCGCTGAGAGTGAGGCGCTCGGGAATCCCCCCCGTGACAGAAACCCAGTAGACCTCGAAGCCCTCGTCACGATTCGAAGAGAAGGCGATGCCTTCGTCTTCGGGAAGCCAAGCCGGATTCCGATCCGACGCAGGGTTCTCCGTGAGGCGACGGAGATCGGAGCCGTCGATGCGCACCGTGTAGATCTCGTCGTTCCCATCACGGTCGGAAACGAACGCGATGCGCTGCCCGTCGGGAGACCAATGCGGTTCGGTGTCCGCCGCCGACTGGGGAGCGACCGACCTCGCCCCGGAACCGTCCGCGTTGAGGATCCACAAATCCCAGTCACCGGAGCGATCGGAAGCAACGACCAACTGCGAGCCGTCGGGCGAGAACGACGGGGATCGGTCGTTCCATGGACCAGTGGTGAGACGTGTCAGGTTCGAGCCATCAGCCGTCATCCGGTACACTTGGGCGGAACCACTGCGCGCCGAAATGAATGCCAGGCCGGACCCGTCGGACGACCAAGTCGGTTCCGTGTCGAGGGAGGGATCCCAAGTGAGCCTGACGACCGGGTTCGTGCCGGTGAGCGTCATGAGGTAGATGTCAGCATTGCCCTCTCGCGTGGAGACGAAGGCGACGCGGGTTCCATCGGGCGAAAGCGCCGGCCACGTGTCCTCCGCCGGACTGGCAGTCAGCCGGATGGGCGCCGCCAACAGGCCCTGCGCCAGGTACAACTCGGCATTGCCGTCGCGGGTGGAAGTGTACAGGCATCGGAACGTGCGATCTCCGCCGACCGTGCCGCCGAACTCGGAGGTGTTGCCCTTCAGGTCGGTCACGGTGGCGTTGAGGGCGAACAACCGGCCGACTTCGTCCGGACGGATCGTATTCAGGAGCCGCACTTGGTAGCGCCCCCGCGCCGCGTATCCCATACCTACCCAGCGAAGCCCCTCGTCGTAATCGGGCGTCGGATCGGCAAAGACCTCGACGCGGCTGCCGTCGGGTGCGTCGGTGGTCCCGGTCACCGACTGACTGCTCCACGTCTCGATCCGCGGAGCTTCGATACCGTCGTTGCTGCCATCGACGAGGGCAATGCCCGTGCCTGCGTTGCCGGAAATGAAGTTCGCGCTCAGGTCGTTCTGTCTCGTCGTCGCTCCGACAATTTGGACCCCGACCAAGTTTCCCTGGACTCGATTGTGGATCACTTCCGTAAATGTGGTTCCGGCCACGAGTCGAACCCCTGGCCCGGCGTTGTCGGAGATGGTGTTCCCGCCGATTCGCGTCCCGCGAGTGCCGGAGGACTCGAGACCCACAAGAGCATTGGCGAGAATGACGTTCTCTTCCAGTCTCGTACCCATCGCCTCCGCCAGCACAATCCCGGCTTGGTTCTCGGCGACCGTGTTACCACGAACGGCGTTGTTCCGACTCAGCGCTCCGACGATCTCAATCCCGATTTGGTTATTGTGAATCCGGTTGCCCCAGGTGACCGGCGGGATCAGACCGTCGGGGCCCGGGACGATGGGAAGCACGAACGGACCTCCGGCGCCACCGATCCCGTTCTCGAACGCGTCGACGACTCGAATCCCCGCGTTGGCGTGACCCCTGACTTCGCAGTTGAGAATCGATGTATCGCGGGCACCGGTTCGAACGACGATACCATCGAGGTTGCCGGCCACCAGAACGGCCTCGCCCGTCTCCGGTCCCCCGATGACGGTCGCCACTGCCCTGTCCTCGACGAGAATGCCGACGGGCTGTTGACGGCCGGCCGCGGCGCTCGAGAGTACCGCGTTCAGGATGCGGTTGCCGACAGTGGCAGGCCCCGATACCCGCAAACCGGCAGTGGCATTCCCGGAACTGAACACATCCCGACTCGGTCCGCCGATGACATTCGCCGAGGCGCCGTCGTCGATGCGCAAACCGTCGCCAAGATTGCCTTCGGGTTCGTCGGCAATCGGGCTGCCCATGGACACTGCCGATACCGAGTTGCCGCGGGTTTCGGCGCCTGTGATGTGAACGCCGTGAGCACGATTGGCATTGGATTGGAGAGCGTGCAGCGTGTCGTCCCGCGTTCCGTCGGCGAGAACAACGCCGTTCTGATTGCGTTTGAATCGACCGGAAACGACGTCGTTTCGGCTACGTTCCAGGCGCAAGCCGTCGCCCGCGTTTTGGTCTGCATCGACCTCGAACTCGTTCGTGGCGGTGCCTCGTGCCAGGACGCCATGGCCCCCGCATTCGTTCACCTGGATCCAGAACCGGTTGTTTTGGCCGCCGTCGATCACGGCCCCGTGACTGGTGCAGCCTCGAACAACCGCCACGACGAGATTGCTTGCCACCCCGGAGCCGTCGCATTTCAGACCGATGGCGCCGGATTGGATCGTCGCTTCCAAACTTAGCTGACGTGTGACTCCAGCGAGCAGGAGCCCGGCATCAAGATTTCCGTTCAGTTGCAGGGATCCCAGTTCGGTTGTCCCGTCGCTGACACCCCGGATGACAACGCCGCTTCCGAGATTGAATCCGCTGCGAATCGATCCGGCCACCGTGGCTCGCGCTCCCTCGACGTGAACGCCGTCCCCCCGGTTGCGCCGCGCGACAATCACCGGAATCAAGGTCCCGACGGCGCCCGGACCGATCGTAAACCCGTTTCCGCCATTGCCGACCGCATCCAGAATCTCCAGCAAATTGTCTTCGATCCCGTCGCCCTCCAAACGCACTCCGTCGCCGCCGTTTCCGCCCACCGGCGACACGCCGCGAATGAAGTTGTTACGGGAGCCGGAAGCAACGAGAACCCCGTGCCCGGCGTTGCCGGTTCCTGCCTCCACGCCGTCACCGAAGGGGCGGCCCGAGCCGACGCTGACCTCGTTGCCGGTAGCGCCGTTCTCGAGAATGACCCCATGGCCACCATTGCGGCCCGTCGTCGCCACCACCCGGTTCCAGCGGCCACCATCGATGACCACGCCGTTTCGTAGATTGTCGATGGCGGAGACGCGGATCTCGTTCAAATCGCCCTGGACCAGAACTCCGTCGGTCTTCGATCCCTTCACCTCGCCACTGAGTTGGTTCTGATGTCCCCGGACGGTGATTCCCTCGATCAACTCGAAAGTCCCGGTAACGAGATTGTGCGAACCCTCGATGATCAGGCGCGTTCCGCGGAACGACCGGACCGTGAAGGTATTGTTCGTCCCGCTGAGCCGCAGGCTGCCCGAAAGCGAGTCAAGGTGAAGAGAGTCGTAGCTGCCGGCGAATTCGAAGTCCCCCGAAAGCTCGCCCGTGCCCTCCGTCACGACGATCCGGTCCGCGTTTGCGGCACCGACGGGCCATCGCGTGCGCAGGTCGGGTCGCGGAGTCACCGAACCGGGCTCGGCGTAATAGCCCAAGTCCGGATGAACGTAGTCGCCCTCCTCCCATTGGCACAGAACATCGACCTCGACTTCCTCCACGACTCCCTCGCGCAGAATCCGTTGGCGGTCCTCGTCGTCAGCCGGCAGGCGGCTTCCGGCCGCAATGGCCAGCGCGGATGCCAGAGTGACGGGCGAAACGGTCGGACCCTCGCAACCTGCGATCGTGCCAACGGTGATCTCCGCGCCCGGTGCGCGCCCCGGTTCCACCTGGAACGACGTGGCCGCCTTGCCCGCCGGGGTAAACAGCACGACCTCGACCGGGCCCGGGAGGACGTCGACCGGAATGACCACTTCCAGCACATGGCCTCGCCGCAATGGCGCCAACAATTGGCTCCCCACCGACACCATGGCATACGTCGCCTGCAAGGCATCGATGGAACCTACGTTTTCCACAGTTAGCGCCATTCGGGTGCCTACTGGTCCGGCAACTGGAGAAACGGCCAGGATTCGGGGAGGGCCCAACACGGCGAACGACGGCCCGGTGGCCTCGCGAACCTCATTCGTCGGTACTTGGCGCCTCACGATCACCGGACCGCTACTGGCTCCCCGCGGAACCCGCGCGACGACGTCCCCTGAGCCACCCGCTTTGTTAGTGCTTACAAGGCCTCCGAATAGCATTTCGTCGTCCGGACCGAAGCCGAGGCCGCGAATGCGTATGGCGCTTCCGGCGAACGGCTGGCCCATGAAATCCTCCACCGCCGCAAATCCCTCGGGCGGTAGCACGCTGGCGATCGACGGTTGGGCGACGAGCTGGAAGGTGGTTTGCCCGGACCTTCCCTGAGCTCGAACGTGAAGCGCGTGGAGGCCGTCGGGCCTCGCCGCGAGGGCGGCGGGAAGGCGCACTTGAAGAAGCTGCCGTCCGGAGGGGAGGTTGGTTGGGACTCCGATCACCTTGGCCGGCGCGAGGAAGGGATCCGCGCCATTGGTACTCGTGATGAAGATCCGGTCCCCTCCTTGGGTCTGAGCATCGAACCGGGCCTTGCGAATGACGACCGAGAGGATGTCGCCAGGCGCACCCCCGGCCGGCGTGACACTGACAATTTCGAGCCGGAATGGATCCCCGACCACCACGAACGTGGTTTCCATCGGAGTGGTTCTGAGAAAGCCGGAACCTCGCTCCAACACTTCGCCGGCGGTGCCGATCAAATCCAAAGCCGTCAGCGCGGCCGAGGCCAAACCCGCCGCCTTGGCATAGCTGGCAGCCGTCTTCCTGGCGGCGGATTCGATCCCTTTCTCGGCAGCCTTGGTGGCGATGAAATTGGCCGCCTCGGACGAGAGACTCAGCACCGCCGCAAGCACGTCCTCGAGGTTCTGCCACTTCGGGGCCTCCTTGGCAGCGCTCACGGCCAAGGCCATAAGCCCTTCCTGTACCGCCGTCCGTTCCAGTTTCTCCAATTCGTCGGCCAGATCAAAGGACCCGCCAAGCAGATCCAGGGCTCCGGCCAACAAGTTGATCGCCGATGCCGACACGCGGATCGACCCCAGCCCTTCGCTATTCTGCTCCAGGAACGTCGCTTCGGCTGCCGACACGTCTCCCGAACCCACCGCAAGGGCGGGACCGACCGCACGAATCACATAGACCGCGTCACGATCTTCGAACTCGAACAACTCCGGGCCCTTCTCACCCCACACCCACCCTTTGGCCCACTCGCCCGCGCGACCGATGATCTGACTCATCAGGTGAAGATTCGAAGAGAAGAGCTGCGCGTTCACGAAGCGCCGGCGCTCGTACCCGGGGCGCAGCGGGTAGCCTCGGTTGACAGCCGGATCGAGCCCGAGAGGCAATGGCCGCTGGTAGACCCGCAACAAATCTTCCTGACCCCGCGGAAACGCCGCCTCGACATCCACTTCGTGGGCGACCACGACCCAATCGACTGGGTTACCAGGTTCCGGACTGACCCCCACCGAGAGCGATTTGCCGCCCTTGTCACGCAATTCCGCGCCGCTGTGAAACCGAACAAAGCTCGAATCGAGTTCCCAGGTTAGACCCACAGCCGAGGCCAGGCGTGGGGATGCCGGCAAAGGGCGCAGAGTTCTCGCGCCGTCGCCCGCGGCGAGCGATCGACTGACCGACACCACGGCGTCGCGATAGGCCGCCGGCAGCGCTTGCCGGGCGAACGGATCGCCTCCTGCCCGCCATTCGTCGCCAATGACCGTCGCCAATGCGGCCACCTTCGAGTCGGACCGGATGGCGGCGATGTTCTTGGCGGCAACCGCGTGATCCTGGGTTTGGAACCAGGGATGCATGAAGACCAAGGCCTCGGCGGTCGATGGGGCACCGAAGACGATCGGCGCGGCTGCCCCCTCCGAAATGGAGGCCAGGAAGGTGACGCTGGCCGCCTCTGTCGGAATAGCGAAGATCACCTGCGGTCGCCCGACCCTCGCTTGCACCACAAGTCCGCCAGCTTCCCCGGGGGTCGCGGGTCCGAAGGCTCCTATCACTTCGAATCCTTCCCTCCGAATCCCAACTGGCAGCGACCATTCCACCCTGACGTCGGAGGTGATGGTGAGGGACTCGGAGATGAGCCGCGCACCGTCCGGGGTGACCACAATGACCTCACCCGTGGTCGCGTCGGCCGGCACCTGCACCAATAACCGCGCGCCGGTAGCGGCCAAAACCGCCGCCGGTTTTCCGTCGATAAGCACGATATGATCGCCCAGACGTCCCCGCGCAAACTGCTCGCCAAAAATAGTGAGTCGCCCTCCCGGCTGTAATCGTGGCGCGCTCCATCCCGTCACTCCGGCACGGGCGTCCACTCCCACCGCCCGATAGAAGCGCTGTGGTGCCAATGGCGCGTCGGGGTCGACGAATTCGATCGGACCAACGCCATTAGGGAGTAGGTCCACTGGCTCCCAGTTCTTCCAATCGGCACTGGCGTCGAGCCGAACATAATCCGTCACCAAGCCCTCGACATCGACACCAAGGCCGACGCCAGTGGAAGTCACGCTCGGTGGCCGCAGTCGCAGTGGCTGGGTCTCGGCGCGCGTGGCGGTAAGGAAAGCCGCCAAAGCAGCCAGTGTCATTCGGACCGCGAGCGGAGCGCGGGAAAAGGAGGACGTCTCGTTTCGATTCCACCCAAATCGCGATGGCGTCCCTGACCTTCGCACCGCCTTCGTCATGAGTAACCGCGCGGGATTGCACATGGGATTCATGAGGTTCTCATTCTGTGCGCCTTCGGTTTGGCTCAATGCGTTGTCTATACACGTTACGGGACAAGCAATGGAGGCACCCTTTTTCTTACCGGTCCGATTGCGCCTTGCCGAAAGCCCATACGTGGTCCGCGCTTCTGACATAGAGCTGGTCGTCCACCAACGCGGGTGTCGCCATGATGGGCTCACCGAGATCCGCTTGTGCCAAGATCCGGAACCTGTCCGCAGCCTCCGCGACGGTGATGACGCCGCGATCCGACGCGAAATAGATGCGACCGTCGGCGGCCACGGGGGAGGCGAAGTAGCCGCCCGGGGCGCCGAGGCGTTCCTCGAACAGCATCCGCCCATTCGCGGCGTCGCGGCAGAGGAACAAACCGCCGTTCTTCACCCCGTACAACCGGCCACGATAGAGCAGCGGCGACGGGACTTCGGGGACGCCTTTAGGCTCCAACCAGGCGCGGTGGGACTCGGTAACGTCGCCGGTGCCGCCCGTTCGCACGGCGCAAATGGCCGATTTCATCATGTCGCCGCGGACGAATTCATCATACCCGCGCATTTCCTTCTCCCACTCCTGGCGACTGTAGCTCTTGTTCTTCGCCTCGGAGCCCCAGAGCAACGATTCGCGCAAGCCGATGTTCCCCTCGCCCTGGCTGCCTTGGCGATTCACCAGCAGGAGATCCTCCGGGATTTCGTCGGTGCCGATGCGCCCGTCCTTGTTGGCGTCGAAGCGGGTCACCAATTCCTCGAAGTTCGGCGGTGGAATGAGTTCGTGCCGCTCGCCGAAGACACCGGTGCCGGTGAGGTAGAGGACGCCGTCGCCGACAACCGGGGTGGCGCAGATCTGGTTCGGCAGACGATGGACCCACCAGCGTTCGACGCCCGTCTGCAGGTCGTGCGCGGTGAATTTGCCGGCGTTCAGCACGCCGACCAACTCGGCATCGGCCTCGCTCCAAACCAGCGGCGTGGACCAACCGTCGTTGAACAAGGGTTCGGCCGACTTCCACAGCGTCTCGCCGTCGCGGCAACGGACCGCCAGAAGGTGCGACTCTTTGTCGAGATGCACATCGAGGAGGAGTCGGTCGCCCGCCAGAATCGGCGACGTTCCTGTCCCATGACCAAAGCGGGTCTTGGCGACGGGCAATGGCTTCTGCCAACGCACGCCGCCCTCGAAGTCGTAGGCGATCAGACCGAAGGAACCGAAATAGACGAAAACGGTCTGGCCATCGGTGGTCGGCGTGCTGGCGGCGGGGTTATTAATCCGGTTGACCTTCTCGATCTTCTCGGTGGGCGCGGCCCGACGCCACCGAATCCTGCCGGTCCGGCGGTCGAGGCAGAGGGTCTCCAGTTTCTTGATCTCGCCGTCAAAGGCGGTGAGGAAGATGCGATCGGCCCAGAGGATGGGGGAGGAATGGCCGGGCGGCAGCGCGGTCTTCCACAAGAGGTTCGTGTCCGGACCGAAGCGAATCGGCGGCCTTGCGTCCCCGGCGATCCCGGCGCCGTTCGGTCCCCTGAATTGAGCCCAAGGCGCAGCGGCCGCATCGAGCAGGTAACCGACGGCAAGGATGGCGAGAAGCAGTCTTGTTTTCATAGGATCAGGGTACCCATGGGAGCGTGTCTTCGACGGTGGGATCCGCTCGGATTTACGGTGTCACGTTCCGAGCTACCGGAATACCCGCAGCCTCGAATTCTTCGAACAAGGGGGCGCGCCAATACTGGCAGGATCCGCTCCATCGCCAGACGACGAGATGTCGGCCGTCGGGAGAAAACGCGGCCTGGGCCAAGTGTCGAAGCGATCCCAAGGAAGCGGTCAGGTCGAAGGTGGCCAACTCGCGCCCGGTGGCGACGTGCCATAGATTCAGCGCGTGGACGTGGTCCACGCTGGCGAGCGTGCGGCCGTCTGGAGACCATCCTCCTCCGGCCATTCCGCGTTTATGGCCGCGCAACTCGTGGCGCAGCGTTAGGGGATCGATGGACCAGAGTTTGATCCGCGAATCATGGCTGAAGGTTGCCAACATGCGGCTGTCTGGGGAGAAACTCAGGTGGACAATGTCCCGCTCGTGCGCGCGATGGGTGGCGGTCTTCGATGGGGTGGTCGTCGAGAGGTCCCAGACATGGATGGAGCCGCCCTCATCGCCCATGGCCAGCCAGTGGGCATCGGGAGAAAGGGCCATGTTTTGCGTGTGCGATCCCAGTTCCAGCGCGGCGCGCTCGCCTCCGGTGGCAACGTCCAGGAGATGGACCCAGCGATGGGTGTCCGCCACTGCGACCACGTCCGCGCCCGTGCCCACGAGTGGCCCGCCCATCGGGAAATCGAGCATCATGCCGGCGACGAAGCCGAGGGGCTGAGGTCTTGACCTCTCCCATGTCCGGGTGTCCCACCGGAAAAGCTCGGTCTCGGAGCAGGTAAGCAACTCCGTGTCGTCGGGCGTGAATATCAGCGGAACTCCGGCCCCCTCGAGTTGCCGGATCGAGCGATGGTCGCGAAGATCCCACACGGCGATGTCGCCCTGCCGGCCCCGCAAGGCCAGCCAACTATTCGTATGACCAAAGACGGGCTGAATGTCGACGAACTTGCCTTCGATGTGCAAATCGCGCCGCTCCTCCCATCGGCTGTCCCAGAGAAGGAGAAGGCCGTCTTGACCGCCCGACGCCACCCGGCGTCCGTCCGGGGAAACCGCCACGCACCATGCCTCGTCCTGATGGCCACGAAATCGAATTTTGGGCGTCAGGTCCGGCAGGTTCCACAAGACAACCTCATGACCGTAGGTGCTGGCGGCGAGGAAACCGCCGGCCTGGCTGACGGCCAGTTGATTGACTCCGAAATCGCGCGGGGAGAAGGGAAACTCCCACTCCCACCGGCCCCCTCGGGAGACGAGCAGGACGGGTTCACGTTCCATGCTCGACAGCAAGAGTCCACGGCGACCAGGAAGGAACTTGAGGTCCATTCGCCATCCCGTCCCGGGCGGGGTGATGACCCTGGCGACCTCGGAAGCTTCGGCGACGTTCCAAATCACCACCTCGGTTTGCGTTCGTCCGCAAACCAATGTGCCATCGTCCGAGATGTCCGTCAGGTGCACGGCTTGCCCTCCGAAAAGCGGATGGAGGTTGCCCGAATCCAGATCGATCCACTGCGCGAACTCCTCGCCGATGCGGACCGCGGCCGAGTGCGCAACGGGGGAGAAAATCACGGATTCCGCCTTGGGCAGGTTGAATGCCCTTTCCAGTCGCAGCGACGTTGCCTCCAGAAGCAACAATTCTCCGGCATCGGTAACGACACCGAGGCGTCCATCCCGGGTGAAGTCAAAGCCACGCACCTTCCCCTGACGGTCCCATCGTCGAAAGCGTCCCAGTTGTTCGAGATTCCAAAGTCGAAAATCCTCCCCCAAGGCGGCGAGCGTCCGGCCGTCGGGCGAGAAGCGCAATTGCGTCAGTGTGCCCGAGTACCCCTGCAAGCGCAGTGGGCGTGCGCCTTCGGCCTGATCGCGCAGGAGACGCCACTCCCAGCCGCGCCGATCCTCGCCCTCCGAAGGGAGGTGCGCGTCCAGGAGTTTTCGTGCGGCGCCCAGATTGCCGTGCACCAAGTGTTGCCGCGCCGTCATCATGTCGGCGGCGTAGAGATTGAGGTCGGCGACCCGGCGCGCGTCCTCGGAACGCTGGCGCGATTCGTCGGCCAGGCGAGCGCTCGTCAGGGCTTCGTGTCGTTGTTCATCGGCCTCGACGCGGGCGTTCATGGCGGCGGTTCGCGCGGCGCTCTCCTTATCGAGGGCCACCAAGGCGATCGCCAGTCCCGCGATTAACGCTGCCGACACCGCGCCCGCTGCGGTGAAGGCCACCCGGTGGCGGCGAACCATTTTTTGAAACCGGTAGGCGGTGCTGGGTGGGCGCGCGACGACCGGTTCACCGTTCAAGTGACGCTGGAGATCGACCGCGAGGCCATTGGCGGTCTCGTACCGCCGCGTGCGGTCCTTCTCCAGGCACTTCATCGCGATCCAGTCGAGATCCGTGGCGAATCGGGAATGGCGAATGGCGAATGGGGTTCCCTCACGGGTGGCTCGCAGTTGCGTCCACCGGGTGCTCGGTCGGACCGGTTCGACCTCCCGTATCGTCCGCCGCATTTCGTCCAGACCGGACGCCAACAATTCCTTGCCGTCGAACGGCGTGACCCCGGTAAGCAATTCGTACAGCAGGACGCCGAGGCTGTAGATATCGCTGCGCGTATCGATGTCCAGGCCGCTCATTTCCGCCTGCTCGGGACTGACATAGGCCGGGGTGCCGACGAATTGCTGGAACAGGGTGTGGAACGTCTGGTCGGTCAGCTCCTGCTGGGTGGCTTTGGCAATGCCGAAATCGATCACTTTTGGCACAGGGACGCCGTCATGCAGGGTCACCAGCACGTTCGACGGTTTGAGATCACGGTGGATGATGCCCTTTTGATGAGCGTGTTGGACGGCCCGGCAGACCTTGATGAACAGGTCCAACCGTTCGCGGGTGGGCAGTTGGTTCTCCTCGCAGAACCTGGTGATCGGAATGCCGCGGACCAATTCCATGACGAAATAGGGTCGGCCGGCCTCGGTCGTCCCCGCGTCGAGCACCTTGGCAATGTGGAGGTGATCCATGAGCGCCAGCGCCTGACGCTCCGCCTCGAAACGTGCGATGACCTGCCGGGTGTCCATGCCCAGCTTGATCACTTTGAGCGCGACGCGGCGTCGGATCGGTTCCCTTTGTTCCGCCAGCCAAACCGTTCCCCATCCCCCTTCCCCTAAAAGCTCCAACAGTTTGTAACGGCCGATGAAAGTTCCGATCCCTTCCGAGGTGGGCACTTCCATGCGGACGGTAAGTTCCGACAGAACGCTGTCGGGATTCGCGTGAGCGGCGAGCAGCGATTCGACTTCACGCCGCACCGCCGCGTCGGGACAGGCGCGATCCAGGTATTGGGAGCGCTGCGCGTCCGACTCGAGCGTCACGGCCGCATCGAACAACGCCTGCACTGTGGTCCCGGGCAATTCCATGGTTCGATTCGAGGTTTCGCTTCGTGGGTAGTGGCGCCGTTTCCGAGGCAAACCGGACATTGTTCCTTCGGCGTGGGAGGTTAGGTCCCTGCCATCAGATCGCGGGACATCCAAGCGCGGGCAAAGGTCCAGTCTCGTCGCACGGTCTTTTCGTTCACCTCGAGAGCAGTGGCGATCTCCTGGATCGTCAGACCGGCGAAG
Organism: Verrucomicrobiales bacterium; assembly: GCA_016795425.1. Taxonomy (GTDB): domain Bacteria; phylum Verrucomicrobiota; class Verrucomicrobiia; order Limisphaerales; family CAIMTB01; genus CAIMTB01. Next base: position 34,827 of record JAEUHG010000292.1, read on the forward strand.
ACGAGCAATTTGACCACCTCGGCCTTGCGTGGATCCACCTGTGCCAAGCGCTCAAGGGTCTCGTCTATCCGCAGGCATTTCTCGTCGTCCCGCGCGATGGGCAGGTCCACGATCTCCCAGTCTACTCTCTGCATTTCGCCGCCGTGCCGGAGGCGCCTTTTTCGGCGGGCTCTGTCGACGAGAATGCGCCGCATGGCCTCCGCGGCAGCGGCGAAGAAGTGCTGTCGACCATGCCAAGGTTGGCGCGTGGATTTAGCCAGGCGAAGCCAGGCCTCGTGGACCAGCGCGGTGGGCTGCAAGGTTTGACCCGGCGCTTCGTGCGCCAGTTTGTGACGCGCCAATCGGCGCAACTCCTCGTAGACGAGAGGTAACAACTCGGCCGCGGCCGTCGGATCCCCAGCCTCCGCACGATCCAGGACTTGGAGAAGATCGTTCATGGGAATCGGCCACGAGAGACAGGCGCGATGACGCCCTGCCATTCCGGGAAGCAACGGAGAGTCTGTAGTTGAATCAGGATCCCTCAGCAAGCCCGGCCTCGTCGTGGGATAACAACGCCTTGACCTCGGTCAAGGCATCGGGGGAGAGGATGCCAGGGCCGAGCGAGAATTTCCCGGGCGCTCGTGGGACGCCGAGGTCGAGGGCGCAGGCTTTTCTTCCGCATTGCTCCCATCGCCCTCAAGAGACGATCAGGGCTTCCGCCAGGACTCCGTTCCCACCTGGTCCGGCGCCAGGTTGGTAGATGGGCAAGCCATCCTTCACCGCTTGTAAGCCTCGACGTGGAGTAGGGTATTGCCAGGGATGTTCATCGGCACCTCCACCGTCGTGGGTGAACCAGAAGTGTTGTCCACAATTACCAGATTGGTCTCCGGCGCACCGTTCCATGGCTTGAGGGCGACCTCGACCTCCAGCTTCTGGAAGAACCGGGCCACCTCCACTTGGATGATTCGGAGCGACGGAGAGTCGGTCGGCAGGAGGATCTCGAGAGGACTGCTGCCCGGGGCGATCGGTCCCTCCGGCGGGAGGGGCTCGGTGCCGTCGGTTTTCGTCACCCGCAGCACGCGCAAGGTCGGCTCCCAATCGGGTCGGTAGCCAACCACGAAGGAGCCGTTGCTGTACTCGCCAAGGATTTCACTCCTGGAAGGGTTGAATTCCGTGCGATCGTACGTGTCGAATCGGATGCGCCCCGCGGAGCCGTAATCCGTACCTCCGCCGTACAACCTCAATCCGCCGCCTGCGTCGGCGGTTCCCGTGCCCACAAGCTTCGGAGCCACCAACCGGATCGCGCCACCGCTGCCCGAGATGTCGGCATTGACACCGTCGCCTCCCCTGGCCTTGATCGTTCCTTGGAACACGATTTTCGTGTCCGAACAGACCAGGATGGCTCCGCCTCCCCCGCCGCCGCCGACTCCGCCATTGGCGCCCCCGCCGCCGCCCGATCCCCCCGACAAGGGGATCAGGAGGGGTCCGCCATATATTTTGCCATGGTTGGTGGAGACGCTTCTCTTGATGGGCTGGGCGTAGACTCCCGCTCCGGCCGAACTCACATCGGCAAAGTGGCCGGTTCCGGGCCTGCCACCGCCGGGCCCCAAGCCACTGCCACCCGGCATCCCCACCGGGCCTGGGTTTCCGCCATCGTACCCACCCGGACCGCCCCGGCCGCCGACGAGCCAAGCCCATGGCTGCCCCGAAACATCAATCGTCCCATTAATGATCACGTCGCCGGTGGCCAGCAAGTAGACCGGGGTATTCCTGGGGTTGCGTTTGAACGTGAGCGTTTTGCCCTCATCGATCGTGATCTTGGTGTAGTTGAGTACTCCGTCGGCTGGCAGTTCGATTTCGAGGTTGTCGGTGACGTGGAGTTCTCTATCTGTCCCGTCACTACCGCCCGGAACGTGGAATCCCTGGCCGTGCAGGCAACCGGCGCCGACGGTCACAGCGATAGCCACCTGAAGCAGGCGCGGTAACCTGGAAAGGAATCCTCGAGACACACCCCCGCCGTGCCTTGCGGGAGAGTCGCGACGGCGGATTGCAAGCGGCCGAGAGTTCTGGCGAACGTCCTGTCGAATCGGGTTCCTCATAAGTGTTGGATCGTTAGGGAGTGGTTCGGATGCGATGGGCGGGGACAGCGATGACTGCGCCGGGCGAAAGCCCTTCCGGAAGGTCGGTCACCGGACGCAAGAGGATGAATTCCGGCTCGGCGATGACCGCACCCAAGGTCTGTCCTTCCGGTAACTGCACTGTCGGCCGCAAGACGTTGACCGCCGGCTGTGCCACCACTGCGGCGAGGAGACTCTCGGGCGGAGGCATTGTGGACGGGCGCAAAACGGTGACGGCCGGACGGGCGTACACGGCAACAGACGGGCGTGAAGCCGCGCTCGCCGGATCGCTTCCCGCCGTGATCTCCGCCTCGTCGTACCACCCGTCGCCGTCGGAGTCTTCTTCCAGCGGGTTCAGACCGAGTTGAAGCTCCTGGGCGTTGGGCACACCGTCCCGATCGGAGTCCCCCTGGCCATCGTTCCCACCACCGCCACCGGAGTCGGCCAGCGTTGGATTGGTGCCGAGGAGCAACTCGGCCGCGTTCCCGATCCCATCTCCGTCGCCATCCTCCAATCCATCGGCCACCTCATCACGGTCGGAATCCGGGGTGTTCGCCAGCAATCCCAGGCTAGGCTCCAACTCGTCCGGGACGCCATCCTCGTCGTGGTCGACGCCGTCCAGTATCGAGAAGTCGATCTGGGTCACGGCGGTGGAGGCGTTGCCGGCCTGATCCTCGATCCCGGGTTCGACGCGCAACCGGCAGCGCCCCGGGGGCATCGGGTTGGCCAGCATGATGGTCACCGTTCGGCCTGCTGCCTCGGGAAGCAGCTCGAAATCGGTGATGTCGACATCGTCATCCGTATCCAGTCGTCGATCCGGCCCGCCATGGCGCAGTCGGAATCGTGATCGGAGGAGGGAATTGCCTAGCACCGATTCGCTGAAACAAACCTCGAACGTGAAGGGACGGCCGATCAGGAGTCCGAACTTGAGAACCGGCACGCAGAAGTTCGGCGGCGTGCGGTCCACACGAAGCCGAACGGAATGGGTCTCGCTCCAGACCGCGTTGCCGCCCGTATCCGAAACGCGCGCTTGGATCGTCAGCGCGCCAGAACCCAAGTGAGGCGGGGCACGGAAGCGGTGTTCAAAGGGATAGTTCCCGTCCGCAGCCACCTGGACACCGTCGATGTGAAACTCCACTTCGCGCACTTGCGCGTCGTCCGCGACCTCGGCCCGAATGAGCAGGGGTTGGCCGCACTCGACGCCTTCGGAAAAGCCTCGAGCGTTCAATCGAATGGTCGGCGGCACTCCGGCCGTGTCGGCTGGCCGAGGCTGCACCACCTGCAAGCGACCAGGCCCGCCTGCCACGTAGGCGCGTCCTCCGTAGAACGTCGCCGACTTGGCCCACCACGTGGCGCTCCACGACGTCAGGAACGTGCTTTGTTGTCCGTCCGCCCCCACGTTCAGGAGCCGAAGGGACTGCCTGAGCCCGAGGGTATCGTCTTCGACGGCGGCCAGTGCCGACCCGGATCCGTCGGCAATGACGAATTTCCAATTCGAATAGGGCGAATCGGCCACGGGCAACGCGACCGGATTCAGCGGGTCACCAATATCGAAGCGGTTGTAGCCGTGGCCACAGGGCGCGAAGATGAACCGAGAGCCGACGAACAGGCGGTTCCCGATCCCGAGTTGCGGCGCGGCCACCGTCCTCGCCACGGATACGCCCAACGGTCCGACCGGAAGGACAAACAAGGTAGTGCGCCCAATGGCGTAGAGGACTTCGCCTTCGAGCGCGATGTCCCACGCCGGTTCCGACAGTTTGAGGCGCTGCCGAACTCCGCCCGTCAGGCAATCCACCGCTGCCAGTTCGCCGTTGGCGAACACCACATAGACCACTTCGTCACCGGCGGCCACCGCGCAGGCGCGCAGACCGAACGGGAGGCGATGACGTACCTCCGGTTGGTGAGGCACGCGCACATCGATCACCACGAGGCCGCCCCAACCTGCCGCCACGGCGAGGTGATCGCCGGCCAGCGCCAGACGACATGCCTCACCGGGAATATCCACCTGGGCGAGGATCGCGGGTTCCTGGGCATCCACGGTCCTGAATACCGTCACGCCCCCGACGGCGCCGCTCGCGGCAAAGGCAAGACCGTTCCGCGCGACGACGTCGACGGTATCGGCGCCGGTCTTGGGGAATCGCCGCACCCGATAGAACCGGGCGTGGACTTCATCGTACGCCGAGTCATCCACGAGCTCGATCGGACGATCGAGGCCGAGTTGGAGATCTCTAACCCGATGGATCGCGTGGGGAGTGTCGCCCTGGTAAAGAAGATAATAGGAATCCTCTCGACCCGAGACTTCCAGGCGGGGTCTGCCGTCGCCGCCCAGGCGAACCTTGTCGAGGCGAAACGTCTCGGCGGCGCAAAGCACCAGACAGGAGAAGACCAACCCCAAGACCACGAGCATGCTGCGAACGGCCACAACTCGGTGGATAGGAAGCGGCGAGACTTGGAAACGGACCAGGTCCTTGCCATCGCCTCGGAGGGTGCCACCCGTTCTGAACTGTACGCCGTAGGCACCTCGCACCTCCGCCGCAGAGCCCATCTCGCGCTTGGTCTTGGAAAGAGTTCTCATGAAATCCGCGGTTGCCAGAGACGCGGCAGTCGCCGCCACGCCGAATCGATTCAACCGGAGATGCCAACGCCACTGCGGGATCTTTCAGGGATTCTTCCGCCTTCGAGACACCGACGCGATGGAACGGCGGCCGCCTATTGAGGCGGAGTCGATCTGGACAGGCGGTCACGGACCCGGTCCAGCCACGCCTGATAACCGGCGGTGGCGCGCCATTCGTTATACGGCTGGCCGGGGCCGGTGCGTGCCGGGTCGGCTCCGGCGTGGCTCAGGGCCGAGCCGCCCAGGTCGACCAGAGTTTTCCGTTCCTTGGGTGACAGGGTGAACGCGGCCGCTTCGACGGCGCGCGAGGGGGTGGAGCCATTCCCACGCGCGCGCAGTCCCAACTCCACCGCCACCGAGTTGGTCTCGGCGGTGGCGGCGGTGATGTGCCAGTCCTCGTGGCGCGTCACCGCGGGTTCAATGGCGGCGTAGGTATCCAGGTCATAGACGTTCAACCCGCCCTGCCAGCGTATCAGTTGTCTCACAGGAGAGGCCCTCGCGCGGTAAGTCCAGAGCAAGTGAACCACGGCGAAGACATTCTGGTGGGCGGTCACGAGGACGGGCTCGCCACTCGGTTCACCCACCAACGAAAGCCACCGGTCTCCCTGGAAGGTGTTCCGTTGAAGCGCCACTTGCGGAACGACCACCGAACGGCCTCCTACCGAAAGGAAGACGCCCCGCGCGGTACACCCTTCGGACTCGAGGCGGGCGACTTGGCTCCGGGTCTTCGCGGGGCCCGCGACCCATTCCAGGGCGGTGCCCATTGGGCTGGAGAACTCGCAGTGGCGCACCAGGAGGTCGGGAACATCGACGAGACGCACACTCTTGGGGCGGCGACGAGGGAAGACGGCAGGGCCTTGAATCTCGAACCGGCAGTGCACCGCCAGAAAGGGAGCGGCCTCCACCATGATGCCGGCGCTGAGTCCGCCGGGCCCTTCGCCATCAGGGTCAGGCGGGGTGGGGCGAGTGACGATGGTCAGGCCTTCGAGCACGAGCGGCGCACGAGCAACCAGCACGGCGGCGTTTCGTTCCATCGGGGTGAGGACCGGTTCGAAGCCGGGCGCGGCGCGCAGGATAAGAGGTTGGTGGAGGTCGAGGACGGTTTCGACGACCTGCAGGCCATCGAAGCGACATTCCACGACCGCCGGGCTGTCGGCTGCGGCGATGGCGGCCGCCAGCGTGGCGAAACCTCGCGCGGGTGCGTCACCTGTTGGGGGGACGAAGTAGAGTGCCTGGGGTGGAGAAGCGGGCACCGCCGACGGTTGGGCCGGCTTGGAAGCGGCGGGGCGTGGCACACGGACAAGGCCCCACGCGAAGACCAACCCCAAGGCAAGGACGAGGATCAGGGTCAAGAGCGGCCCCTGCGTTGACTTAGGGTGCTTCGCGTGATTCACCGGCGACTGAGGAGTTGGCCGTTGAGTTCCCCCGCCCTGCTGCGTGAGGGCCAGCCCCCGCGCCAACTCGGCGGCGACCTCTTCGCCGGAAGCCGGCCGGGCAGCGGCGTCCTTGGCCATCAACCGCTGGATCAGGTCGCTCAACCACTTGGGAATGCCCGGATTCCGCGCCTGGGCCGGGGGCGGAACTTCCGTGCAGACGCGTCGCATGGCCACGAGAGGATTGTCGGCGCGAAACGGAGAAATGCCCGTCGCCATCTCGTAAAGCACGCAACCGAGGCCGAAGAGGTCGGACCGTGCATCCACGGCGCCGCCGTCGGCCTGTTCCGGCGACATGTACTCCGGCGTGCCGGCGACATGACCGTCGCGCGTCATCGAGGCATCATCCATGGCCCGCGCCAGACCGAAATCGGTAATCCTGACGCGTTCGATGGAGTTCTCGAGCAGGATATTGCCCGGCTTCACGTCGCGATGGATCAGTCCCTGCGCATGCGCCGCCGCCAGTCCGGAAGCGGACTGTGCGCCGATGCGGAGGATCTCTTCGAGAGGCAACGGTCCGGTGGCTTTGATCCGGTCGGCGAGGGTCCGGCCCTGCACGAACTGCATGACCAGGTAGGGCAGCCCGGCAGCTTTATCCACGGCGTAGATGGGCACGACATGTTCGTGCACGACAGCCGCCGCGGCGCGGGCCTCGCGGATGAATCGGGCGCGGGCCAGGGAGTTGGCGGCGAGGGTGGGCGGGAGCAGCTTGAGTGCAACGATGCGGGCCAAAGCGGGATCACGTGCCTTGAGGACGATGCCCATACCGCCGACCGCGACTACGGCCAGGACTTGGTAGGGGCCAAACCGGCCCAGCACGCCGGCCTGATCAGAGGGTTGAAGGAATTCCAGCGGTGGGACCGCCGGGGGCACCGTCTCCGGCGGCGCGCCCTGGGCTTCCAAATCCTGGATGGCTCGTTGCAGCGCGGCGGACGAGTGATGCGCCGTGGTCCGATGCCGCCGCACCTGCGCCTCCATTCCACTGGAACCGCCCGCCAACCGCTGGAGGCGAACCTGGCAATGGGTACAATCCGCCAAGTGCGCGGCCAGTTCGGCCTCCGCGGTGGCAGTTGACTTGGTTTGCAGCGCGGCAACGAGTCGTTCGGTGGATGGGCAATGGGTTGGCATGCCGATCGATTCAATCCTGCCAATTCGCGATCGATTCCTCGGTGACGGTCTCGATCAACTCCCGCAGCCGGGCAGTGACGCGGCTGCGGGCGATATAGACCGCCCCGACGGAGATGCCCAACTGCGTGGCCACTTCTTTCACGGAAACGGAGTTCGATGCGGTGCGCCAGAATGCTTCCCACGTGCTGGTCTGAAATTCCCCGCGAGCCTTGTCCGCCGCCCAGTCAAAGACGCGCTGACGATAGTCATCCTCCCACCGGCCATCCTCGTCGGCGGCCGCCATGGGCTCCAGCAAACGCTCGAGGGTTTCACCTTCCACCGGTTCGGGAGCGCGCTGGCGACGGGCGATCCATTGACGAACACGGTGCCGCGTCGTTTGGAGCAGCCAGCCGCGAAACTTGCCGCGGGCGACGTCGTAGTGGAAAGCGGGTAGCTGATGAGAGGCAACGCGCATCACCTCCTGCGCCACATCCGCGGCGTCGGCCTCCTGGAGTCCCAGGCGCTGGCAGTAACGAAAAATCAGTGGCGTGTAGAGGCGAACGAAGTCGGTCCACGCGTCCGAATCCCGGGTATCGCGCAACCTCAACAACAAGCTGGGCCGGGTTTGAGGTACCACGCTCAAGGTCGCATGAGTCGGAAGAACCGTTGCCTTTGGACGGCGGGCAACGTGACTTGGGCCAGACCGCCGAGACGGTCCATGCTTGCGGTGACCTCCGCCCATTGAGTAGCCCGCCCGTTGAGTTCATCCGACGCCTGCAACTGCACGGCTGGCAGCGCGTTCCACGAAAGCATCACGCGGTCCCGAAAGGACACGACCTGAAGCCGCAAATCCTCGGGATCGATCGTTGGCACAACCTCTGCCGTCACCAAAGGGAGCGTGGCCGGGGAGGATCGGTTTCCGTCCCCATCCTCGGTGACGATGCGGTAGGTGTACTGCTCGTCCGGCGCCAAATCCGAATCGGTGAAGGCCTCGCCGGAAGTGGCGCCGACCCATTCCAACTCTCCCGTCCGCAGTCGAGTTCGCCCGATCCAATGCCGCACCGGACCGTCGGTGACCGGACTGGTCCAAGCCAGGCGAATCCCGCCGCCGCCCTCGATGGGAGCCGCTCCAAACTCCGCGGGAGGCGCCACGCCTCCCCAGGTCCGAGAGATGCGATTGTTGGCCTCATCGGACTCCAGCACAACATCGCTGCCGTCCACCACGATATGGAAAGTGCGCCAACCGCGGTCCGTCGGGGTGTACCTCGCCATGGCGACGGCCTCTTCGCCGAACCCGAGCGGTCCCTGGACTTGTTGAGTGGCGAATGGCGGCACATCACGACCGGGTTCCCGGTCATAGAAGTCCACGCGAAAACCGGCGGCAGCCACCGGCCGCAGACCGCGGTTGACCACCCGGATGGTAAGTTCCACAGGTCGGCGGGGAGTCGGGTGGCTTTCGGAGAACTCGATGCCGGAATGCTCCACAGCCAGATCCACCGTCCAGGGCACCAGACCACCCCGTAGTTCCGGTTCGAGGTTCGGTTCGCGCGGGTTGCGCGTCTCCCAAAGCACAAGTGGCGCGCCGTTGGTGGGATTGATTTCCGCCGCCACGCCGGAATTCATCGGTCCGGCGGCCGTTAAGGAACCAACCGTCCACCGCGGTTCCGCCTCGGCAAGGTTGGCCACTGCCGACGCGATCACGCCCGCCGGTTGCGGGCGGCCGGCGGCGCCGAATCCGCGGAAGAACACCAACGCTTGATCGTCGCCGCGGACCCGCACGATGGGGCGTTCGGCGCGAACACCGTCGCCCACCGCTTGGGAGAGCCATTCCCCGCCCTTGCGCCGAGTCACGTGAAGGGTGCTCAAGGAACCATCCCCGCCGCGAACGATCCCGGATTCAGGATCCACCGGTGCCGCGACGAACGCGACGACCGGCTGTGCGCCGGAATCAAAATCAAGCGAGGGCGCCCAAGGTCCCGCCGGTAACGGCGCAATGGTCTCCGGTGAGGACCACTGGCCTTCGAATCGACTGAACACCAGTGTCCGGTCCGCCGCCGTGTCCAGGTCACCGTCGAGGTCCCGCAGCCAGACCGCCGCAGGGCGGCCTTGGGGATCGAATCGCACCGACGGCTGGAGATCGAAGGCGGTCGAGACCGGGCCCACGCGCTCCGGCGTTGTCCAGGACCTGCCCGACCAACGGGACGCATAGAGGCCCAGGGCAGTCTTTGCCTCGGGAACGGACGTCTGATCGCGGAGCCACAGCAGGGCCGCCGACCCGTTGGCCGGGTCCGTGGCGAGGACAGGACGAAGATTCCACGCTGCCCCATCGGCAATGACCTCGGCCGACGTTCGGATGTCGGACCCACGGGCGGCGCCATTCTGTAAAGCGGGTTCCCCGCAGCCAAACCAGTCGCAGACGGAGTCCACGACCGTGCCCACCACCTTGACCCCGGTGCTGAGCACGGCGCAGCCGATATCGAGGATCGGTTCGATCAGGCTACAATCCAATCCTTGCAACCGTGGGCCCGCGACTCCCAGCGCGGAGTTGGCGGCGACACCCGCGGGCTCGGACCAGATCACCAGTGCCCGACGTTCGTCCAGAAACCCGACCTGCGGTTCCCACCCGGTGAATCCCGGACCGGCCAGGAACCGAGGCTCGTGCCAGCGTGTGCCATCGAAGAGACTCTGCACGGGGGCAACGCGCACCCACGAGCCATCGGCCGACCGCTCCCAGTGGTCCCAAACGGCGAGGGCGTATCCGGCCGGGCTGTAGGCGATCGAGGCATGTCTGGGCGGTGCCCAGCGCGATTCGGGCGAATGTCCGGCGAGCGCCTGCAAATGCCCGCTTGCACTACAACCCTTGGGCACGTCGAAGGGATCGAAGAGATTGACGTCCACGCTGCCGAACCCGACGTCGCCGCAGCACAACAGCGAGACGTCGGCCTCGGCGCTGATCTTGAGACAGAGGCCGTCCCAGTAGAC
>JAEUHG010000301.1 GCA_016795425.1 Verrucomicrobiales bacterium
TCGGAGGTGCGCCCTGGGCACCCACCGCGCGGGAACCGCCTTCCCTTTTCAGCCATCGACGGGTTCACTGCGGTCTCAAACCGTGCCCGACGGAAATCCAGGTCCGATCTTCGCAACGACTCGATGGAGTCTCGTGCTCGACGCCGCTCGTCAGGACACGCCCGAAGCGGATCACGCACTCGCGGAACTGTGTCGTCTCTACTGGTATCCGCTGTATGCCCATGTCCGGCGCTTCGGTCACGCTCCGGAGACGGCCCAGGACCTGACCCAGGAGTTCTTTGCCCGCTTGCTGGAGAAGAACTACCTGAGCACCGCGGACCGGAGACGCGGCAAGTTCCGAGGTTTCCTCCTGACCGCGTTCAAGTGCTTCCTGGCCAATGAATGGGATCGGGCGATGGCGCAAAAGCGGGGCGGCGGAAAGGAGCCGGTCTGGCTGGATTCTCTCGAAGCGGAAGACCGCTACCGGTACGAACCGGTGGACTCCCTCAGCGCCGACCAGTTGTACGACCGGCGGTGGGCTCTGGACCTGCTCACCCGGGTCCACCGACGGCTCGCCGACGAGTTCGCCGCGGCGAACAAGTCCGAGCGGTTCGAGGCTTTGGAACAGTTTCTTCCCGGCGCGCAGCCCGCGGAATCGCAGGCGGCCGTCGGCGAACGCCTCGGGCTGAATGAAAACGCCGTCAAACAGGAGGTCTTCCGCCTCAAAAAACGCTATGTCAGTTTGTTGCGCGAAGAAGTGAGCCACACCGTGGCGCACCCCGACGAAGTGGATGAGGAACTCCGGTACCTCGTGGATGTCGTGGCTCGTGGTTGAACCCGGGCCGATAGTCCTAGCGGAATCCGAGTAACCTGCCGCCGGTATTCTCTTAATCGAATTCTCGGAGGTCTCTGGCGAAGCGCGTCCTATGGGTCGCGCCCGCCCGAACTCCGGGTCTCGGATCATGAGCACACCCCACTCCAACGCAGTCTGCGCCACTTGCGGCCTGCCCTTGCCGGGGGGCGAACCGACGTCGCGCTGCCCACACTGCCTTCTCCACCTGGCGTTGGCGGACGAGGAGGATGGAAACCCATCGGCGCATTCACCCACCTCCCCGGAACGAACCCGTGCCCGGTACTTCGGAGACTTCGAACTCGTGGAGCAGATTGCCCAAGGCGGGATGGGCGTCGTGTGGAAGGCACGCCAACTCACCGTCCACCGCACGGTCGCCCTGAAAATGATTCATGCCGGACACCTGGCATCGGCGGAAGCCCGGGTCCGCTTCGCGGCGGAGATTGAGGCGACCGTCCGATTGGATCATCCCCACATCGTGCCGCTCTACGAAACCGGCGAGCACGACGGTGTCCACTTCTTCACCATGAAACTGCTGGGCGGCGGCGATTTGATCGCGCGTCAGGCGGATTTCGCGTTGTCCAACGCCGACGGCTCGCCGGCCATGGGTCGCGAGTTGCGCGAACGCCAGATACGGATCGCCGGGGTGATTCTGAAAATCGCGCGCGCCGTCCACTACGCCCATCGCCGCGGCATTCTGCATCGGGACCTCAAGCCATCGAATGTGCTTCTCGACGATGCCGGAGAACCGCACGTCGTCGATTTTGGCCTGGCGAAGATGATGACGCGAGAGAGCGGCTTCACCTTCACGCAGACGGTCCTCGGGTCACCCAATTACATGGCACCGGAGCAAGCCATGGGCCGAACCGACGAACTCACCGTTGCGACGGATGTCTATGGCCTCGGGGCGATCTTCTACCACCTCCTCACCGGTCAACCTCCGTTCCGCGCCGATTCGCCCATCGCCACGCTCCGCAAGGTCATCGACACACCCCCATCCCCGCCGCGCAAACACCACCCCGCCATCGACGCCGACCTGGAGACGATCTGCCTGAAGTGCCTTGAAAAATCGGCGACCGATCGATACGCCACGGCGGAAGCGCTGGCCGAAGACCTGGTTCGCTGGTTGGAGAAGCGACCCATCCTGGCGCGCCGCGCCACGGCGATCGAACACGCCTGGCGTTGGTGCCAGCGTCAACCGGCCCTGGCCACCGCGCTGGTGGCTTGTTTGTGCCTCCTGACCGTCGTCGCGGTGGGCTCCACGATCGCCGCCCTCCGCATCCGTGGCGCAGAACAGGCCGCCCGCGCCGCGCTTCGAGAATCCCAGGTCAGCCAGGCGCGCAGCCTTCGGCTCACCTCGGAACTCGGTCATCGCGAGGAAGGCCTTCGATTGCTACGCAACGCAATGCAATCCGGAGGGCACCAGGAACTCCGCACCCGCGCTCGCGACGAATGGCTCGCCACCATCGTGCGAACCGATCTCGAGTTCTCTCCACTGCCCGCACTTCCCGTGGCCCGCGATCCGTCGCTTCACCGAGTCGCACCCGGGTTCGATCGCGTCGCCAGCCTGATCGACGGTAAGACGGTCCTGATCCGCGACCTTTCGTCCAGCAGACCGATTCATGACTTCCAACTCGAGGACGCAGATGGCGCCCGCCTCGGCCCATTCAGTCACGATGGCCGATTTCTCGGCATTCGCACCCAGGACGGTCTCGGAGTCTGGGACGTGTCATCGGGAAAATGCCTGTGGAGGACCAACGGGACGAGGCGAGTCTTCGCTTTTGCCCCGGATCGCGCGGAATTTGCGGTCGAAGAGTGGGGATACCAGGCCACCATCTTATCACTCCCGGACCTCAACATGGTTCGCGCCGCCCGCGGAACAGCGCCCCAGGATGCCGGCTCGCCTCGTGGTTGGACCGGAATGGCTCTTTCCCCAGGCGGCCGAACCCTGGTGGTCGCGCGCGGTCGTGACCGTGTGATGGAGTGGATCGACCTCACCAGAGACCAAGTCATCCGCCGCACGACCAATCGAGCGCCCGTCGTCGCCATGGCTTGGAGTCCGGACGGCACGCGCTTCGCGGCGGCCCTGGGCAATGGACGCGTGCCTGTCTTCGCCCCCAATGGCCGGCAGGTCTTCGACCTGCCATCGATGACCGGAATCGCCCGCAGCCTCGCGTTCAACAACGACGCTTCTCTTCTCGCCGTGCAAGGCCGGGACCGCGTGCTGCGCGTCGTCGATACCCAAGCCATGCGGAATGCTTTTGACGCCAAATGCGACGGCGACGCCATCGCCTTCGACCCTCACGGCGCACGCCTGGGCCCGGTGTTCCGAGGCACCGACTTCGGCTGGTTCGAGATGCGTCGTCCCGCTGAGTTTCGACAAGCCGCCGTCACTGCCACACGGACCGAACTCGACGGTTGCCGTTTCTCTCCGGATGGCCGGCTAATTGCCGTCGGCAATGCCTCGGACGTGGTCCTCTGTGATCCCGCCAGCATGCAGCGTGTAGCCAGCCGCCCGGGATGGCGCTTCGGGGGGTTCGCTTTCGATCCCTCGGAACCCAGGGTCATCGCGACGACCCCCGCGGGAATCCAACGCTGGCAGATTCGGCAGCCGGCGACGAATTCCTTCGATCTGCACGGCATGGAATGGATACGCCAGGGCTCGGGTTGGCGCGGCCTGTCCTTCACCGAGGACGGTTCCCACGTCATGGCCATCAACATTCACAGCAACGCCGCATTCGTCTTCGATCGTACGTTCACTCAAACCGTCGCCACGCTTCGGGCCCCCGCTGCCATCGACGCCGTAGCCCTGGGCACGGACCAACAATGGGCCGCCACCGCCAGCGCCGCCGATCGACTGGTCCGTGTCTGGAAGGTGTCCTCGGGCGAACAAGTCGGGGCCCTCCCTTGCGGCTCGGATCCGCAGGTGACCTTCAGTGGCGACGGACGATGGCTGGCAATCTCGGGCGAGTCCTTTTCCCTCCATGCGGTCGGAACCTGGGCCACAGGCCCCCCGCTTCCGCTACCAGAGAATCGTCCGCTTCTGGGGGCGGTCGCCTTCTCACCCGACAGTCGCCTCCTCGCGGTGGTGTGCGATCAAACATCCATTCAACTCATCGACCTCGAGAGTTTCCAACCTCTCGGCTTGCTGCAGTGGCCCGGAAACATGGTCATGAACGCCGTGGGCTTCTCGCCTGACGGGACGTTGCTGGCCGGAACGGGAACGTTGGGTCGGCTCCAAATATGGGATCTCAAGGGACTTCGCCACCGTCTCCAAGAACTCGACCTCGACTGGAACTGGCCGTCGCTCATGGGGCGCGGATTCCTGCCCCCGAGTCCCTAGCCACTGAAGATATCCATCATCCCACGACGCCCTCGCGGTTGCTGAGAAGCACGAGCCCGAAGGACGGCACTTGGATCCGATCCTTCTCACCACGCCTCGCTGCTCTCGCCCACCCGGCGGCAGGGCCTCGCGCAGCGGACAGGATGTCCAGGTTATACATCCAGCCGAAGTCCAAATCGGGAAACCCGACGACCTCCACCTCGAGCATCTCGGGCTCAAGATTCGCCATCAACAGGATCCGCTTCGAATGACATCGGGCCGACAACACCGCCAAAGTCCGTGCCTCCGTGCAGGTCACCGGCAGAACCTCGCCCCCGCCAACGGAACTCATTGCCTCGAACACGTGATAGAGAGGAAATACGGCGCCGGGGGTCGATGGAAATCGATTCGGCAGCGGTGATCCGCTAGCCAACTCCATCACCCCCCGCCAGCCCGTCGTCTCGAAGTACGTCACGGCATCGACCCCGGCTCCCCCCAACTCCACCAGGCTCCCCAAGGTCCAGGCGGCGGCGAACAATCCGGCCTGGCGTGGATCCACCTGCGGCGGGAGTTCGCCAGGCAACTCGGGTGATGCGACACCAGTGGACACCGCATTGAACCGACGACGCAAAGTCACCGGAGTGACGACCATGGGCTTGCCATCCGAGAAACTCCGAGCGGTTCGCACCGTAGCCGATTGCGCCTCGAGATTCTCCATCACCGATGCGTCGTCATGGACGTGCACTTGCGGATTGATCGACCAGAAAACGAAGTCGGCCCGATCCACGGCGCAGCGACCCAAGGCTCGTTCCCGGTTGAGTTCGCAGAAGTTCGCGTCGCTGCCAGCACCGACCGGCGCGTGCAGTCCGTCGACGATGCGCCGCACCATGTCCAATGTCGTCGCAGACGTGGCAGCTTCGCCCTCTCTCAAAGCCAGGACGCGAGCGACTCGCGTTCGTGGAGTTGCGAGAATTGCCGACACGCCGGAGGCATCGACGCAGCTCTCCCTGGGCAAATGAACCGCGAGCTCCAACCCGCCACCGATCTGACTGGCCTCTTGAGCCGCGCGTTCCCATTGACCCACCCAGTCGGAAGCGGACAGCCGCAGATCCACCCGAAGATGTGCGACACCCAGACGTCGAAGCCTGGAAATCTGGTGTTCCGAGGTCGGAACTCCGTGGCTCGCCGCGCCGAGACCAACGGTGGGCAACCGCATCACCGCCCCGGCACCCGGCTCGACCTTGACCACGCGCGGGACCCTCGGACCCGGCTCGACCACCCGCCGGGCCGGTTTGGCTTCCCATCCTTCGAGATGGAGACTCACAACCTGGCGGATGCGGGTGCCGGCCTTGATCTCGACCGGGAATGGCAGAGACAGCGGCGTGCTATAGGTCTTGAGACTCGCGTCCGTCCAGTTGCGCTGGTCCTCGGTCTCGAAAATGTCGCCCTCGAATGTCACGGTCGCCCACACTCCGGGTTCAACTTCATGGGACATCGCCCGCAACTCCCGAAACGTCCCTTGCCCGATGATTTGGGGTTCGATGAGGTCCGGGAAACAGCCCTCGACCCGGCGACCATCGACTCGAATTTGCCGCGCCCGTGCGCCCGCACATTCGCGAACGGGATGCAGCACGCAGAGACCAATGCGATTGCGAAGAAAGGTCGATCGCGCCACGCCGTCGAAGACATAGGATAACCGTCCGTCCTCGGAACCCGACACGGTGCCGCGCCATGTGAAGTCAATCTCGCGTCGCTGATGCCGGCATTCGAATTCCACCTGGAACGCCTCTTCGCCCATCTCGTGCCGGGTCTCCGTGACGATCCCCGGAACCGTTTCCCAGTCGCGGTCGCGCACCGCGGCGTAGATTCCACGAAGCACCTCCAAACCGTTCCAACGGACGCGGCGAACCCAACCCTGGGTCGATTCGTAGAGCAACCGAAGCGGCCCCGCACGCATCCGCTCCGCCTCAGGCGTTTCCTCCCGGCGTCCGTAAAGAATCAGATTCGATTCGCGCATGGCGCAAAGAGGCTGGGACATCGCTCACGGATCTCCGGGACCATCCTCGGGAGGCGTTTCCACATAGATACGGCGCCGCCCCACCCGCGCCAGGATCCGACATCGGGTCGCATCCAGGAGCACGGCGAGGAAGATCACGCCGCTGGTAATCAACGGATAGAGATAGGAGTTCACATTGAGAATCGTGAGACCGTTCTCGATGGTCTGGATCAGGACGGCACCCAGAACGGTCCCGGGCAGCACGGCGCCCCGGCCGCCGAACAGACTGGTTCCCCCCAATACCGCCGCCGCAATCGCCAGAAATTCACGGTTGTTACCAAAACCCGGCGATACGGCGGGCGCCTGGGACAACGCCACCACTGCGGCCATTGCCGCCGACACTCCGCAGATGCCATAGACCGCAAAGAGCACTCCCTTCGTTCGAATTCCTGCTTTCCGCGCCGCGTCGGCATCCGCACCCACGGCATACACATGCCGCCCAAAGGGCGTTCGCGTGAGCACAACGTGGGCCAGGATCGCGACCATCCCGAAGATCAGGACTGGCAGTGGCAGGCCGGCGATCTTCGTCGCCCCGAGCGCGTAAAATTCCTCCGGCAGATTCATCGCCCGCGTTTCGGTGATGCGAAGGCCGAGACCACGGCCGAAATACCTTGTCGCCAGCGTCACCACGAAGGCCAGGACCGCAAAGCGCGTGATGAACAGCGCATTCACGGATCCGTAGACGATTCCTATGCCCGCCATAACCGCGATCACTCCCGCCACCGGAAAACCGCTCACCGCCAATTTCCCGCCGACCGCCGCCGCCACAAACATGATCGACCCAACGGAGAGATCCACGCCCGCCGTCAACAACACGAAGGTCATCCCCACCGCGAGAATGCCAGTCGACGACGTTTGGATGAGGATGTTCATCGCGTTGACCGGGCGCAGAAACGCCGGCGATAGCAGACCGAAACCGACGACGACAACGGCGAACAAAAGGATCGGCGCCTGGTTCAAAACCCACTCCCATCTCCAACGCGTCGAACCGGGTCGGCTCACGGAACCGCCTCCCCATGCAGCGCCGACTTCAGAATTCGCTCACGATCAAATTCACCGCGTTCGACGCAGTCCCGGATTTCTCCCCGGCGCATCACCAGGATTCGGTCGCAGATCCCTATGAGTTCCTCGACTTCAGAAGAGATCACCAGCACCCCGGCACCGCGAGCGGCCAGCTCCCCGATCAAACGGTAGATCTCATACTTGGCGCCGACATCGATTCCCCGTGTCGGTTCGTCCAAAATGAAAACCTTGGGCTCGTTCCACAGCCATTTGGCGAGCACCACCTTTTGTTGATTCCCGCCGCTCAATGTCTTCACCGCCTGTGCGTCTGCCGCCGTCGGGGTGAGTCCCACCGCCTCGCGCAGTCGTTTCACGCCCTCGCGCGAACGTCGCGCGTCCAGCCAGCCCAGAGGGCCGCGTACGAGCCTCGGCAGGACCACCGAAGTCAAATTGTCAGCAATCGTGCCCTCGGTGCTCAGACCATCACCCCGCCGATCCTCGGTCAGGAACGCAAGACCCAGGGCGATGCGTTCCCGCGGCGACAGGCCGGACAACGACCGGCCATCCAGGCGAACGGTCCCGGCGGCACAGGGATCGAGACCGAAGAGGATCCGGGCCAATTCAGATCTGCCGGCACCCATCAGTCCGGATACACCCAGAATCTCGCCGGCGCGGAGTTCGAAATGGGCGGAACGCAAAACCCCCGGCTGCGAGACGCCGGAGACTTCCAGGATCACCTGCTCCCCAGGTCGACCCGGGCGCGGCGGATACAGGCCGGCGATCTCGCGTCCGACCATCAAGGCGATGAGACGCTCGACGGCCAGAGCGTCCGGCGTGCCCTGGCCCACCACGGCACCATCGCGGAGAATGACGATCTCGTCGCAGAGTCGGCGCACGTCCCCGAGGTTGTGAGAGATGTAGAGGAGGGCGATGTCCCGCTGCCGCAGCCGAGCCATTATGTCGAACAACCGCGCGGCTTCGAACGCGGTCAGCGAAGTGGTCGGTTCATCAAGGATGATCAACCGGGCGTTGCTCCCCAACGCCTTCGCCACTTCCACCAATTGGCGTTCGCCCGCGGATAGGCGTTCCACGGGGGTGTCCGGAGAATGCGGCAGGCGAACCTCCTTCAGCAACTCGCGCGCGCCATCGAGCATGCGGCGCCGGTCGACGACGGGCCACCAGCGCGACCGACGCGGGAAACGGTTCAGGAACAGGTTCTCCGCAATGGAAAGGTTGGGAAAGAGATTCAGTTCCTGGTGAACGAATCCAATGCCGGCCCTCGCGGCGTCGCCAGGCGCGGAGGGCGCGTACGGCCGGCCCTCGAAGGCCATCGCGCCGGTATCGGGTGCGAGGTTACCCCCCAGGATGTTCATCAGGGTGGACTTTCCCGCGCCATTCTCGCCAACGATGCCGACGGTGCGACCCATCGGAACGTCGAAACTGACCTCTCGAAGCACCTTCACGCCGAAGAAGCTCTTCGAGATCTTCGTGAATCGGAGGATCGGGTTCATCCAGCGCCTCCGGCAAAACGGTTTCTCGCCGAATCGACGAGCGCCGCCCCCAGAATCACGCCGCCCTTCACCATGAGGATGGTGTAGTAGGTCAGGCCCAGGAGATTCAGGCTGTTGTCGACCAACGCCAGAAACACCACCCCGAAGAACGTTCCGGCCACACTGCCTTTACCCCCGAACAAACTCGTTCCGCCAATGACGACTGCCCCGATCACGTCGAGCAGGTTGTCGCGGGCCATCTCGGGATTGCCCGTCTCGAGAACCGCGGTGAACAACACCGCTGACAACGCGGCAAACACGCCGCTCGCCACATAGGTGCCGAACGTCACCCAAACCACCGGCACTCCGGAAACCCATGCCGCGCGGGCGTTCTGGCCGACCGCGTAAAGCCAACGTCCATAGACGGTCCGGGATAACGCCAGGTGGGCCACGCCGGCGGCGACACCGGCGATCGCGGCAGCCATCCAGAGATTCTGGCCCAGCACCAGGAAGCTTGGCGGCAAGCCGCCAATCTTGCGCGATAGGGTGATCCAAATCGCCAAACCGCTCAGAAACATCATCGACGTAAGCGTCGCGATGAACGCCGGAATCCGGCAGACGGCGACCGCCACCCCATTCATCGCACCGAGGACTGCGCCGGTGGCCAGCATGCCGAGGACTCCCACCGGAACCGCCCACGGGCTTCCCGCCAACCAACCGTCCTCCGCGCTCATGACTTTTCCGCCCACCACGCTCGCCAGGGCGATTGTCGAAGTGACGGAGAGGTCCATGCCCCCGATCACCAAAACCAAAGTCAGCCCCACGGCAGCCACGAGAAGCGGGAGCAAGTAGGCCAGAAGGGTCTGCAGGTTGCCCAACGTGGCGAATCCTGGCGCCAACGGCGCCATGGCCGCGAAGTAGACCAGGCAGAGCGGTAGAATGAGATGGGGCGTTCGCGGGAAGGACAATGGGAATTGGCGGTTTAGGGTTGTCTCGCCTCCTCACTTCCTGACGCGCGCGCCCCACATCCTCCCCTTCTTCTCCTCCAGGTTGCCCTGATGAATGACGAAACCAGGGTCCTGGATCAGGTTGGGCACCTCTTTCTTCGCCAGCAAATCGAGCAGGGCTTGAACGGACTGTTCCGCCTCGAAATACACGTCCTGAACGCCAGTGGCGTCCAGGTATCGGTCCACCAGCATCTGATACGCGGTGGCGTCCCCATCGAAACCTCCCAGAATGACGTGCCCGGGTTCCCCGATCCGATGATATTTGTTGGCCGACTTCAACGCCGCCACCACCGACGGAAACAGGAAGTCGGACGATGAAAAGATGAAGGAGATGTCCGGATTGACCTGAAGCGCATTGACGACACCCGCCCGCGCCTTCTCCTGATTCCATTCCGACGGCACCTCGGCCACGACCTCGACCACGGATTCATGGCCCTTCACGGCATCATAGAACCCGTCGCGCCGACCGATGGCATTCATGTCGCCCAGATCCCCCACGATCAGCATCGCCTTGTGTTTGCGGCCGGTCTTGCGCGCTTCCTCGATCATGAACTGAACCGTTTCGCGCGTCAGCTTGCGGTTGTCGGCAACCACCGCCACCGGCCGAATTCCATCGGATTCGGAGGCCGGCCGATTGAAGAGCACGACCGGGATGCCCGCTTCGTTGGCCGACTTGATGGCCGGCACACAGGTCTTCGAGTCCTTCGGAACGAGAATGATCCCATCCACCTTCCTCGTGACCAATGTCCGGACCTGCTGCAATTGCCGGTTGGCGTCGCCGTCCGCCACGGACTCCACCAACCGGATGTCCCGCTTCTTCAATTCCTCTTTGATCGCTTCGAATCCCGCCACCCAGTACTCGGTCTGGAGGGTCTCGAAATTCACGCCGACGGTGAGAGACGCTTTTTGCGCCGTCCCGCTTGTCGAAGTCGATTCCGATGGCTTTCCGCACCCGGACGCGACCAGCAGGCACAAAAGCAGGTTTGTAAGGAGTAACGCGGGGAGAGACCCGCTCATTCGAACAGCGAGAGTTTTCATGGCACAAGCATTCATGGTCCAACCAGGTTTTCCGCACTGACTCGACATTGCGACGGAAAGCGCCTCCGTGGTCTGCGGAAGCGATATTCTTCGAGGTCTCATGCGGTGACAGGAATTTCAATCCGGGATCAACCCCCGCAGATGACGCATGCTCCGTTCCGCCCAATCCCTTTCCCGAGCGAGGGTGTCGTCCAGCGTCGGCCCGAACGGCGGCCATGTTTCCAGGATGGCATTCACATCCCGGCCCGCCGCCCGCAACCGGTCGAGAAGCCACGGCAGATCGAGCCGACCTTCTCCTGCCGGACTTCCGGCGACGACAAATCCGAGCATGGAGTCCACCCGCGCAATCTTGAAGTCCTTCACATGCAGACTGAGCGCGTGCGGAGCCAGGCTGGCAACCACCACCTCCGGCCCTTCCAGCGCCCCAAACGAATTCACGGTGTCCAAGCAGATGCCCACGTCGCCAGGACCGGCTTGTTCAAGAATCGATACCAAGGTCCGGCACTGAAACCGGTCGTGGTTCTCAATGGCAATCCGGACACCGGCATCACGGTACTCGGGGATCAAACTTCGCAGCCGCGCCACTACCTCCTCCGGCGGCGGTTCATCCCCGGGACTGTCGACGACGACGCGAACAAACGGACATCCGAAACGCACCGCCAACCGAAGATATTCCCGCATCCCTTCCGCGCGAAGCCCGCGCGTTCCCACCTCCACGGCGATCCCTGCCTCGTGCGCCTCACCTTCAAAGACCGACAACTCGGCGGCCGACAAACGATGGAGCGGAAGATTATCGCAGACTTGAAGCACCCGGGCACCGAGGCGGCGCGCCTCTGACAGCAGAGTGAGGGCATCCATCGGCCGGGGCGGGACATGTCCCGGAATACCGATGGCCCAGGCGAACGCGTAGCTCCCGAGACCCAGTCTCATGGCCGCTCCGTCGGCGGGAGTTGGCCGGCGACAATCATGCCAACCTGTTCGCGCACGCTCGCGGGCTCGAACAGCTTCTTCCAATCGGGCTGCAGCAAGTGTCGGCGGCCATATTCGGCGATCAGTTTCGCGCCGTCGCTGAAGGGAAAACCGACCCGACCGAAGGCAATGCCCAGCTCCACTTTGACATGTCCGAACATGAAATCCTCGGCCGCCGCCCGAGGGACGCCGCGGCGCACTGCCTCTTCCAACGCTTCCCGCAAGGCCAGGTTCAGGCAGATGCCCACGGTCTCCGCCATGGCCGGTTCCAGAATCGCCATCTGCTCCACGGTGATCCTGTGGGCCCGGTTCACCGGCCCGTAAAACTGCCGCGCCAGGGATTCCCCGAGGGCGTAATGCTCCTCCGGCCCCTGCATCAACGCACACACAATCGCCTGCGGCGCCGTGATGCCGCCGAAGAAATCGTCGCGCTCCGCCGCGCTCTCGAAATGATCGAACACACTCGGATGACACGGGTGCGTCACGAAATAGGAGATATCGGCCCGCGGCGCCAGTCCTCCCGCATGGGCCACCGCAGGATCCAAAGTGATGACCAACGCGCCGGGTCGAACCTTCGGAATGACGTCATGCGAGATCGGTCCCAGCACCCGGTCCGGCAACGCGAGAATGACCACTTCAGCCACGGACAATGCCTCCGCCTGCGGTGTCGGCTCGAGTCCACGCCTCCGGATATTGTCCAAACCGGCCGCATGGACCTCCACCAAGTGCAGCTGGTGATCGTATTTCCTGAGGTTGTCCGTAAGTCGGCAGCCCATCTTGCCGCCGGCCCCCATGATCGCAATGGCACTCATTCGTAATAACGCAGGTTCGTGGTTCGTCGTTCGTGTTCGAAGTCGTGACGGTCCCGGTCAGAGGACTGCGGCAGGGGCGCTCCGGTTGTGTGGCGGGTGAAATGCATGGTGGCAGGAGAAGTTCGTTCGGCGAAGCGCCTTTCGCATCCGAATCTAAGACCCCACTCGGATCGCCGTCCGCGATCGGGCGGAGTCATAGGCCGCAAAAACCAATTCGAGGGTCTTCAGGTTGTCCGCCCCCGTCGTCTCCGCCGGAGCACCACCTCGCAACGCCTCGAAGAGATTCCGATGACAATCCACGATGCTGGCATGAACCAGGCCATAGGCCGGATCGGCCCAGGGATATGGATTCGGATGCACCTGTTGCTCCTCGATGCCCGCCGGGCTGAAGATCCGTAACCGGCCATCGGCTGTGAGCCCGACGCCAGCGTCGCGTCCTTCGACCGCGATGAACGTCTCTGGAAACCGATCGAATTCCCAGCGACTGGCGTAACTCATGTTCACCGTCACGGTGACGTCCTCAGCCATCCTCATCACCACCGTCGCCACATCCTCTCCGCGAATGTCCGGGTGCATTCTCCGGGTCTGACAGTACAACTCGCTCGCCTCCCCCCAAAGGAACCGTGCCACGTCCAGAAGGTGCGTTCCCATGTCGGCGAGAATGAACTGCTCCACCTCCTTCAGGAACGGTTGGTTGTCGAACACGGGAAAACTATGGGCGTAGTCGATTCGGGCGCGCACCACTTGACCGAGTCGTCCCGAATTCAAGACCCGTTTCATGGCACGGATGGGGGCCTGCCATCTCCAATTCTCGTGAACCAGAAGCGGACTCCCCGAAAGCCGACAGGCGTCCACCATGGCGCGCGCGGTGCCGAGGTCGGGCGCCAGCGGCTTCTGACAGATCACCGGCAACCGCCGCCTCGCGGCCTCCCTCACCATCGGGGCGTGGGTCTCGACGCTGGTGACGATGTCCAGAAAGTCCAATGACTCCTGGTCCAGCATCGCCTCGAGCGAATCATGCACCGCCGGCACGCCGAACTCCCGAGCCAGTGCCTCCGCCTTGGACCGCGTCCGGTTGAAGACGGCGACGCATTGGACCCCTTCGATTTCCCGCCATCCGGCGAGCTGAAACCTGGACCAGAATCCGGCGCCCGCGATGGCAAATCTCAAGGGTTTCATAGAATCGGTTCCGGGATCATGAGGCCTTCGAGGTGGGCTTTCACTCGGTTTCACCAACAGGCAGGCGCGCGAGTCGCGACCCGGGTTGCCGCTGCGGTTTCAAGGCGCCAGGCCCTCCAGCAGCAGGACCCAATCCCCTTCGCCCGGGGGGTGGAATGCTCGTTTTCCTTTTTCCGTTATATCATCCAACCGGGTGGTCTCGCCTGTTCTAGGATTGTACCAGGACGCTCGAACACGGTTTCCCACGATCTTCGAGAGATCGACGGTCAACGGCCGCTTCCCGGGCGTGTAGATCCATGAGAACGAACCATCGACCGCCAACGCGGCCACCACCTGATCGTTGGCGGCGGGCTTGCCGCCACCCTCGCCGACCACCACGCCGTGCAAGTCCGGCACCAGTCGCCACCAGGGTTGCGTTGGGATCAGGACGCGGAGATGTCTCAGGCTCTCCGCTCCGGGAAGTTCGAGAACGGCTCGCCAATCCGCCGGAAAATTCCAGTTCGGTGAACCATAGGCGTGGCCGAAGCCGCCCCCCAGCACACACCACCAGGCCTGCTTGCGCGCCTGCAACGCGCTCCCCCAATCACCGTGCTCGCCCTCATAGGTCGACTCCCCCAGGAAAAACGGGCGCACGGGGATCTTGGCGTACTCGGCATGGCTGACTTCCGGGACGTCGGGCTGATTCTTGTTCCAAGCTTTGTCGAATCCGCGGAAGTAGGTGTAGACCATGGAGACATCCAACCAGGGTTCGTCCGCCGGCCAAACATCCGTGCTCGAGTGGCTGGAGGCCGCATGGTAAGTGATCAACTGGCGCGGAGCCGACTCCTTCAAACCTAGGCCCAAGGCGCGAATTTCATCCCTGGCGTTGTGAGGATCGTTGTCGCCGCCGAGAATCCACATCACATTGTCGAACCCGCCGTACCGTCGTCCCAACCAGCGGCCCCACTCGCCGGCCTTGGCGGCACCATTTGCGTTCAGCGGTGCGGGACGCTTTTCGCGGTCGGTCCCCGCCCACCCTTCGCCACAGCAGCCCGACCACAGGGGCGCCACGGCCAGAAGGAGTCCCTGCCGTCGAGCCTCCGAAATCACCCGGTCGACGTGCGCAAAGAACTCCGCGTTCGGCCGGGCAAAATCCTGCACCGGGGGAGCGCCTGCGAATGGCCAGTGGCCCGCTCGATTGGTCATGCCCAGGAACCCGGTGAGCTGCACCTGGAGAGCATTGAATCCTTGCGCCTTCCGGCGCGCCATGTACTCGGTCGCTTCGGCCTCGGTAAGTTTGAGGAACAACATCCACGGAGTGTCGGCCTGGTAAAAGAACGGGACACCGCGACTGTCGACGAGATAGCGGCGGTTCTCGCCAACCTGCAGGGGAAACATCGGCTCCGTCCCGAACGACGACGAGGCCGCTCCAGCCGACGAACCGCCCATCATCACCAAGAGCGCGGTGACGAATCCAAAGCGCGCATTGCCGCGTGTCGAGTGCCCCGGCTTCATGGTGTCATGGCGTCACGGCGTCGGCTTCCAACTCGCGCGACTTCCGTCGATCGCCATTTGGAAGCGCAACGATTCGACGAGCCTCGCGTCACTCCCATCGGGTCGAATGACCCATACGGGACGCTTGTCGGCGGGTTTTTCGGCATAGACCTTCACCATCCGTTCCGGATGGCTCCAGTACCGCTCGTCCGTTCGACGAAAGGAGATCCACCGGCCGTCAGGCGACCAGGCGCTGGGCGTGCAAACGCTCGTGCCCCCAAACGTGGTGAGCCGACGCTGCCCGGAGCCACTGGCGTCGATGACGAACAGTTCCAACGCCTCACCGACCGGAAAGGAAAACACGATCTGCTTCGAATCCGGCGACCAGTTGGGGAAGGTCGCCCCCACCGGGCTCACTTCCTGCACCACTCGGCGCTTGTTCGAGCCGTCGTGGTCCATCACGAAAACGGTCACGCCGCCCTCCACGTGTCCGGTGTAGCAGATGCTCGTTCCGTCGGGCGAAAGGGTCGGATCATGCCCCTCGCCGAGGATCTCTTCACGGGTGCCGTCAGGCTTGATGCTGGCCATCTCGGGTCTGGCCCCATGTCGACCGAAGACAATACGTTCACCGCGCGGTGTGCGCTGCCAACTTGGCATATAACAGACCGCCGACGTGCGATTCAAACGGCGCACCCGCGAGCCGTCGGCGTTGGACACCCAGAGATTCGTCGTGCTCTCGCGATTGCTGGCGAAACAGATCCGCTTTCCGTTCGGCGACCAACACGGATAACGATCTTCGGATCGAGGAGATCGGGAAACATTGAACAGGTCGCCCGTAGTCGGATCCGCGATGTAGACCTCCGTGTCTCCGGTGCGAACCGACGTGACCAGCAGTTGATGGCCACGAAGGTCCGACGCCACGACGGACGCGACCACCGCGCTTCCACAGAGGAGAGCGAGCCCAAGTTTCTTCATAATCGCCGTGCTTCCTCCCACACCCGCGATCCATGCGGGCGCGGAAATCCATTCGTGCTCCGGGTCAGTTCTTTCCGGGAGCAGAGTATTTCTTCGCCGCGTCATCCAGCACTAACACCCAATCCAGCATCTCGCCGAGTTCCGGTGGAACAAAGGTGCGCTGGCCCTGGTTGGGAAAGGTCCCGATGGCCTTGGCCGAGCCGTCCCGCGGATTGAACCACCACGCTTTGACCTTGGCCCCGCCAACCACCTCCATGCGCACCGTGAAGGCGCGCCCCACCGGCACGTAGACCATCGCGTAGCTGCCGTCCGAATCGCGCGTCGCGGCCAATCGGTATCGCCCCGCCCCGGGCAGATGGGTCGGCACTCGATCTCCGACAACCACCGAATCATCGGGAATCCGAGTCAGAAAGGGGCGCGATTCCAAAAGGGCACGGCCGTGCTGCATCTGGGCGGCGCCAGGCTGGTCGATGGCCTCATACCAAGGCATCAGCGGATTGTTGATTGGCTTTCGGGGCGGAGCCCACATCTGCCAAACCGAATGGTGCCCATAGGTATGGCCGCAGGCGCCTCCGAACAGATCCCAGTAGAGGGGCCGTCGCACGTCCGCGGCGATCGAATGGCCGAGTTTGCCGGCATCGAACGACACCGGGTGATCCTCGTAGATCGGCTCCCCGTCGATCACCGGCTTCACCGGCGTGCGGTCGTAGTCCGCCCGGGTTTTGTCATAACGACCGGTGAACTCCGCGACATGCCCGTTCTGGCGCATGTTGAAGTCGAGCCACGGTTCGTCGTGGAACCAGGTTGAGGAACCATTGCCTCCCGGGGGGTGAAACGTCATCAGGTGCGCCCCGCCATCCCCGCGGCGCAGGCCTTTCGCCATCGACCGGATGATATCCTTGTGTTCGTCGGTCGAGATGTCGCGATCGCCACCCAGGATCCAGATCAAACCGGCGTCCTTATATCGTCGCCCCAACCATTCGCCGTACGCCTCCGCGTTGGCTGCAGTGAACAGAGGTCGCTGGTTGTTGCTGGTATCCCGCCAATAACGTCCCCACGTCGGAAGGAAGCCGATATAGATTCCACGCCGGTTGGCCTCCGCCACGATGAAGTCCACGTGATCCCAGTAGTCGTTGGCAGGCCCTTCGACCAACGCCGGCCGCGTCACGTCGAGGTCGACAAATGGCAAATGACCGTAAGGGTTCGGGTCGATGTGGCCGTCGAGTTCGGCGATGGCGACCGATTGCAGGACATTGAACCGGCGCGCGGAGCGATTCTCGAGCAGGCGAAGGACTTCCTCCCGGTTGAGCCGATGAAAAAGTTCCCACGTCGTGTCGCCGAGGTAGAAGAACGGCTTCCCCTCCGTGGTCACCAGATAACGTCGATTCTCGGAAACCCGGAGTCCCGGAAGTGTCGCCGCCGTTGTATGGCAGAAGGCATGAACCAGTCCGATGGCGACGGCAACGCGCGCGGCAAAACCGCCAAAGCCACCAAGGGAAAAGGGCTGCATGGACCGAGGGTAGTCATCATTCCGCCGAAGGCTTGAACGATTCGGCCGGCGACTGGAACGATCCGGGCGCCGGTCACTTGTAAGGCGCCACGTGGGTGCGGAACCACTCGTGGTCGGAGGCGTGGGTCCGCGGCAGCCACGAGATATTGTTCGGAACGACCACGGTGCCGTTGCGCCGGACCTGTTCCACTCCCGGGCTCCGCCACTTCTTGATCTCCGCATGCCCGTCCACGAAACTGAAGCCCGCCGACCTCCCATGGCGGCCCGATGGCGCATCGAGCCAGGGGTTATTGGCGTATTTCCGCAAATCGTCGAAGGCGAAGAAGTGGGAGTCGTTGATGCTGTTCTCGTGCTCGTCGATGAGGTTGAAGATGGCCGAAGGACCAGGATCCCCGATGGACGTCAGCTTGGGCATCGTCAGATACGTGTTCTTGTGGTTGGCGACCCAAGTGGTCTCCGTTTCACCGATAAACGCGTTCATGGCGTAACTCCGGTTGCGGAGCACCACCCGGTTGCCCAGCCGGAGTCCGGCAATGTCGGCGGGACAATGGAAAATGTCTTTGGATGAGAGATAGACCCAGGTTGGACTATTGGTGATGAACCGGTCGTTGGTGGCGTCAGAAGCGTTGACCATGTCGCCCTCGCACCACGCGGGCGCCGTTCGACTGGACATCGGGCCCAACGTCCGATCGTCGTTGTCCTGTGCGTACAGGTACCACGCGAGTCCGAGCTGCTTGACGTTGCTCATGCATTTGATGCTCTGAGCCTTGAGTTTGGCCTGGCTTAACGCGGGCAACAGCATGCTCGCCAGAATCGCGATGATGGCGATGACGACGAGCAACTCGATCAGCGTAAAGGCGCGACGTTGGAAACGCACCGCGGGGTTCATGAGGTTCGCAATCTGAAACGTCGGCGTCCGCTCCGGCTTGAACGGAATCATCTCTTTCTTGAACGAATCACCACCCGGCCCCGCAACCCCACGGGAGCCGCATCGCCTCATTCACGGTCCATCAGGGGTCTAACCCGCCGTTCCCGGACCCCGCCGATATTGGCTCGGCGAACAACCGAATCCTCGGCGGAAACACCGGTCAAAATGGCTTTGATCGCTGAAGCCCAACCGTGAGGCAATCGTTGCGATCGGCTCCGTCGAATGCCGCAGCGCCTCGACCGCCCTGGCCATGCGCACCTGATGCACATAGGCCACCAGTGTCATCCCGCAAACCTGTTTGAAAACGCGCCCAAATCGCCCCGCACTCATGCCACAAAGAGCCGCCGCCCGTCCCAACGACAATCGCTCGGCGTAGTTCTCGCGGACATGATTCAGGACCGGTTGAAGGCGCGACGCGATCTCCTGCCTGCGAAGAATGGCGCCTCGATCCACCTCGCCGTCGCCGGCAGCGCGTGAGAGCGCGTGCAGCAGCACGAGCAGCCATGCTTTGCATCCGGCTTCGCGCCAGGCGCCCGACCGTCCGAAATAACTGTCCAGCAGCCGCGCCAGCGCACCGTGCGCCTCCTCCGCCCCTGGCGCTGCTCGGCGAAGCACCAGCGGTTGCCCGTCCGATTTCCGATAGAACGGTGCGAGAAACGCAAAGTCGGAGGGTGGCGATCCCGGAGCAAAAACCCATTCCTGAAGAAAGGTCAACACCACCACCCGGGTGTCCAATCCGGGATCCTCCACGACCTGATGCGGTTTCAAGTGATCCACGACCAGCAGATCCCCCGGTTGCAGCACCACCGTGGTTTCCCCCATCCGCTCCTTCAATGGACCATCCAAGGGCATCAACAACTCGAGCCGCTGGTGCCACGTCAACTGCCGCGTCACCGCGCCCGTTCGCAACCGAAACAGGCTCACCAGAAATGGAAATGCCGAAGGCAGCGTCACTTCATGGCGTCCACGGGCATCCAGCAGATGCGCGATACGATGCGGTCGAAAACGCAGACGCCCTGCCACCTCCATCAACTGGCCAAACATGGAACTGAAAGCGGCGCGGGGCACGCTGAATAGCCTACGAAGCCTCGCCGCGATGGCAAGTGGGCGTCACCCAAGATCGTCACGATCGGCCCGGTGGCCGGCATGTCCGATGCGGCATTCGAGCGTTGTGACTTTCAAACCTGGAAGGTAAGGAATGGTCTGCTATGCCGGCGACCTTGAGCCTACTTGGATCGCGTCTCTCTCTCTGCGCTTTCTGTCTTGCTCACGTCCAAGCTCTCTTTGCCCAGCCTTGTACCCTGGCCTGGAACGATCCGGTAAGTGGTCTGTTCTCGGAGGCCGGCCGGTGGACCACATCGCCGCAGGCACCCGCGGATTGCCAGGGTCGGGCGCCAAGGAGCGGCGACAGCATCGCCTTTCGCCCCGGCCCCTATGTCGTCGATATTCCCGGAAGCTACAGTCTCGTCGTCACTGAATTCGACGTGGCGCCGACCCCTGCCAACATCCAGTTCAACTTGGGCGGCTCCCTCACCACCAGGATTCTCGCCACCTCGGGGCAATTCACCGTGACAGGTGCCGGGCAACTCGCCGTGACCGAACTCTTCAACATGGGAGGCGATGCAACGGCCGTCATCGACGGCGCCCGGACAACCCTGGGACCCATTGTTGCCAGCCGACCGGGCCCCCCGGATCCGTCGAGACGCCTCCTGGTTCGAAACCGCGGCACCCTCGTCACGCTCGCCGACGGCGTCCCGGGCACCACCGTCGACGGCGCAACCTGGCTTCATCAGGGACCTGCCGACGGTGTCTCGCACATCGCGCTCGCCAATGGTGCGCAGTTCGAAGCACTGGCTCTGGACCTAAAGAACTCCCGCCTCTCCGCCGACAGCGGCAGCACCGTGGACATCGAAGATTTCAAGACGACGAGCGAAGTCTTCATCAACGGCGGAAGTCAGATGACCACCCGCACAGTGAGTGTCGCATTCGGCAACGCCATCGTGGCGGGTACGGGATCGCGCTGGACCATCGCCGATCGATTGCTCGTGCCGGCTGCAACCCAGATCGTGGCGAGCAACCGCGCCCAAATCCTGGCTCAGAACGTGACCTTCTCCGATCCGGCGAAATTCGCGGGGCTTCATGCCAAAGGCACCGATTCTCGCGTCACTCTTGCCACGCCGCTCGTCCTCCTCGCCGGAAACGCAAGCGCCACTGACGGAGGACATTTCTCCGTACCTTCGCTCGAGGTCGGAAGCGCATGCACCGTCACCGTCGGCCAGGGCAGCCAGGGCTTGGGCGGAGCACAATTCGATTGCCGGGATGAGGTGGTCCTGGGGTCGAACGGCCCAGGGCTCCTGTCGGTCCTCGGTGGCGGCCGTGCCAGCGCCCGTTGGACGAGGATCGGCTTCTCCCAGGATTCAAGCCTTCTTGATATCAACGGCGCGTCGGGCACCGCGCGATTCGTCGTGGGAAATGGTCTCGAAGTCGGCAAACAAGGCCGAGGCGCCCTGCGGGTAAGGAATGGCGGGCGCTTGGAATTCAACCAGCCCGGCGGGCTGGTGACAGTGACTCCTGATGAAGTCGGCGACGGCGAAGTGACCGTCGACGGCATCGACTCGACCCTCGAGATTCCGTCGGGCGCCATCCATGTGGGCCGCAGCGGTCCGGGCCGTCTTTCGGTCACTGGCGGCGGAACGGTCGTCGCGAGCCACCTGAACATCGGAGATACGGAAGGGACAGGCGCTCGCCTGGCGCTCGTTATCGGGTCGGGCTCTTCCATCCACCTGCGCGAAGGATCTCTCTACCTGGCACAAGGAACCTTGCGAGCCGCCAGCGGCGGATTCGTACAAATCACTTCGGGAGCACTCGAAGGCAGTCTGGTCCTTCAATCACCAAGTCTCGTGGACCTCGCCACCGGCAGCCTTGAGATCGGCAACGGCGGCGGCGCCCCGCAAGGCATCCTGCGCGTGGACCGAGGTCTCCTGCGCGGAGGCGGCACCATCAGGGCCAGTTCGGTCGAAGTCGTCGCCCAAGGCCGGTGTGCGCCCGGCTTGCTCACCGAGAACGATCACCTCCTGAGAATTCAGGACGGCCACTATCTGCAGGATGCCAACGGTACATTGGAAATCGACGTATTCGGCGCCGCCAACGCCCCTGAAGCACTCCAATTGCAGGTCGACCGATCGGTCCGGTTGAACGGCAAACTCATCGTCAACTTCCTCGCCAACCCGCCGCGCGCCGGCGATCAGGTCGGATTTCTTCGCTATGGCGAAAGCATTACCGGGTCCTTCGCGTCGGTGGAAATCCGCGGGCTCGATCGCGGTGTTGCCTACGAACAACGCATCCTCTCCCCGGGTCTCTACGGCCTCGCCTTTACCTCCGACGCCACCCGTGCCGTTTGCAGCGATCCGCCGCCTCGGATTCGACGAATCGATCTGTCCACCCCCGGGCAGGTCGCGGTCACCGTCGATGCCGGTCTTTGCGGCATTCACCGCCTCGAATCCTCGACGGACCTGAGAGGTTGGCGCACGGTTCAGTCCTTCACTGGCGATGCCTCGGGAACGGCCGTGGTCCTCGCGCCGCGATCCAGCAGCGACCGAGAATTCTTTTACCGCGTGGTCCGCTACTGAAGCCGCGGCAGCCATTCGAGAATCAGCACACGAATTCCGCCTGCCTACCCTCGCGGTCGGCGAGAGCTTGTCCGAAACCGCATAGAACCTGCTTGCGTGGAAAGGGCTGGATGGCTGGGAGCGAGGTGATTCTGTTGGAAGCTTCCGCCGGCAGCTACCCTCCTTCGTCGCTAGCGGAGCTCCAGGTAAAGCAGGTAGAACGCCGTTGCGCCGACCGGCGGGGGGACTTGCACTTCGAAGGCATCAGAGCTCGGTGAAACCACTGTCACGGGAATTTCAGTGAAGGAACCGCCCAGGCTCGAACCCATCCGCACACCGAATCGGAACCGGGCGGCGTAGGTTACCGGGAATTTCCACCCCAGTCCCAGACTGTGGTTGGGATGCAGCCAAACCCGGATTTCCGGCGGTCCAAGATTCACCGGATTCATCCCGCGAGCCAGTCCATCCTTGGGGTCGGTGCCATCGAGGAATTCCTGGAGATTCCCAAATCCGTCCCCGTCCGGGTCGTCATCCGCACCCGACATCAGGTTCCCGAAGAACGCGAATTCCAATCGGTCGGGCAGAAAGTCGTGATCCTCATCGGGCGTCTCCACCACCGGCACCGACGTCACGGTCGCAGAGATCACCTCCATGGCAGCGCCTCCACAGGCGGAGTTGGCTTCACGCACGTCGAGATACCCGACGACGTGAACTTTCGTGCCGGAAATGAGACGGAACGAAGGCGGAAACAAATAGGCGGTACCATCCGCGAATACCAAATCCACCGGACGTCCCCGCGCCTGAAGAGTGGTGCAATCCGAGGTCACTCCCCCGTCGAAGACGACGAGGTCCACGGTCTGGATGAGGCGCGGCCTGGGTCGAGCCAGGACTTCCGCTAGTCCAGCGCTGGCGAGTTGTTGAAGGCTCGGCGCAATGCGGTTCCTGTACGCGAACGGGAGTTGGCCGGACCCGATAAACTCCCGCAAGACCTCCACCGGCAAATCCAAGCCCCCGGGAGCAGTTCGATGGTAGGCGCTGCTGATGCGATAAACATCCTCCGCCAGATGCTGCAGATGTTGGATTCCAATCGAGGACCCCTTGATTTCCGAGAGCACGTTCGAGATCGCACCGTACACTTCGTCCACTCGGTACGCCGCCGCGTCTTCTGTCGCTGTCTCCAGGCTCAGCAGCTCGGCTTGGCTCGGCACGCGCCGCCCTCGATCCGCCGGGCGAAATGGAAAAATCGAGATCTCCTCGGACGCCAGAACGCCCCGCTCTCGCAGGAGCTGCCCGATCTTGCGCTCGAAGACCAAAGCGATCAGCGCGTCGAGCGGCCTCAACTCCTGGACGTATCGAAAACGGGGAGCCGCGGCAGCCGTCGCCCGCGCGGCGGCGCTCCACGCCGCCGCTTCGGCAGCCAACGTTCCTCGACCAAATGTGTAGGCGACACGAAGGCCCGTTTGCTGGAATGGCATGGGAAACAGCCCCACCAATTCCCGCCCGAGTCGTACATCTGCGGCGCCGGTTTCGATCTCAAAATGCGCGTCGGTGCCTAGGGTCAACAGAGGCCATCGGAGGTCGGCGCTGACGTTCGTGAAGATCACGGACGCGGTCGAGGCCGGCGCAGGCGGCTTCGGCACGGCGGTGACTCCTGCCCCGAGCAGATCGCCGGATAGGGTGTGCAGCCGGAGGTTGGTACCGGGCCGTGCGCCCGTGATATTTGTCGTGGTGCCGTCCAAAGGGCGAGGCACGACCTCCAGATCGAACCCGGACCGGTCCTCGAGGCGCGCATCTGTTGGCGGAGTGCTTGCCGCGTCGTAGGGTCGCGAACCCGCGACGATCTCGTCGAGATCCCCATACCCATCCCCATCGCTGTCCCGGCTTCCCGTAACCGACTCGAGCCCAGTGCCCAAGGCGGTGTAGTCCGGCACCCCGTCCTGATTGGAATCCAATCCCAGTTCAACGAAGTCAGGAACGCCATCCTGGTCTGAATCCAAGTCCGAAGCAGAATCACGAAAAGTGTAGGTCGCGGAATGAATGACGGATTTGCGATCGCTCCCGGCCGGTTGGGCAAAAAACTCGACGGTAGTGTCCCGAAACAGCACGAAGGGCGCAGCGTACAGAGTCCAATCAGGCTCCGGTGTTCGCCGGTAATAGATCTGCACTCCCCTGCCTCCGCCCAGGGCCTCCAAGGTCGCCTCAACCGCGGTGGTCTGTGGTCCCGGTGCTGGCTGAATCCGGACGTCGACCACTTCGTCACCGACCGGCGGCGTGCGACTATGGATCGAGAGTCCGGGCAGATATTGGTTGGCGACCACATAGGCGCCCGGAGGAGTCACCTCATCCAAAGACATTACCTCAGCCGAACCGAGTCCCAGTGCAGACCCCGCAAAATTCTCGACCGTGACCCGCAGCGTAGCTGGCATTCCGTCGAGCACCGGCCGTGAAGTCCAATCCCCGGCCGAGAGCCGTTGGGTTAGGATAGGACTCGGATGAACGAAGGGTTCCTTTTGAAATACAAAGACGTTGGCTCCGCCGTGGTCGGCGACTCCGTCGGGCAGCGCATACGATCGGGCATCGAGATACTTGAGACCGTTCCATTCCTTCACCACCGCTCGAGTCGATCGGCCAGCCCCTGCCACGCCGTCGAACAGTACGAAGTCCCCGTTTCCCATCGGACTTGCCCCCGTGAATTCCCGATCCGCCGGCGCCGCCATCTCCTCCACCCAACGCGGGGCGCTGACGCCGTCGAACTGAAACACCGCCGCCGAGGACGGATTCTCGAACAGGACCAACAGCCGCGTTTCCTCTCTGCCCGGTACCAACATGACCGCTTGAATGGGGCGGCGAAGGTCGAACTCAATCGCCGCTCCGAACTTCAGGTGATCGCGCGTGGGTTCGGTGAGTGGCAATGACCGAAGCACGGAACGTCCGGACTGGTAGAAGACGAACTGACGGAGTGTTCCACTGCCGAAGGTGGCGTGAACGTAACGCGCACCGCGCGGCAAACCGTCGACGACGGCTCCCGCACTCAACACTCCCGCGCTGACATCGTAGGTGTGGAAACTCGATGCGCGATCCGAGTCGGCAACCAAGCCCAACAGCAAGGGGCCATCGCTCCGAAGCCGCACCGCTTGTCCCGTACGAAATTCAGCCGAGGCAATGCCGGTGAACATCGAAGTCAAACCCGACGCGGTGCTGCGCACCAGGCACTGACGGATAGGTGATTCTCCGCCGTTGAGTGTGCTCAGGACGTAAAGGTCGTCACGCGCCGTGTTTCCGACACCACCAATATCCAGCGCGACCACCAGGCTCGGGCCGATGGACGGTGGAAACCAGGCCACCGGAGTGACCGATGCCTGGGAGTTGGCGATTTCGAACAGATTCACTCGATTGGCGGCAGGCGAGGCGAGCACGAGTGTGTCGCGATTCGTCGAGAGGATCGGCCCAATACTCACCCCAGTGATCCCAGGAGTCCCGGAGGGCCGGGGCTCGAGCCATGACCACTTTCCCGGCGAAGCCTGGAAGGCGATGCGAAGCAGTCCAGTGTCCCGCTCGACCACCACCAGGTCATCAAGGCCATCTCCGTTGAAGTCGCCCACGCCGTGGCTTTCGGTCGCAGTCTCCAGAACCACACCGGGAATCCGCTCGGCCGCGGAAATGCCCAAAGCGGAAAACAGAAGAATCAAAAGCATTCCCCCTGCTCTTCGGCATGCGGCAGAGGGCGCGATCCCCTCGCCAACGGAGTTCACGGCGCGCCGCACGGAAACCTGGGTCTTGTTCACGGGGTGACCTCCACAACGTTGGATGGGAACACCTCGAGGATCTCGCCGTTGGATTGAAATCTCACCACCAGGTACACATACCGGGCGCCCACGATGACAGGCTGGGTGTCGAGCAGATACAACGCCCCCTCCTGCCCCACCAGATGCGGAGACTCGACATTCGGACCCACGCGAACATAGGGGTCGTGAACGACGGTCACCCGGACCTGGTTCTCAAGCGTGAATTCGTGCGCGATGCTTTCGATCAAGGGTGTCACCTGGATGAGATCGCCCGAGACTTGCGGAAACTCGGGTCCCGCGACCTGCACCCGGTAAACCGCCAGAGGAAGCGGCCCTGACCCGCTGCGATTGGTGTAAAGCAGGGTCGCCGGATCCATCTGCCCAACCAACTGGGTCGGCCGACTGGCAATCGGCGTCTTGGCGGGAAGATAGGCTCCGGCGAAGACGCCGAGCCGCAGGCCAATGCCCGGATAGAGTCCGTCCGGGAGTCGGAATGCCCGCAGTCCCCCGCTGAATACACCCTGGACGGGCAGATCGCGCGCCGGCCATGGAACCTGGAGCCCGACCTCGCTGGAAACCGGGCGCCACCGAAAGGTTTCGACGTTGCTGTCCTGGTTGACGGCGCCGTCGACGCCCACCGCCGCGACCATGATGTCGTACGACACGCCCAGTGCCGCATCCACTTCAACCTCGAACATCGCGCCGTTCCCGAAAGCAGGTCCAACTCGTGGCGTGCGGTAGAAGAAGCAGAGGTTGGTTCGGGAAATGCCCCGTAACGTGTAGGTCTTCACTGCCTGCCCACTCATCGGGCTAAGGTCGGCGGAAATCTCCGCGGCCATTGCGCCCAAATTGTCGGCGATCGACAGCTGGAAACGGTCCACGCCGTAAGGCGGACAAAACCAACGGAGTCGCATGCGCGGTCCATGGATATCACCCCGCGCTTCGATCGGAGCGAGCATCGGAATTCCGGTGGGACGGCGGATGGGCACGCAGTCCGAGAGTGGAACCAACGGGCTCGCATTACCCTGCTCATCGAGAACCTGGCCAAAGTAACAAACCACCGCCGCGTTCGCCGGAACGTCCGGGTCGACAATGGCAATTTCCGACGCGTCCTCGAAATCCGCGGGCCCCTGGCGGATGAGAGTCAACGGTCCGTCATCCACCCGGCGATAGAGTCGATACTCCTTGGTGCCGGGCGTGAGGTTCAAATGGATCTCGGGCCCGACGAGATCCCCCAGATCAAGGTCAGGCCTCGGGTTCGGGTCATGGGAACCGGTGCAACCGCGCGGATTCGAAACTCCGCCGGCATCCACCGCGCGCAAGGAAACCGAATCGCAGGGGTAATCCCCGCCGAACGGCACGACGCGCACCGTGTTCACTTTGGGGGCCAGGGCGGTCGCGTTCACGGCGAACTCCGAGGTCTCGCCGGTCGATGTCCCCACACGACAATAAAAGGGAGTGGATCCCACCGCCACCAGGGCCCGATCGATCGACCATTCCACCTGCACGTCGTCCGAACCCGCAGAAAACCGGGCGTGAGCAATCAGATTCTCCGAAATCCCGGGGACGCGCAGGTAAAACTCGGCCGAGGCGATGGCCGGATGGGAACGCCGACAGGTGAACCTGAAATTCGCCAAGGCCGGAACCTGTGATTGTTTTGCCACCTCATCGCGCACGGGAAAGGGCACCGCCGTCGGACCGCAACAACGAACCACGACGTCGCCCTCCGGCGCCTCCGGCCCCGTGCGATCGCGAAGAACTCCGAAGGCGGCCGCACTGTGGGCCGACCAATTACCATTGTTACAGGCGCCATCATCGACGGCTCGGACCGTGTACCAGTAAGTCGTGCCGTCCTCCGCAGGCGATTGAGGCGATCCCGGCCCCGCGTCAAGGAACCGCGCGCGTTCCCGGCCGGGAACGTGGGCGATAGGGCCGCCGACACGATGCGCCACCGGATCCGCACCCAAAGCCAGGATGTCCGCAGGTGCGTCCCAACGATAAACGTAATACTGGACCACTCGGTCCGTGGATTCGCCCGCCTGCAGCCACGTGACCTCCAATGCCTGGCGGCCGGACCCTCCGGCATATTCATAATGGTTCTCCACCCGAACGCCCCGCGGCGCGTCAGGCGGCAGACGATCGCAAATCGTCACCAACAATCCGGCCGATGCCTGACCATCCCGACCGAGCACATCGCGTGCGGTAACGAAATAGTAAAACTGGTCCCCATTGCGCCACGCGGCCTGCCCGGCGCGGTGCCGGTCGTTGTCATCGACGGCGAAGACCGTCCTGGAGTCGGCGGCAAGGTTCACGGCCTCATTGGCATCAAGATCCACGGACGTCAGGATGGGCAGCGCGTTGACCCGGTGAACGAGTCCGCCAGACTGGGATTCCTGCCTCAAGACCGCGCCACTCGGTGGTCGCGTATGAAACCCGCGAGCCTCCGCATCCGCCCGGGAAACGCGATACAGGTTGAATCCGTGGTTCAATAAGGTGAGGCGCCGCAATTCAGTTGGAGTGGCCCAACGAAACCGGACGTTGAGATCGCCTCGGGCGGTGCGCTCCGGGACCTCGACCAGCGGCCCTGGGGCCGGCAAAACCATCGGTGCGCCCGACTCGACGGTGACCCGGCCCACCACCGCCAGGTCGCGAGACTGGCCCAGGTCAAACTCTCGAATCTCGAACGTTGTCTTGCCGGGACCGACAGGTTCGGCGTGGGCGTAGCCCAGGCAAAAGTTGATCCCCGGATGCACCCGACCAAGGAGCGCCAAATGCTCTAGACTGGATGGATCTCCCAGCGCGCCACGGATCATGGCAGAAATTTTTTCGGGAAGACCACCTGCCGGAGGCCGAAGCGTCGTGAACAAGGCGTCGATGCGGCCTTCCAACTCGGAAAGGTCATCGCCCAAAACGCGGGCTCGCCCCAGCAGCGACTGGATGACCGCGGGCTCCGTCTGAAGCCCGACCACCGCGCGACGAGTATATTCGCCGGGTGCCGCAGCGTCGCCCGACTTGGCATAAACAGCGAACGATCGCCCCAGCACGAGTTCCTGGTCAGTGGCGATCCACAGCAGATAGGCCCAATCCCGCTGCCGCAAATCGGTGGTCGAGGTTCCCACCGCGAACAGCGAGTTGGGCAAAAACTCCACCGGCGTCGGCGTTGGCGTGGCCAACCCGCCACCGCTCGGCAAGGCGAACCAGGTGATCAGGACGAACGCCAGTAGCTTCAGAAATCGATGTCCCATGAGCCGTGCTTGTATTCGACGTCGACGTGGCGTGAAACGCGGACACAGAAGGGGCAGCAGCCGAGTTTTCCAGACATCCTCCCGCCTCCTTTGAGATGAAGTCCGTCGGCGTTCTTCACCCCGACCAGATTGAGTTCCCCGTGCAAGGTCGCGATGCAGAGCACTTCCCCCTCAGCGTCGGCGAGCATCCGCCCGACATACGTCGGACCCTCCTGAAAATATCCTGCTCCCACTCCCACACCTGCCGACACCTCGAACACGCAGCTCGCCGGGATCCCCAGCAACGCCTCCGAAAGCGGTAGCCA
Source organism: Verrucomicrobiales bacterium (assembly GCA_016795425.1). GTDB lineage: Bacteria > Verrucomicrobiota > Verrucomicrobiia > Limisphaerales > CAIMTB01 > CAIMTB01. The sequence continues at coordinate 29,534 of JAEUHG010000301.1, forward strand.
CACGTCAGCATAGCCATAGGCACCGCTGAACGACTGGTGGCCCACCACACTCGCCACCTCGGGATCCCAGGACAACGGCTCCGGCGAACAGCTCCGCCCAAAAAAGAGTCCGCCCGAACCTTGGTAACCGTTAACTCCCACCGATGCAGCCGCACTGAGGTAATTCTCGAGGGCGCCAAACGCCATCCATGCCGCCAGGTGGGAAGCTTGAAAGATCTCAAAGTCGATCTCCCCCGTGAGATCCAGCCCGCCGCCAAGATTCGCCAATGTCGGACGACCCGACGTGGTGTCGAAGGTGAATTTACCAGTGGCCGTCGCGCGCAATCCGTCCTGGATCCATCGCACCTCCGCGTCGTTGGCTCCCAGCGTCACCTCCAGGGCCCGACCTCCCTTGGGCAAGCAGACACTCGGTGTCCCTTCGCTGGTCAGTTCGCGAATCTGCAGGAACCCGTCGAATTCCAGATCGGACGCGGCCTTGAGCCGGGCGCTCAGGTCCAGACGCAAGAGACGCAGGGCATCCCCGTTTAGATGGGCGTAACCGTTGATGCGACCGGCCCCCAAAACCTGCCGACAATCGTCGAGAAAGGGAATGATCGAGGAATCCGCTTCCACCAGAGATTGGCTGATCACCTCACGAATCACTCGATTGACTTGCTGGAACACCGAGTCGATTCCCTCGCGGATGGCCGCATCGAGATCGTACATCCTTTGCTTGAGGATGCGCTGGAACGAAGAGGCCAGGACCGACGCCAGGAACCGATCCTCCAACTTTTGGCGCAGGCGCGCCTTGAGTTCCTCCGGGGTGTAGTCGCTAAAAGGATCATCCCCTCGCACGAGGATTTCGCCAAAGATCGAGTCGGTATCGGACTGGAACTGACCAGCCACTTGCGTGACGACGTCGCCCAGACCGTTGAGATTCGCCTGTAGTTCAGACCGAAATTCACGACCGGGCTGGAGTCCGGCACGCAAGGCTTCAATGGCATCCAGCAGGTCCTCCAAGTTGGCCTGGATCTGGGCCAAAGAAGGATCTGATGCCGCCAGTTGCGGGCTCAAAACCGCGTCGCCAAATGCACCGGCGTAATTCCCCGCCAGCTCTCCCACGATGTTGCGAATGAGCGAGGCAAGGTTCGCGCGATGACCGTTCGGGTCGCGGCCGAGGAGAAGCCGGATCTGCCCGAGGGCGCTCCCCACCTGCACGAGGTTCGTGTCGAGGTGCCGCAGCACATCCACCTGTTCCGGCGTGCTGGCGCCGTCCACCAGACCTCGCAAACGATTGACGATGGAATTGCCGCCACCACGGACGTGCGCCGCGATGATCGGCGCCGGAGACCCACCAGAGAAGGCGCCGCCATGGGATCGGTAGTCAGACCGTAATGCCTGGTACAACGCGTCGATCACGGGATCCAGCAGCGTGTCGAAAGTCGGATCGAAGAAGGTTCCAATCCGATCTGACAGCATTTCGTCCAAGTGATCCGTTCCGGCTTCGATTGCGTCGCGGGCGGGCGCCAGCACGGGCCCGGAAAATGCCTCGGCGAGTCCGCCCGCCGCGCTGAAGCTCAGATTGGCCAGATTAAGTTGAGGCAACCCCGCGTATTGAACGCCGAAAACCAATTCGGCGTTTTCCGCGCTGAGGTAGCGCGCTTCGCTTTCAACCCGCAGCACTCGCAGATCGCTTTCCACACTCTCGAACCCGGTGAAGGCACGCGTGGAATCGCTCCAGCGCAGGGGAAAATCCAAATCGATCGCATCGATCCAACGGCGCCGGGCGCGCACCAGATACTTCCCATTCCGGTCTGTGTTCCCCACTCGGTAGCCGGCCACTGTGGTGTCCGCCGGCACCCCCCGGTTGTCGGGGTCTGCTGGATTCGCATCGAAGAAATTGTGCCCGTCCACTTCGAATCCGCGATCGGGCCAACCCCCCATGAGAAACACGGGCGACGCAGGGGCGTCGCGATCGGCGCTGGTATGAAGGTGCACGCGGAGGTCCTCGAAGAAGGGCACATCGAGTTTGCCCGCGATGTTCATGAATCCGGTGTCCGATGGGGCATGCTCCCAATTGTTGTAGTAGGCGTCGTTGACCGGCGTGAACGCGTAAGTCTCGTGGCCGCCGGCGTGGTCCGGTCCCTGTATGGGAAAGGAGTTGGGAAGCTTAAGCCGGGAATCGAACGGCGGATCCAGCGCGCGATCCTGAAGCGTGATCAGGTTGCCGCTGGAGTGCCACCCGAGCTGTCCGTACAGCGCCGCCTCCACGTGTTGCGCCCAGGCCTCGACGCCCAGCGTAAGGAAGCCCTTGCTGGGATCGCACGCCGCGGATGCCGGCCGGTCAAATTGGATGGCCAACGGCTTGATGTCGGCCTGCCAGTATTCCAGCACCTTGTTCGTCTCACTCTCCGGAACCTTGGCCCAGTCGAGCCCTCCCAGGCAGGTGAACCGGAGTTCCTCGAAATTGATCGTGAAATGGGAAGGGCCGCCGACGCCGATGGATCCGCTCGTCCGCGATTCATGATTCCCGCTATCGAGGTAGGAAAGGCCGTAGTTTGAGAAGTGGAAGTCGTACCCGTAGATCTTCGCGTCGTCCGGCTTCGCGCCTGTCACGGCCTCATGAATTCCACTGACGCCTCCGGGGCGAACATAATATTTTGAACGCCGGGAAAGCGGATAGTTCCCCGTTTCGTGTCCACCCAAGACGCTGCGCCCGGCTCGCTCCCCGTCACGGCCCAATCGAAAGTTGAGCCCGGCATAATCGCCGCCTCCGTCCGTGTATTGGGTCATGCCAAACCGCTCCAACACCGCCGCATCCCCGGGGTTCACCCCTTCCAAGAGCAGAACTCCCGGCCGATGGCGGGCCTCCAGCTCAGTAACATCGCCGCGAAGAAAACTGCCAGGCATGAAGAACCGTGCCTCGCCGAAAGCCCCCACGCGCTGAGCGAACCCTCCCAATCCCGGCGTCTCGATGCGTCCCCAAGCCAATTCCTGCGGATCCACCACCTCGCCGCCAGCCGTCAGCCCGCCGTCCGACGTGAAACGCAATTCCCCGGCCTTGGGCTCCAACACCACGCCTGCCGATTCCGCTGGACCCGAGCAATCCGGCTCCGAGCAACCCTGACCGTAGCTGACCCGGATCGGATCCACTTCCACCAAACCACTGCTCGCCGGCAGAATCAGGTCTTCGTCCACAGACAACGGACCGCCTTCCCGCGATTCCACGCGTGTGGCATACGGAAAGTGGGTCGTGAATGCGCCGGGCTTCAGTTCCGCATCGAACGTGAGGCGGGCCGAACCATCCGTATGCGCCCGAATCACCACTTCCGGGCGGGTCACGTTCTGGATCGTCGCAAATACCAACTCATTCGATTTCTTCTCTTTCTCAGCCTCGGCAACTGGGGCGGCACGCAATCGATCCACTTCGGATCGACGGACGTACTCGGCGAGTCCGGTGGACTTGAGAAGAAACCGTCCCTCGGCGACATCCCAGGAAAGCTCCGTGCCCTCGAACCAAACCGGCTTCGATTCCTCGCACAGGTACAGCGCCGGCGCGGTCAACCGAGGCCGGTCAGCCGGAGCCAGGTTCTGGTCCAGAGAACGCCCGTTGAAGGTGAGCGTGCCCTGGAGAATGCGGGAATCCTTGTTGAACCGGTAACCGACCCCGGACGGAAGCCACACTTGAACATCCGCAAATGCGCCGGTGCTCCGCAATGTCAGCTCCGTCCGCCGGATTCGTACGTTGGCGACGGTATTCGTGTCCGGCGAAGGGGATCGCACCGGTAGCGTCGCCGCACCCCTATACTCGGCGTCCCCCGTCGGTCGGAGGAGCACGGCTAACTCATTGCCGCTGCCAAACCGGTAACCGGAGTGCCCCGCGATCGTCCCCCCGTCCACCGCGACAGCCAGACTTGAGCTCACACCGTTGGGAATGACGTAGCCCGGCACCGGATGGTTGAGGATCGCCTCCATGCGTGTCTCCACCTGGCCGAAAAACAGGCGCCCACTGAAGTCGAGTAACCGCTGCTCCGGAAGCACCACCTGGTGATCTTGAACCGCTGAATGGCCCGGCACCTCGACGTGCTCCAAACCCACCGTGACGCGATACAGACGGCTCACTGAGTCCAAGGGATTGACCGGCAAGATTTCCAGGACCTGAGTGGAAGTGAGAGTGGTCGGCCACGCGGGCGCATTGGCCAAACTGATCCCGTGGGACAGAAGCGTGCGCGGCGCCGCCTGATTGGATCGCACCAACGCCACCGAGGTTCCCGTCGTCGCGTCC
>JAEUHG010000022.1 GCA_016795425.1 Verrucomicrobiales bacterium
GTCGAGCCCGAGACGGATCCATCGGCGGAGCTGCGGCTCTTGGTTTTGACGGATGAAGACACGCCGGTGGATTTTCAGCTGGAAACACCGCCACTGGGTCTCGGGCCATTCCGTTTCGAGATCTTTGAAGACATCCCCGGATTGAGCTACAATCCGTCGCAGGCTGCGGCTCGTTACGTCCCCGCAACCAACAAGAACGGTGTGGTGCACTTTGCCTATCGCGTCACCGACGCGAATCATCTCAGCGCCTTGGGAGGTGTGGAGATCCTCGTTCTGCCCGTGAACGATCCTCCGGTGGCGCTTCCTCGTGAAATCGTGGTGCGGTCGGGCTCGATGACGAAGCTGCCGATTGAAGGCCTCGATGTCGACTTCGATGATCTGACCGTCCGCATTCGGGAAGAGCCCGTTCATGGCAAGCTCACACCCACCGCCGAAGGGTACTTCTACCTTCCGAACGACGATTTCATCGGCGAAGACGAGCTCACCTATTTTGTGTCCGATGGCGAATCCGAGTCTCAGGCGGTTGCTTGTCGGATATTGGTGGTCCCGACGGCGGAGATTTCGGTCCCACCGTCGCTGGAGACAGACATCAGCGGTAAGCTAACCCTGCGGTTGAAATGGAAGACCGTTCCCGGAGTGCGGTATGTCGTCGTTTCGAATCCGGATCTGGATCCCAGGAATTGGCAGCGCATCACGGAACCTCAAGTTGCCTCAGGAACGGAGGAATCGTTGGTGATCCCCATCCCGCACGGATCCGAATCACGGTGGTACACAGTCGAAATGCCTGACTTCAAACTTTGATCGGTGGTCTCTGGGAACGCCGGTGTCCGACGAGGTGCGAGTTTCGCAGCGAGGAAGTGGGGATCCTTCGACGGGGGACGTTGATTCCGGAACATGGCTGGGACAAGGTATTCAAGTCACGCAACACGGTATGCCGACGGATCTATCAACTGCGGAACTACGTCAGCGGATCGCCGATTTGAGACAACGCCGGAGGTGGTTGCCGTCCCTGGCGGCCCTGGGATCGACATTTGCGATTCTCGCCCTGGCGGTCGGGCTGCTGCGGTGGAATTTGAACGTGGGAACGGGTTTGGCGGCGTTCCTGGTCATCGGGTTGATGCAGTACCGCCTGGTGTTGGCCTCGCACGAGGCGACGCATAAGACCCTGCTGCAGCCGGTGTGGCTCAATGAGGCGGTCGGCCTATTCTGCGCCTCGCTGGTGGGGGTGTCCCTTTTCAATTACCGGCGGGCACACCTGGAACACCACAAGTACCCGCAGAGCATTCAGGACGACATCGATGGGTACATTTATCGGCCCATCATCAAGTGCCGACCCGGGTGGCCGAGGTTCTGGTTGCTCCTGACTGGGAACTACGCCGACATTCTTACCAAGCTTCGACGCAAGTTCATTGGCGACGGTGATTTGGAAGGCAGCCATGCGTTGGTGGGTGTTGAAAAGCCTTCAGTGGGAACGCTCCTCGTCCAGTTGCTGCCGCTGGCTGGAGTCCAGCTGATGGTCGCCGCCTTCTTTTGGATCCTGCTGCCATGGTGGAGTTATCTGGTTTTCTGGCTGGCTCCCATCTTTGTGGTGGCGCTGCAACTGGATCGGGTTCGGACCTTTCTCGAACACGGGTACAATTATTTCTTTCCGGGACCGCCGATCGGGAATCTCGCCGAAGCGCCTCAAAGCACCATCGACGTTCAAACCAACTTCCTGGAGCGGTACCTCTTTGCTCCCTTTGGTTTTAGCGATCACCAGGCGCACCACGCCCAGCTCACCGTCCCATTCTACAATCTCCCGGAGCTGCGCGAATTATTGAACGCCGCCCAACCCGGCTATGTGCGGCGGATCCGGGCTTCCTATTTCACCATCCTCGCCCGGATGCTGCATGCCCCGATCGCCCCTGAGTTCGAAGGGAAAATCTGATGCGACCATCATGACCATTTCACGCGGACGAGCCGATGCCGCAAGCCGAGAGGGTCGGCTGTTCTATTTTGAAATTGTGCTGCCGTCTGTCATCGAGGCGTCGAGAGACAGGAGGCTGTTTTGAACCGCCGGCACCTGAGGCGTACCCTTCCGCTCTTCGCAATCGCCCTTGTCGGGTGGTTGAGCCTGCCGTCGCCCGCCGCGACACTCCGGTCGCTCGCCTCGTGGCCGGGCTATGCGACAGGTCCCATCTTTGGACTCCACGTCACCAACGGCATGGCCTTTGCCGCGGCCGACCGTGCCGGATTGATCATTCTCGACGTCGCGGATCCGCAACACATCTCCCCCTTGGGAGGCTTCCTCACCCGCGGATCCGCCTACGACGTGGTGGTCCGCGGCACGACGGCCTTCGTCGCCGATTGGTCCTGGGGTCTCACGGTCCTCGACGTCGCCAATCCACGTGAGCCGGTTTTGGTGAGCACCACGATGACGGATCGTTATTCCACCGGAGTTGCCATCGAGGGCGACTTCGCGGTGGTGTCGAGTTACGAAGGTTACCTCACCTTGTTTGACGTGACCGATGTCACCGGTCCGATCAAACGATCCAGCATCGGCACCGGCATTCGGATGACCGCAGGAGGGGAGGTTGCCTTGGCTGGCGGATTCGCCTTCGCGGTCGGATCCCAGTCCCAGTTGACCGTCGTGGATTGTCGTAACCCGCTTCGCATGTCGGTCGTTGGATCCCTGGGATCCTTTGGTTTGGCGACCGGGATCGCTACCTCGAGCGATCGACTCTACGCGGTCGACGCCAATCGCGGTCTGCGGATCTTCGATCGATCGAAACTTTCGACGCGAACGATGCCTGAATTGGGTTCGTTGAAGACGACGTCCGCCTCCAGTGCCGTGGCCACCGATGGATCCTTGGTATGCGTCGGAGAAGGGTGGGGTGGGGTGGAGGTCGTGGATGCCCGAGTGCCCGCCACTCCCAAGCGAGTCGCCGCTTTTGGCACCGAAGGTGATGTTAGCGCGCTGGCGATGGTCGGTCAGAATCGGTTGTACGTGGGGCAGGACGGCGCTCCGTTTCAGATTTGGAGCCTGGAAAACCCGGCGGCACCGGCGCTCCTCGGAAGCTTCGACATCTCCAGCGTGGCCAATGACGTCAAGAGCGCCGGTGATTCCGCCTTTATCGCGGCTGGCGGGGCCGGCCTGCGGGTGTTGGATGTCCAGGATCGATCGCAACCGAAGGTGGTGGGCGCCCTGGGGGGGCTGGGTCTGGTCCGGAGGCTCGCGATGACCGGCACTCAAGCGATTCTCGCGGCAGAAGACCGAGGGGTCCATGTCGTGGATGTGGCGGATCCCAGCCGGCCGCGGCTGGTGTCCACCTACGACAGTCCGGGCTACGCGTATGATGTCGCGGCCTCGGGCAGCCTGGTGGTCGTGGCGGACCTGACCGGAGGCTTTCGGGTGGTGGACATCACGACACCCGAGACACCGCGTCCTCGTGGGGCCCTGACCAACCTCCTGGCGAGCGGTGTGGCGTTGCGGGACGACCTGGCGTTGGTGGCGGCACAGTCGGGAGGGTTGGCGCTGGTCGACGTGTCAGTGCCGAGCGAACCTAGGATCGTGGGCCAGGGCCAGGCGCCGGGCACGGAACGCGTCGCGGTCGCCGGCAACCTGGCCTTCACTCTCCAGGGCACCTCCTTCTCAATCTTCGATATCAGTGACCGCACGAAGCCGGTCCTGTTGAGCAAGACCCCGGCGTTTGGCTGCATGGAGATCCTGGTCAGAGGCACGTGGGCCTTCGTGGCGATGAACTCACCCAGCATCGTGGCGTTCGACATCAGCCAACCGACCCAGCCGGTGCGTGGGGCCGAGTGGACGGACACCTTCCAAGCGTTGGGACTGGTGATGAATGGCGACACCCTGCTGGCGGCGTTGGGCGGCGGCGGTTTGTCCGTTGTGAAATTCGACGAGATGGCGGCGACGTCGCCGAGGCTCGCCTTGCGGTGGGATTCGGGAGTTCCTCGGCTGAACGTCACCGACGCGGGGAGTTCGCCGTGGAATATCGAGTTCAGTGACGGCCTCGAGCTCGGGGCGGGTTGGTCTCCGTTGACGAATGTCGTGCCCAGCGGCGGGCAAGCTGAGGCGGTCGATCCAAACCCCGCGGCTCCCCGCCGCTTTTATCGCGCGGTTCAGCGATAGCACCGCGTCATCGGTGCAGGGAGGGGTGCGCAAGGTCCTCCGCCTTGGATGACATTCTCCTCCCATCACCCTTACGATGCCCATTTCACGTTTCCCAGGTTTCACTCGACTCAACTCGCCGAGACCGGCCGCAGCGCAATCCAGCGATGTCCGAGGGCAAGTTGGACGCGGCTGGTAGTCGCCACATTCCTGTTTCCGTCAGAGCACCGGCCTTCAGATTGCCCAGGTCATGGTGATAGGGTCGTTCTGCTTGCGGTTTGGATGGCGCCTCAATCTTCTCGCTCTCAGCTTGGGCTGTTGCCTCAGCCTGCCTCTGCCAGCCGCAACGCTCAGGCAAATTGCGTCCTGGCCCGGCCATCCAGTGGGTCCTATTTACGGGCTCCAAGTTACCAACGGCATTGCCTATGCCGCTGCTGCGAGCGGGGGATTGATTTTGATCGATGTCGCGGATCCGAGACGGATGTCACGATTGGGAGGCAGGGTCACCAGGGGTCCCGTTTACGACGTGGTGGTTCGCGGAACGACAGCCTTCGTCGCGGACTGGGGTGAGGGGCTTTCGGTCTTTGACGTCGCGAATCCGCGAGAGCCCGTCTTGTTGGGGACCTCGGGGGCCAGAACCTATTCGTGCGGAATCGCTCTCGAGGGAGACGTGCTGGCCTTGTCGGATTACCGGGGCAATCTCAGCTTGTTTGATGTGTTCGACGCGAGAAACCCGAAGACGCTGTCGGGAAATTACTTTTTCTCGGCGTATAATGACCGGGGAAATGTGGTTCTGGCCGACGGATTCTCCTTTTCCGTTGGGGGCGAAACCAACCTGGTCGTCACCGATTGTCGAGATCCTCTAAGATTGTCGAAGCTTGGTTTCTCAGGATTGGGGTCAGCAACCGGGGTCGCTGTTGCCGGCGATTCGCTTTTTAACGTGGATCCAGATCGTGGCTTGAGGATTTTTGACCGCACGAAACTCCCTTCGCGCTTGCCACTGATCGGCTCGCTTAAGACCACTGCCGCGCCCAGCGCTGTGGCGACCGATGGGTCGCTGGTCTGCGTGGGGGAAGGATGGGACGGCTTGGAAATCATTGACGCGCGACAGCCCACCGATCCGAAGCTAATCGCAGCCGTCGGCACTGACGGCGAGGTCAGCGCGCTCACGTTAGACAGTCACAACCGCCTGTACGTGGGGCAGGCCGGTGCCCCCCTGCAGATTTGGGATTTGACGAGCCCGGCCTCACCTTCCCTCCTGGGCAGTCTTGATATCTCTGGTATCGCTTATGGCATTGATCGCGCTGGTGATTTCGTTTTTCTCGCTGACGGTGGTGCGGGCCTTCGAGTGTTCAATGTTCGGGACCCCGCCCGGCCTCAATTGGTGGGAGTCTTGGCTGGATTGGGTCATGTTGATCGGGTCGTCGTTTCCGAGAATCGGGCCATTCTCGCGGCCAGGCAACGAGGCGTCCATGTGGTGGATGTTTCCGACCCCACACGGCCGCGACTCATGGCCACCTACGACAGTCCGGGTTACGCTTTTGATGTGGCTGCCGCTGGTAATCTGGTTTACATCGCCGATTTTACCGGTGGATTGCGCGTACTGGACGTCGGGACCCCCGAAGCGCCGCGCCTCGTAGGGACTTGGACCAACGCAGAGCCATTCGGTGTGGCCCTGAAAGACAACCTCGCGTTGGTCACGACTCAATCTCGGACGTGGGTCGTCGATATCTCGGATCCGACTCAACCAAAGCCCCTGGGACCGGGCCTGTCCGTCGGCGGAAATGACGCCATCATCGTGGGCAATCTGGCCTACTGTTACGGCGGCCTCCTCTCAATTTTCGATATCAGCAACCCGTTGAGCCCCGTGTTGCTCAGCCAGACCGTGGCCAGCGGTTGCCAGCAGATGGTGGTCAAAGGGACGCGCGCCTTCGCCGCAATGTCACCGCCCAGCATTGCTGAGTTCGACATCAGTGTGCCGACCAAACCGGTGCGTGTGGCCGAATGGACGGGCAATTTGTCAGCATGGGGACTGGTCTTGAGTGACGATGTGCTGTTCGTGGCCATGGGCTCCGGCGGGTTCGTGGTCATGAAAATCGACGAGATGGCGTCGACGTCGCCGAAACTCGCCATGCGGTGGGATTCGGGAGCTCCTCGGCTGAACGTCACCGACGCGGGGAGTTCGCCGTGGAATATCGAGTTCAGTGACGGCCTCGAGCTCGGGGCGGGTTGGTCTCCGTTGACGAATGTCGTGCCCAGCGGCGGGCAAGCCGAGGCGATCGATCCGAACGCCGCGGCCCCTCGGCGCTTTTATCGCGCGGTTCAGCGATAGTTGCTCGGGGCTGTAAGGCGCGGGCGTGGGTTGCGACTCATGAGGGTCATCGAACGCCCATGAACATCGCTATTCCTCCGCCCACCGCTGCCGGTTCCACCACATTTCGAACTAATGAATCCCTGGATCAACTTCGCGATCAGCATCTGCTCGACGAAGGATTGCCCGAGGCGATGCTGCCCGCCTGCCCGATCCACAGGGTGTTAAAGGGGCAGAAGGCCTTGGTCACGGGTGCCAACTCTGGCATCGGCCAGGGCGTGGCCCTCGCATTGGCGCACGCCGGCGCGGATGTGGTGGTCAATTTCGTCTCCCGCCCTGAGGCCGCCGAGGAGGTGGTTCGCGAGGCGACCCGCTGTGGATCCCGCGCTTATACGCACCAGGCCGATGTGACCGATGAGTCCCAGGTTCGGGCCATGTTTGACCGGATGCGGGCGGAGTTCGGAGGCGTGGATATCCTGGTCAACAACGCGGGAATTCAGGCTGACGCACCGATCGACACGATGACGCTGGAGCAGTGGAACCGGGTGATCGCGGTGAATCTCACGGCCCAATTTCTTTGCTCTCGCGAGGCCGTGCGCGAGTTCAAGCGACGCGGGGTTCGGCGGGAAGTCTCCTGCGCCGCCGGCAAGATTGTCTGCGTTTCGAGCGTTCACGATGTCATTCCCTGGGCCGGCCATGTGAATTACGCCGCCAGCAAGGGCGGAGTGGCCATGATGATGAAAAGCATCGCGCAGGAGGTCGCCCCGCATCGGATCCGCGTGAACAGTGTCTCTCCCGGTGCCATCCGAACGCCAATCAACACGGCGGCGTGGAGCACTCCCGAGGCGTATCGTGAATTGATGCGGTTGGTGCCCAGCAAACGGATCGGGGAACCCTCCGACATCGGCCGCGCGGTGGTCTGGCTGGCGAGCGACGATAGCGACTATGTGCATGGCGCCACGCTCTACGTCGACGGCGGCATGACGCTCTATCCGGGATTCGAGACGGGCGGCTGAACCGACGTTCTCGGCTAATTCGATTCGATGCCCGACTTGCTGGTGCGGCGCCAGGAGTGCTTGACCGGCCCGATCGCTGAATCCAACTCCGCATTTCTCCATGCAAATCAACGACCTTCTTCGAGATGCCGATGCGCAGGCGCAGGCGCGCCAATGGGAATGGCTGGAAACCGACGGAATGGGCGGCTTCGCCTCCGGAACGGTCTCGGGAATCCGCACCCGCCGCTATCATGCGGTGCTCCTGAGCGCGTGCCGTCCCCCGGCCGGGCGCCTGGTTCTGGTGAATGGCTTCGACGCCATGGTGCGAACTGCCACTGGAGCCTACGCCTTGACGACGCAACGTTACGCACCCGGTGTCGATCATCCCGACGGCCTGTCTCACCTCGATTCCTTCGAACTCGATCCTTGGCCGGTTTGGCACTTCCAACTCCCGGACGGCACCCGGATCCGGCAGGAACTGTTCGTTCCGCGGGGCGCCGCCGTCTCGATTTTGACGTGGCGCTTGGAGTCTGGCGCCGTTGATGTCTTGCTCGAGGTGCGCCCGTTCCTTTCGGGTCGGGACTACCATGCGCTTCACCGGGAGAACCGGTCGTTTCGCATGTCGGCGGAGATTGCCGGACAGAGGGTGACCTGGGCGCCGTACGACGGACTGCCGAAGATCGCCTCGTTTGCCAACGGCAGCTATGAGCATCGACCCGATTGGTATCGGAACTTTCTCTACAGCGAAGAATCCGCCCGTGGCCTGGAGGATCAGGAGGATCTGGTCTGTCCCGGAGCGATCCACTTTCCCTTGGGACGCGAGGAGGCCCAGTGGTTGGTGGGCATGGGCGACCAGGTTCAGCGAGTGGTGGATGGATCGGCGTCCTTGTCGGAGGCGGTGACGAGCCTGCGGCGTCGGGAAAGGGAACGCCGCCGATTCTTGGGGACGTCATGGGATTTCGCCGCCGATGCGTACCTCGTCGACGGCCTTCGGGGGCGGACCTTGATCGCGGGATACCCGTGGTTTCTCGATTGGGGGCGCGACACCTTTATCGCCCTTCGTGGCCTTTGCCTGGCGCGTGAGCGCTGGACCGATGCCCGCGAAATCCTCGTCGCCTGGGCCGGCCAGGTTTCGGAAGGGATGCTGCCCAACCGCTTTCCCGACGACGGCGGTCCGGCCGAGTTCAATTCGGTTGATGCGGCCTTGTGGTTCATTGTCGCGGTCCATGAGTTTCTTTGCGGCGTGGAGAGTCTGCCCTGCGACGCGCGCGAGGATGGCGCGAGACACGAAGCGGACGCGCGCGTCCTGCGTGGAGCTGTCATCGCCATTGTCGAGGGGTACCAGCGGGGCAGTCGACACGGCATTCGCATGGACAGTGACGGGTTATTGGCCTGCGGTGCGCCTGGGGTCCAATTGACGTGGATGGATGCCAAGGTGGGGGATTGGGTGGTGACACCGCGGACGGGCAAGCCGGTGGAGATCCAAGCCCTATGGATCAACGCCCTTCGCATTGCCTCGAGCTGGCATCCATCGCTGAAAGCCTGGGAATCGCTGGCTCGCCGGTCGTTTGTCTCGCGGTTCTGGAATTCGGAACGCGAAAGCCTTTACGATGTGGTGGATGTTGGCCATCAGTCGGGGGTGAACGACGCCTCCCTTCGACCCAATCAGATCCTGGCGGTTGGCGGTCTTCCCTATGCCGTCCTGGAAGGAACGATGGCGTCGCGAGTCGTCGAGACCGTGGAGCGCCACCTGCTGACGCCACTGGGATTACGGTCCTTGGCGCCGGACGACCCTTCTTATACTCCCCGATACGAAGGGGGCGTCGTTTCCCGTGACGGATCCTACCATCAAGGCACCGTTTGGCCGTGGCTATTGGGACCGTTCGTTGAAGCCTGGGTGCGTGTGAAAGGCGACACCGCGTCGGCGCGGCGGGAGGCGCGGCGGCGTTTTCTGTCCGGACTCGAGAAGCACGCCAACGAAGCCGGACTTGGACACATCAGCGAAATCGCCGACGCCGAGGCGCCGCACTTCCCGCGGGGTTGCCCTTTCCAGGCCTGGTCGGTGGGCGAATGGCTGCGACTGGACCGGGTCGTTCTTCGACCGTCCCCGACTCCCTGTTCTCCTCCCCGCCGAACGCGTTCGGCCAAAGAAGTGATCCGCGCAACCCCTGCCGAGACCGTTCACGTATGAAGTCGAGCATCGAAGAATCACGGCGCCTCGAGGCAGCCAATGCCGGACGGGAATCTTGGAGACGTTGGGGCCCATATCTCTCGGAGCGGCAATGGGGAACGGTGCGCGAGGACTACAGCGCCGGGGGCAATGCCTGGGACTACTTCCCCCATGACCATGCGCGGAGCCGGGCTTACCGATGGGGGGAAGATGGATTAGCCGGATTCTCAGACGACGAGGGCCGTCTTTGCGTGGCCCTCGCGTTGTGGAATGGCCGCGATCCCATTCTCAAGGAGCGACTCTTCGGACTTACCAATGGCGAGGGCAACCACGGGGAGGACGTCAAGGAACTCTATTACTACCTGGACGCGACGCCGACGCATTCCTACCAGAGAATGCTCTACAAGTATCCACAGCGCGAGTTCCCCTATGCTGCGCTGGTCGAAGGAAATCGGAGTCGTCGCTCGACGGAACCGGAACTCGAATTGCTCGACACCGGTGTCTTCGACGACGATCGCTACTGGGATATCGAGGTGGAATACGCCAAGGCGGGTCCCGAAGACATTCTGATGCGCATCACGGCGCGCAATCGCGGGCCGGAGGAGGCAATCTTACACGTCCTGCCGCAGGTTTGGTTTCGCAATACCTGGTCGTGGGATCCGACGACACTTCGTCCGCAGTTGGAGTTCGATGGCGTTGGACGGGTGCGGGGTTGGCATCCCGAGTTGGGCGCCTTTTGGTGGCAGGGCGACGGAGATGGGGAGGTGGTGTTCACCGAGAATCATACGAATCCTCGTCGCCATTGGGGGCGGCCCGATGCGACCGGTCATTTCAAGGACGCCTTTCATGAGTATCTGGTGCAGGGGCGTCGTGACGCCGTTCATCCCGATCGCCGCGGCACGAAGGCCGCCTTCCATCGCCAGTTGCGGATCGCGCCGGGAGCCGAGGCGGTGGTGCGGGTTCGCTGGAGGATGGCGCTCGCGGCCCTGCCCACCGAGGGCCGACCGGTCAATGGCGATGCGAGTGCCGCGGCTTTTGCTGATTTCGATGCTATCGCGGATCGGCGCCGCTCTGAGGCCGACGCATATTACAGCGAGCTTCAGTGCGGGATCGTGGACGAAGATGCGCGCCGGGTTCAGCGTCAGGCGCTTGCCGGCATGCTGTGGTCGAAGCAGTTCTACGCTTACGATGTCCGGCGATGGCTGGAGGGGGATCCAGGGCAACCGCCGCCGCCGCGCGAACGGCGCCGGGCTCGAAACGGCGACTGGGAGCACCTCAACAATGCGGATGTGGTCTCGATGCCCGACAAGTGGGAGTACCCGTGGTATGCCGCCTGGGATCTGGCATTTCACTGCATCCCGATGGCGCTCGTGGATGCCACCTTTGCCAAGGAGCAACTCCTGCTCCTCACGCGAGAGTGGTACATGCACCCCAACGGGCAGTTGCCGGCCTACGAATGGGCCTTTGGCGACGTCAATCCTCCCGTTCATGCCTGGGCTGCCTGGCGGGTTTTTCAGATTGATCGCAAGCAGCGGCGCGAACGAGGGAGTCCCGAGGATCTCGGGGATCGCGCCTTTCTCGAACGTGTCTTCCACAAGCTGCTTTTGAATTTCACCTGGTGGGTGAACCGCAAGGACGCCCAGGGACGAAACATCTTCCAGGGCGGCTTTCTTGGTTTGGACAACATCGGGGTTTTCGATCGGTCGGCACCGCTGCCGACCGGTGGATTCATCAACCAGGCGGACGGCACGAGTTGGATGGCGATGTATTGCCTGAACCTCCTTCGTATCGCGCTCGAGCTCGCCCGCGGCAACCGGGTTTACGAGGACATTGCCACCAAGTTCTTCGAGCACTTTCTCCACATCGCGGCGGCGATCAATGGCGTGGGCGGAGACACCCCCGCACTCTGGGATGGTGAAGACGAATTCTACTACGATGCCCTCCACCTCCCCGATGGACGCCAGTTTCCGATGAAGCTGCGGTCGATGGTCGGACTCATCCCTCTCTTCGCGGTGGAAGTCATCGAACCGGAGTTGCTTCGCGAGTTGCCGGAGTTTGCCGCGCGCATGAACTGGTTTCTCAACCATCGCCCCGACCTCGCCGGCCTCGTGTCGCGATGGACCGAGTGCGGCAGCGGCGATCGGCACCTGTTATCGCTGTTGCGGGGACATCGCATGAAATGCCTGCTCCGGCGTGCGCTCGACGAAACCGAGTTCCTGGGTGATTACGGCATACGCTCGGTCTCCAAGGTGCATGAAACACAGCCCTACCGGCTGCAGATCGACGGGCAAACCCACGAGGTGCGCTACTGGCCGGCGGAATCTCTCAACGGCCTGTTTGGGGGCAATTCCAATTGGCGCGGACCGATCTGGATGCCGGTCAACTATCTGCTCATCGAATCGCTGCAGAAGTTCCACCACTACTACGGTGATGATTTCAGGATCGAGTGTCCGGTTGGCAGTTCTCAGTTTGTCACGCTGGCCGAGGCGGCTGACGAGGTGGGGCGGCGGCTGGTGAGGATCTTTCTGCGGGATGGCCAGGGGCGTCGTCCGGTGTATGGCCATCAGCCACGACACGCCGAAGACCCGCACTTCCGCGATCAGGTGCTCTTCTACGAGTACTTTGATGGCGACACGGGGCGCGGGGTGGGCGCGAGTCATCAGACGGGATGGACGGGTCTGGTGGCGAAACTCCTGGCGCCGCGCCGCAGGCCGGATTGCGGCGGTCGGCATGAAGCATCATCCACCCAGGAGGATCAGGGTCGCGTTCGCCGCGTGAAAGGTTCGGAACTGATCCACGACTGAGGGATGTCTATGAAACGATTCGCACATTCCCTCCCCAAAGTGTCCCTCCTCCTGCTCTCGACGACCCTATTAGCGGCGACTCCACTTCAGGCGGCTTCGACAGGAAGTGGCGCCAAGATCCTGGTCAACGTCGACCGCGATGGGCGAGCCATTCAGGGCTACGATCCGGTCGCCTATTTTACCGACAGCAAGCCCGTGAAAGGGGAGTCCCGCTTCACGGCACGTTACGAGGGCGCCACTTACCAGTTCTCCACGGCCGACCATCAGAAGCTCTTCGAGTCGAATCCGGCCCAATATGCTCCGGCCTTTGGTGGGTACTGTGGCTATGCTGCCAGCATTCAGCGACTTTCACCGATCAGTCCGGAATGGTTTCAAATCATCGAGGGTCGGTTGGTGCTGCAGCATAACAAGAAGGCCTTCGACCGTTGGAACGCGGATGCCGCCGGCAACCTTCGAAAAGCCGACATGAATTGGCCCGCGCTGGCGGAGAAGAATGGCGTCGTCGGCGGGCGCGCACTCGTCCTGGTTGACAAACAAGGCGTCGCGCTCGAGGGCTACGATCCGGTGAGCTATTTTGGCAAAGACGGTCCAATGAAGGGTGAGCCGGGGATCGAGGCCATCTACAACGGGGCCCTCTACCGCTTTGTGTCGCCCGCCCATCGAGAGACCTTTGAGAAGGACCCGGCAAGGTACGCGCCGGCCTACGGCGGCTACTGCGGGTACGCCGCGAGCATCGGCAAGGTCCGGCCCGCCAACCCCCTCCTGTGGTCCATCGTTGATGGCCAACTCATCGTTCAGCACACCAAGGGTGCGGTTGAACTTTGGGAGAAGGACATCGCGGGCAACAAAAAGAAGGCCGACGGCTATTGGCCTCGCTTGGTGGACGCCAAGTCCGGGCTCAAAGATCCGGTCGACAGCCTGCTGGGTCGGTCCGTGCTTGCGGACGCACGCTGATTCCCTTTCCCCAACCTGCCATAACTCCCGCCGGGCCCCCCCCCAAACCCACACGCGGACGAGGATTCCTCGTCCGCGCTTCCCTGTTCGGCGGCGGTTGCCGACAACCAAATCAGGCGCGGGGCAGCAGCCGTTGAAGTCGGAACAAGCCAAGATCCAGAGAGGACGAACCGTGGGTCACCAAGTCCGCGAGCACCTCGCCGACGACGCTGCAGAACTTGAATCCATGCCCCGAAAATCCCGCGGCGATGGTGACCTGTGGATGCTGCGGGTGATGATCGATCAGGAAATTGAGATCCGGGGTCAGGGTGTACAAGCAAGTGGTGGCCTGGACCACCGGCCCGTCCAAGTCGGGCAGGAATTGGCGCACGACCTTCCGCACGGCCTCTTCGTCGTGCGGTTCAATGGTGCGGCGAGCCGTCTGCGGCGTGCACACTTCGATCTCGGGACTTCGATAGAGCGCGACTTTCACGCCGCCATGCGGGCCATCCACGGCGGGAAAGCCATAAGGCGTGCAGGTCTCCGATTGCTGCCAAATGTAAATGGGAAACCGATCCGGATGAAAGGCGCCGAGACCCGTCTTCGGCTCGAACCAGAAGAGGACCTGCCGTTCGACGGTCAGGGGCAGGTTGAGATCGTTGAGGACCTGGGGAGCCCACGGGCCTGCGGTAATGATGAGACGGCCCGCCGTGTAGCGTCCTTTCGGAGTGATCACCTCGACACCCTGCGTGGTGGCGCGCCACGACGCGGCGGCCTCCTCGAAGCGAAGATCCGCTCCGGCGCAGGTCGCGGCGCCGAGGTGGGCGCGAACCGCCTCTTCGCAATAGACGAATCCCGCGGCCGGTTCGAAAACGGCAACGGTGTCGTCGGAGAGTTGGAAGGGCGGGAATCGACGGCGGATCTCGCGGGCGTCGAGGAGTTCATGATCGAGACCGTGAGTCCGGGCGCTGCGCAGGCTACCTTCGACGACCTCGGAATTCCGGTGACCCATCATGAGCCCGCCGCATAGCGCGAGGAGCTGTCGGGCACTGGCGCGCTCCAGATCATTCCAAAGCGCGTAGGCACGGAGGAGCAGGGGAACGTAGGCCGGATCCTCGAAATAGGCCTGGCGGATCACGCGCGTGGAGCCGTGGCTCGATCCGTGGTGATGCGGGGGCTGGAATTGTTCCAGCCCCAGGACGCGTTGGCCGCGCGCGGCGAGGTGATACGCGGCGGCGCTGCCCATGCCGCCGAGCCCAAGGACAATCACGTCGTAGACAGGCACGTGCCCATCGAACCCATCGGCTGGTCCCTTGGCAATCCCAAGGGGTGATCCTGAGATGCCTGTAAGGCCCGGTGGACTTTGGCGACCCATGGATGTCTTCAAGATAATCCATGAAATCCCCAATCCTCTTCCTTGTCTCATTTCTCGGTGCCCTGGTCGCCTGGTCGGATGAATCGGTGGCTCTCAAACCGACTTTGACTCTTGAGGGCGCTCGCGTGGTGCTGACCGCCGCCGAGTCCTATGCCCGCGAGCAACGCGCCCCCGGGGCTGCCGTCGCGGTCGTCGACGACGGCGGACATCTGCTGGCGTTTGTGCGCCTCGACGGGACTTTCGTCGGCAGCCCCAACATCTCGATTGGCAAGGCACGCACCGCGGCGTTGTTTCGCAAACCGACCGGCGAGTTCGAGGATTTGATCAACAAAGGGCGCTTCACCATGACGGCGCTCCAGGACTTCACGCCGCTCCAGGGTGGCGTTCCGATTCTTCACGAGGGACGGGTGATTGGGGCCATTGGCGTCAGCGGCGCATCCAGCGCGCTGCAGGACGAGGAGATCGCCAAGGCCGGGGCGAGGGCCCTGCCGGCCGTGGTCGCCGCGCGAAAGTAGTCGGACGGAAGTGAACCCCTGTTACGAGTCGCCCTTATGTCACTCTTCACTTATCCCCGGCGTGCGCTGGTTTCACTCCTCGTCGGATTCGTCCTGCACCTGGTGTTTGATACTCGAGCTCAGGAACTCCCCCGCGCGGTGCTACCCAAGGCGGTCGTGGATCTACGCACCCGCGAGGGCGTCGACCTCGTTCGCGGCACCTGGCGTTATCATGACGCCGACATCACCCGAGTCGATCACCGGGATGTCGGTGCCGATCTCAAGGCGAGCGGGGCGCCCAATCAAACGGCCGATTTCGTGCCGGACGCGCGGGGCCCCGGTTTCGATGACTACGCTTGGGAATCGGTGGAACCGACGGATCTCGAGGGTCGTCGCGGTCATGGCAGGCTTTCGCTGGGATGGTATCGCATTCGTGTGACGCTCCCCGAGGCCATTCGGGGTTGGCCGGTGCGCGGGTCGACCGTCGTCCTGGAGTTGGTGATGGATGACTACGCCGAGATTTGGGTGAACGGCCGACTCCCTTACGTCCTTGGCCAGAATGGAGGGACTGTCGCGGCAGGATGGAACGCGCCGAATCGCGTGGTGCTGACGGAGGACGCGCGGCCGGGGGATGGGTACGAAATCGCCGTGCTTGGAATCAATGGACCGCTTTCGACCCACCCGGATACCTATCTATGGGTTCGCGGGGCGACGCTCGACTTTCATGAACCCGGAGCGCTGCGCCGCCGCGTGGAGGTTCCGCTCGTGGTGGATCACCGAAGTGCCGAAGCGGAGTCCGTTCTGGGAGATCGCCCGCGCCTGGAGCGTGTTGCCAGCGGCTTCGCTTTCACCGAGGGGCCGGTATGGATACGCGGCGGCACTCAGCGGATCGGTCCGGAGGCCGCGGAAGGGCATCTGCTCTTCAGCGACCCCAACAACAACCTCGTGTACCGACTCTCGTCACTGGGTGACGTGTCGGTGGTTCTGCCCAAGTCCGGATATTCGGGCACCGACATTGGCGTTTACCGGCAGCCGGGATCCAATGGGTTGGCCGTCGATGGGCAGGATCGATTGACGCTGTGCCAGCACGGCCATCGGCGTGTGGTCCGGTTGGAGAAGAATGGGCAGGTGACCGTGCTTGCCGATCGTTTCGAAGGCAAACGTCTCAATTCCCCGAACGACCTCGTCTATCGTCGTGACGGCACCCTGTATTTCACTGATCCGCCGTTCGGCCTGCCTTCCGCCCACCGCGATCCGCGTCGAGAACTGGATTTCGCAGGCGTCTATTCTGTCCGGGATGGGGTCGTACGTTGCGAGAGCAAGGAATTGTCAGGCCCGAACGGTCTCGCGTTCTCACCGGATGAACGATGGCTATACGTCGGTAACTGGGACGAGAAGCGCAAGGTGGTCCTGCGGTATCCGGTTCTGGATCAGGGCGCCCTGGGACCGTCGTCGGTATTCGCCGACCTGACGCAGGCGCCCGGGGATGACGCCATCGATGGCATCAAGGTGGATGAAGCAGGGCATGTCTATGTCAGCGGCCCGGGCGGGTTGTGGATCCTGGACGCGGCGGGCGACACGCTGGCGTTGGTTCGCGCGCCGGAGAACGTGCACAACCTGGCTTGGGGGGACGC
>JAEUHG010000030.1 GCA_016795425.1 Verrucomicrobiales bacterium
AAGCAGGACGATCACCTTGCCGCTGCTGCAATTCCAAGGGCCGATGAGTCTTGACGCCCAGGTGCGCAGTAGCGATCTCGGCGACGATCCTGGAAACAACCTCGCTTCCGTCACCGGCTCCATCGAGAACCTGAGCGGCAACCTCGTCCTCTCTCTGCTTTCCGCTCCGGCCGCCCTCACCGCCCCCTCCGAGTTCAGCGTTCGACTTCGCGTCACCAACTCCGCCGATGGGCCCGTCTTCCAAGGGCAGCTGCGCCTCGAGCGATCGCCGGGACTCGAACTTCTTTCGGCGAGTCCCGGAACGATCCTTACCGAATGTTGTGGACCGGAAGACTTCACCGAGACCGTGCTCCTGAATCCGCTGCCGGCAAAATCTTCGACCGATCTGGATCTTCGCTATCGCATCGCGTTACCCGGCGTGTTTCACCTCGGCGCAGGTTTGGGGGCAACCGTCACCCACAACGGTCCCGCCGACGATCGTCTCTCGCTGGTGCTTTCCGCGCCGCCGATTCAGAAAACACCGGGATTGGCTCAAATCGAATTCCCACCCGGTGCTTTCGCCTGGCTGGATGCCAAGGAGGAACTGCTTGCCGTGTTCCGAGGTCACCCGGCCTTGGTGGTGCTGGATCCGGACAATCTCGAGGTACGCCGCCAGGTTTCCCTTTCCGGGAATCCCTCGAGCAACCGCGCGCGTCTGGCGGTCGCGGCCGATGGCCGCCGGGCCTGGGCGTTGACCGACCGGGATCAGATCGTCCAGTTGCACCTCCCGGCGGGAACCGTGGAGGCCCAATTCCCCAACCCGCTCACGCCTCCTTCCTTTCTGCTTCCCAACGCCGGACTCGCCTTCGCCACGGTGCCAAGCCAGCCCGAAATGTTGCTCATCGCCGGTGTCACGGAACCGATGGAGACTCAAATCCTCGCGCTTCATAAGGGCGCCGTCCTCCCGACCCGGCATCGCTATGCCTCGTTCCAGCATGGAGCCAACCCGGCGATGCACGTCACCGACGATGGTCGACTCTTCGTGCTCGCCGAGAACCAACTGGCGGAGTTCGAAGTCTCGGAATCTGGCGTCAGCGAGAAGCGTCGCATCGCCAATCTCACCGATCGATTGGGTCCGCTCAGTTCCGCCGGTTCGCGCCTTGTCGTCTCCGGAGGCCCCGCCTTCGATCTCGGATCCTTCCAACCAATTCCCCCGACCCCTCCGGACCTGCGCTGGGTCGGAGTGCCGGAACTCTCCCTCGTCTTCCGCTACCCCACCGCAGGAATCCTTCGTGACAACCTGAACAACCGATTCATCGAGACCATCGAACCCGAAACCTTCGAGGTTTTGCGTCGACGTGAGGTCCGGGCGGACGACTGGCCGATGGGCGACATCGTCCAGGAGGTCTCCCTGGGCCGCCACGGGCTGCTCCTTCTCGGCACGCCGGCGCTTCGAGTGGTGAATGAGGCGCCCGATGACGTTCCGGACGCCGATCTCAGTGTCACCGTTGACGCAACGACGATCGTCGCGACGGTCGGTGAGCCTGTGACGCTCCCTCTGGTGGTCTCCCACACGGGCAGCCGCACCTCCAGGAATACCTTGCTCGAAGTCACCCTGCCGCCGGACGTCGAACTGGTGGAGGCCTCGGTTCCCTTCACCAACCGCAACACCGTGCGCACGTTCACACTCGGGCACCTGGCCCGAACCAATTTGAAGGCTTCCCTGGTGCTCAAGGCGTCCCACCTGGGTACCCAGCCACTTCAATTCCGAGTCTTCTCTGACACCACCGACCCGAACTCGGCCAACAACATGGCTGCCGCAACGTTGCCCATCTTCCCTGCGCCCGAGGTCATCATTCGTGACGCGGTGGTCAGTGAAGGCAGTGATGCCACCCGGCCACCCTACTATCCGGTCTACCTGTCTCATCCTTCGCCGAAAAGAATCGAGATCCCCTTCCGTGTCGTTCCAATCACGGCCTCGGCATCCGACCTTACCTTCACCGAAGGCGTCGCCACGTTTGCTCCCGGCGTCACCGTCGCCGCCGCCTACTTCATCCGCCCAAACACACAGCGAGACCCCGATCGTACAGTCCGATTAGAACTCGGCGACACTCCCATCCCCGCCCAACGCCGAACCTCACTCGTCACCATCGTCGATGATGAGACGCCCGCGATCAGTGTGCGCGCCGGTTCCGTTCCCGAAGGTCAATCAGGCATTCAATGGGGCCTCTTCAATATCGACCTTCGAAACGCGCCAGCCTCACCCTTGGACATCGCCTACCGACTTGATCCGGGAACCGCGACCGCCGACGAGGATTTTCGGGCCGACGCCGGTTGGATTCGCTTCGAACCCGGCCAGACCAACCGGACCCTTGCGGTGGCGATCCTCGGTGACACCCGCTTTGAAGCGGCAGAAACCGTGCGCCTCGTCCTCACCGACACCGCCGGTCTCGAGTGGGACGGTTCCATCGGACCGCTCACCATGACCAACGACGACAAACCCGAGCCGCCGGTCATCGAGTTCGTCCAAGTGGGAACCCGGTTGCGCCTCACCTTCGGTTCCGTTCCCGGCGCGCGCTACCGTGTCCAGTCCAACAATCGACTCGGCTCTGTCGGTTGGGCCTTCGAATCTGGGATTCTCAACGGCACCGGCCAACCCCTGACCTGGACCGTTCCCCTCCCCACCTTCGGCAGCTTCCCCTTCTTTTACCGCATCCGCGTCGACTAACTCTCCGTGAACCTGTTTTCACCACAGAGGCACGGAGCGAAAAGGCTATGGCACTCCATCTCCGTGTCTCCGTGCCTCTGTGGTACAAATTCCTTGCGGTTCATGGTTGGTGTGCAGTTCTGAAAGGAACAGGTGGCTACCGATGATCCCGCTGATTTCAAACCTCACCCGCATCGTTCTCTGGATCGTGATGACCGTCGGAGTGTTGGCCGCCGACCCTGACCGTTCCTTGTCCTACGCCCCTGCCCCGCCCGACAATCCCCTGAAGGGCTTCGTTCCCTACCTGCGCGCCGATGCGACGTTCCCGCACAGTCTCGAATGGGATTACACCAGGCTCTCGGACGTCATGCTCGGGTCGGATCGCTTCGATTGGGCACCGTTCGAAGCCAAACTCGACGCTGCCGCCTCACGCGGGCATCAGTTCGTCGCCCGTTTTTATCTCGAATGGCCCGGGCGCAAGACCGGCGTGCCTACCTTTCTCATCGAAGCCGGCCTCCCGATGCGGACCTGGACCAACACCAACACCCAGCCTCATCCGCCCGCGGTCGATCAAACACCCGACTACGAAGACCCGCGTCTGCGCGCCGCGCTCACGAATTTCATCCACACACTTGGCAAGCGTTACGACGGCGACCCACGCCTGGGATTCCTTGAACTCGGCCTTCTTGGTACCTGGGGTGAGTGGCACAACTATCCGCGCAACGAATGGTTCGCCTCAAAGACCGTTCAAACCGAGGTCATGGACGCCTTCGAGGCGGCCTTTAAGAAGACCCGACTCGTCGCGCGCTACCCGGCCGGTCCGGACGACGCCAAGCACGCCGATAACAGCCGACGCGCCTTCGGGTACCACGACGATTCGTTCGCCTGGGCCACGGTCCACACGGGAAAGCCCTCCGAGAGTTGGTTCTTCGAAACCCTGCTGCGCAAGGCGGGCGTCACCGAGAAGTGGCGCACTCAACCCATCGGCGGCGAAGTCCGGCCCGAGGTCTGGAAGTGTTTGTTTGACGAGCCCTCCTGCGCTCCCAAGGGTCAGGATTTCGATCGCTGCCTGGAGTCGACGCACGCGTCCTGGTTGTGCAACGAGGGAGTCTTTCGAGGCCAAATTCAGGGCGCCGCACGCGACCGCGCCGTTCAGGCCGCCCAGCGCTTGGGCTACGAACTCCACGTCACCCGCGCTGACCTGGCGATGAATCAGGACGTGCTCGCCGTTGCCATGACCGTCACCAACACCGGCGTGGCGCCGTTCTACTATGATTGGCCGGTGGAACTCGGCGCCTTGGATGCTGGCGGGACCCTGACCCAGACTTGGATGACCGATTGGCGACTGACCAAGATCCAGCCTGGGACTCCGTCGGTCCTCTGGGAATTCCACGCCCCCCTCACTGCGCTGAAGCCAGGTTCCCATCGCCTGTTGTTGCGCGTGTCGAATCCCTTGCCCAAAGGGGCACCCTTGAAGTTTGCCAATCGGACCCAAGACGAACACCTGCCCGGCTGGCTGACGTTGGGAATCTTTGCACGCTAGGTCCGTCCTTCTTTCACTTCCCGGACCGCGACGGAAGGGGGAAGTGGGTGATCAAGACCCAGTCCGTCAAAGTCACCCGCGCGCT
Organism: Verrucomicrobiales bacterium; assembly: GCA_016795425.1. GTDB lineage: Bacteria > Verrucomicrobiota > Verrucomicrobiia > Limisphaerales > CAIMTB01 > CAIMTB01. Next base: position 4,315 of record JAEUHG010000030.1, read on the forward strand.
ACCGGCTTCTTCGCCCTCGCTTGTCGCCATCCCCCCTTTTCCGCTTCCCCACTCACCCTTGCCCACTCTTCGCCCCTCTGCGGGTCCGGAGGCCCCGCGCTCCGCCCGGACCGCGACGCGTCCCTGCGGCGCCTACCTTCACTTCCCGCGTCCCCCCCGACCCTTCCCACCTCCGATTTCCTCTGCCCGCTGGACTGCCAGTTCCATGCTGACAATTGGTTTCCTCGCTTCGTTCGGCAGCGCCGGACGATTGTGGGTTGCACCCGGCTTGGCGTACCAAAACGTCACCGCCGAGTAACCCAACAAATCCCACGGATGCCGGATGTCGACGCCGAACGACGATTCCATGTCGAACACCAGGCGTTGGCGGAACGGGATCGCGTCGAGTCCACGATGGCGCACGCAAATGTTGAATCCCTTGGTGTCCTCGTTGAGTCCGCCCACCCTCACATTCGCCAGAAATGGCGTGCTGAATTCGTCCTGACGCGTCGGATTCACCCCGCCCGCCCAACCATAGTAATCCTCCGTGCCGGTGCCAAAATGCGTTGGGAACCCCTGGTCCCAAGCGCCATCGACGTAGATCTTCTCGTCGCCTTCGCCCCACCACCCCTCCTGCGGATTCAGCACCGTCCACTGATCGCCCACGTAGACCCCCTGACCGCGAATATCGACGAAGTTCCAATCCTGAAACGGCGCACCAGGTACAAGCTCGTCCGGACGCCAGCGCGCGTAAAAGTGCATCGACCTCTCGTCCCATATCCAGGGCATGACCTCGGCTTGGACTGTCAAAGGCACGGGGGTTGGCCCAAGGTTGGTCACGCGCACCTCGGCGGACCGGCGATACGGCATCACCCAGCGACACACCAGGACCCCGTCCTCCATAACCACTCGCTGATAGGTGCGAAAGGAATGAAGCGCATCCGCGCTGCCGAAGAAATCGCCGACCGGTGTCCAGACCGTTTCCACGCCATCGTACGTCATGCTGAGAACCGTCGAGCGCAGCGACGATGGGTTTTCGATCGCACCCGGCAATCGCACCGTGAACTGTCGAAGGGCGTGAGGCCCCTTGGGCAGTGTCACCACCAACTTGCGCCCCGTCCTGAGCGTCGCATGCTTTTGCAGGTCACCTCGGTCCGGGTGTGGCAACGCCGACAAACGGGCACCGGCGGCGTCATATTGTCGCTTCGCTGCATGATAGGCCTCCCGCGTGAAGGTCTCCACCGGTGTCCCCGGCGGGTAGGCGCGGTAGTTGATGATGTTGTAGAACGACTTCTTCGTCAGCGTCACCTTGCAGCTCCGGGCGAAGGGAATCGGAACATAGCAATCCCCGGCACGCGCGGTCTTGACCGCGAGCGGCGCAGGAAAAATGCCGTCCCCACGCACGAGCTGAATCAACGATTCATCGATGACCGGCGTGGATGAATCGTCGAGGTAGATGCGCACGTTCGGCCCCACGCGATCCTGGAGGTCGTAGTAAAAGAACGGCGTCCAGATGCGGGTGAGGCACCCAGGTCCCTGGTGGTCCATGATGACCCACTCCTGGTGCCCGTCGATGATCTCGGTCCGAATGAAACCAAGGCCATCGCTGTCGGCGAACCAACCGCTAGTGCCGCGATCCGGTTGGTCGCGATGAGTCGACGCGCGGTTGTAACTCGAGGCCTGCAGACTTTGGTAATTCGCCGCCGGGAAACGCGCCAGCGCTTCCAAATCCGTCATCTCGGTGAGCAACGATTGGAGGGTAATGGGCTCAACGGCACCGACGGAAATGCCCGCGAGAATCAGGATTATCATGAGGCGTTCGCACCATGAACCCAATGTCTTGCCCCCGGGCGCACCGCGCACACTCTGGAGACTCGTTGTCGGCCCCATCGATATCCCTTCTCCCGCGGGGAGAGAGTCAGGACTGGTCGGCCGAAACCTCGGCGATGGTTGATGTGGAAGGTTCTGAGTCCTCATGCGCGCATTCAACTTCGTCCTGTCTCCATGAAACACCTCGTCGCAGCGCGACGAGGCCCACCTGACTGGATCCATTACCCTTCGTGTCCATCGTCCCAAAGCAATTACGGACGGATCAAGTCAGGCGACACTCCACTTCCAAAGGCGCTCCTGGACGCAGGGTCAGCGGACCCGAAGTCTCGATCACCACCCGCGTGCCATTCTGTGTGAGCTGGGCGCCGATCAACTGACCATCCCAGCGGATACTCGCGCCCAGTGCTCTCGCTCCGGCGGCCAATTCCACCGACAACGACTTCACGATCACCTCTCCCCATTTGACCTCGAGAGTGTGCCACTGCTCCTTCGCGCCACGTCGCTGCGCGTAGGATCCCCAGCCCCCGGCCGCGGTGAACGCTGCCTTGAAGTTCTCCGGGCTCAGGCGGGGCGCGAATCCGAGGTGACCTGTTGGACCATGGCACTCAAAACCGCAGGCGGTGATGAAGGTCCCGTAGCTGGCCATCGCCCGGGCGTAATGATCGCTGCACTCGATTTCGTTGAAGGGATTCCGGCGGGCAGCGTGGTAACGGTCATGAATGGCACGGGTGATTGCCAACGCCTCCAAGGTCATTCCCTCGGCCATCATATGCGACGCCACCTGGTGCTCGAACCCGCTCATACACTCGTTGAAGTACCCGATCTGCCAACTCGAGATCCCGTACACCTCCTTGATCAGCTTGGGATTTGTCGCCATCACCAACCCGGCATCGCCCGCCAGTGCGTAGGGACGGCCCGCCGTGTACTTCTTCCGGAACGGGCCCACGTCGGGCGCGAAGTTGTATTTCCACAGGGCTTTCAGCGCGCTCAGCGTTTTCTCCCGGTCCAGTATCCGACCGAGGTTCACCTGCCAGGCCCAGCTTTGGCCGTGAACCTGGTCGATGTGACATGCTTCATACGTACCCAGGGACTTCTCCCGCTTGGGGTCGGGGATCTGAAAGAAGTACTCGCCATTGAACAACTTGGTCTCGACCGATGCCCGCGCCCGCTCCTGCTGCGCCCGACAACGATCGGCAAACGCTGTGTCACCCAGTTCCTTCGCCATCTCCTCCGCGGCGCGCAACGCGGCGATGGACAACGAGGTGATCCAGGCAATCTGTCCATACCAGGCGGCGTCGAGGGTGTTCTCCTGCGCGCCGTCCAGGATGCCGTCACCGTCTGTGTCGTGTCGGATCACGTACTCCACCGCCAGCTTCACCCGTGGCCAGACGCGTTTGAGGAACTCGCCGTCCACGCTCATCTGGTGCTCGCGCCAGACGCCGAGAATGCGGCCGCACTGCCCGTCGATGGCCGGACCCGTTCCCTCGGCACGATGGCGGACCACCCCTTTCTCGTCCTCGAAGCCGACGCCAAAGTCGACGCGTTCGCGGAGGTCCCGCTCCAATTCCGGAAACAAGCGACCCATGGCTTGTGCGTAATGCCAGACGTGGGTGCAGGTTCCCTCGCAACAACCGATGCCCTCCCAGGCCCAGAATCGTCCGCTGCCAAACCGATGGACGGTCGTCGTCGCCAAGGTGGAGGTATTGGCAAAGGTCCGTTCCAAGAACCAGTGTGGCAGCGTCGAGTCGTACCACGTATCACGCCACAACCGGGTGCCGGATTCGAGGCGGCCGATTGCCGCGGTGACGTAAAACGCCACCGACGAGGCATTGGCGAAACGCGGTGCATAATGATTGTCGGTGGCAGCGTCGGGACACGGCACCTTGGTCTTCGGGAAATGCCATGCCATGACGAACCGCACTTCGGCCGATTCGCCGGGCGCGAGAGTGAACTCGCGCCCTACGGCACCGACCGGCTGAGGACCCGAAATCACCTCGAGGCCCGACGGCGCCACAAAGGCGGCATCCGGCAACAGGACTCTTGAGATCTCAGGATTTACCCAACCTGGCCCGATGACGGCCAACGCCATGGTGCCAAAATCAGGTTGCTGATTCAGCGGCTCTTCCTGGACGGGTGCATCGGTCTGCACGATGTGATCGACGCCAATGTTACCCCAACCGCCGCCCACTTCGTCCACGATCTCGATGGTCGCCTCGCGTCCCTCCCATTCCGAAACATCGAGTGCCACGCGACGCATGCGGTTGCCATCGTGCCCTTGGGCTTGGCGCACGATCTTGCCGTCAACGCGGACCCTAAGAGCCAGACCGTCCCGCTTCCCGCCACCGATGAAGAACGCGAGGAACTTGCGTTGCAGTGTGATGGGCGCGCGAGTGAGTTTGCCGATGGCGGCGTCTTTCTCTTCGATGGATGTGCCAGGCGCACTGGCGTGGGAATTCACCACCTTCCGTCCCAAGCCTCCAAGGTCGCCCTGGTAGGACGGAACTGCGGCCCGGTCCACAGGCTCAGTGCCAAAGGCCGTCCCTTCGACTTTCCATGCGTCGTATCCGTGCTCGAACGCCTCGACAGTTACGTCAGGTCGACGCGAGGTCATTTCCACGGACGAGGTTTGAAATTCCATCGTCACCATGGAGTACTTGTTGTGCTGCCGGACGAGATTTTTGCGGACGCCGTCGCCGGGCTTGGCCGAATGGTAGCTGGTCGCATTCTGCAGCCAACCGGCGAGGTTCAGCTTCGCTGGTTGCGAACCACGATGAGTCACTTTGAAGACGAACACCGTGGCCGGCAGTCCTGAATCCTCGGTGCGGTGGGGAATAAAGGGCGAGAAAGCCTCGAGACGGACCGACACCGCCGACTCAGGGTCACTATAACTAACGGTGCCGATCGGGTATTGGCCGGTGAACTTCACCTCCTTCCAACTCGACGCGCTCAACATCCGCGTTTCGGTTCGACCTCCGCTCTCGACCCGAATGGCGAAGCCTTGGGCGATGTCGGGCGAATCCGTCGGCACCGCCGGCTTCACATAGGTCGCGCCATCCCGCGGGCGGATCTCGCCGTCGCCGCTCTGAAAATCCATGCCCACTTCGCTCCATGGCACGCGTCGGGGCAAGACGCCCTCAGTCTTTTGGTTGAAGATGTCCCAATTCCAAAGCCGTCCGTCGCCTCCGAGGTAAAGCGTGCCGCAGGCAATCCCGCCCACCGGCATGCCGATATACCGAAGTTCGTCGCGCGACTTGGTATAGGTGGTCGGCGTGCCACGCGCGAAGAGCGACGCCACCCAATCAGGGCGCAGTTTCTTGTCGGCGGGAATGATCTGGCTCCAAGCCTGATCATCGAAGGGACCCGCCATCACCGGCAGGTGCCGAAACGCCAAACCGGCACCCGCCAATCCCGTCCATCGAAGGAAGTCCCGACGCGCCATTCCTCTGATCTCATCATTCATGACAACCCCCTCTTGGCTTTAAGAACAGCACAGCGACCATAGACCAGGACAGGACTGCCCTGTCGCAGCGCGACAGGGCCCACCTGAGTTGGAACTGAGCCCAACAAGGTAGCCCTCGTCGCGCTGCGACGAGAGATTTGGGACGTCCGGCCGTTCATGGGTGGGTGGGAAGTACCCTGGCAAAGGGGCCGCCAAAAGGAAGACCTCGATAAGAAGTTCGAGGCGCGCCGAACTCCGGTGTTAGCCTGGAACCGGCATCCATGCAGACCCCCTACTCCTCGCATCACCGATTGCCGCACGCCTCACCGCGCGCCGCAGATCGCCTGCCCTCGCTTCTCGCCGCCCTTTTCGCCTGCCTGCTTCTCCATGGTGCGTTCGACGCCGTCGCGGAATCGAGTCCTGCGCCTCGACCGAACATCGTTCTGATCCTTTCCGACGACATGGGCTACTCCGACATCGGCTGTTATGGCGGCGAAATCGATACGCCCCATCTCGACGCGCTCGCCAAGGAAGGCCTTCGCTTCACGCAATTCTATAACACGGCCCGGTGCTGCCCTACGCGCGCGTCGTTGCTCACCGGCCTTCATCCGCACCAAGCCGGGGTCGGCCACATGATGGAAAACCGCGGTCACGACGGTTATCGCGGACGACTGAACCGGCAGTGTGTCACACTCGGCGAAGCCTTGGCACCGGCTGGGTACCGAAGCTATGCGGTCGGAAAATGGCACGTCACCCCGGGGCAAAATCGCGAGGCGCTTCGCGACACCTCAAACTGGCCCTTGAACCGCGGTTTCCAGCGGTTCTACGGCACCATTCACGGCGCCGGCAGTTACTTCGATCCCAGCGCCCTGGTTCGCGATGATCGCCTCATCACGGTGGCCAATGATTCCGAATACCGCCCCGACTTCTACTACTACACCGATGCCATCGCCGATCACGCGGTTCGATTCCTGAGGGACCATCAGCAGTCGCATCCCGGCCAACCGTTCCTGCTCTACACCGCCTTCACGGCCGCCCACTGGCCCCTCCACGCTAAGGATTCCGATATCGCCAAATACCGGGGTCAGTACGACGCCGGTTACGAGGCGGTTCGATCCGCGCGCTGGAAGAAAATGCGGCGCCTGGGGCTCATCGATCGCCGGTGGTCATCCAATTCGCCGACCGAACGCTGGGCTTCAGTCCAGGACAAGACCTTTGAGAGCCGGTGCATGGAGGTTTACGCGGCTCAAGTCGACAGCCTCGATCAGGCGATCGGCCGCATTGTCGATGGGCTGCGCGATCTTCACCAACTCGACAACACCCTGCTGGTTTACCTCCAGGACAATGGTGCGTGCGCGGAACTGATCGGACGAGGTCCCCATCCGAAGACACGCGCCGCCTCGCCCGGGCTTCCGCCGATGTCCGCAGACGAATCCCAATTCGGGAGTATTCCCAAGCAGACCCGCGACGGCTGGCCGGTTCGGCAAGGCCTCGGCGTCCTTCCCAGCGGTCCGGATACCTACCTTTCGTACGGTCGGGGTTGGGCCGAGGTGAGCAACACGCCTTATCGCGAGTTCAAGCACTGGACCCATGAAGGCGGCATCAGCACTCCCATGATCGTGCACTGGCCGGCCGGCATTCCTCGCGCACGACGGGGACATTGGGTGAATGAACCGGGTCAGCTGGTGGATATCATGGCGACCTGTCTCGATCTTGCCGGCGCGGAGTACCCTCGAACCCATCGCGGTGAACCCATCATTCCGCTCGAAGGATCCAGTCTGCGGCCTGCGTTCGTCGGAAAACCCATTCCGCGTATCCACCCGCTGGTCTGGGAACACGAGGGCAACCGCGCCATCCGCGACGGGCGCTGGAAGCTCGTCGCCAAGGAGAATCAGCCTTGGGAACTGTACGATCTGCGGGTCGACCGCACGGAAACCCGGGATCTCGCATCCACGCATCCTCGGCGCGTCTCCGAAATGGCCGCCCAATGGGAAGCCTGGGCCGCCCGAGCCAACGTCCTGCCGCTGGGCGCGTGGCGCCGAACCGAGGCATCACCGTAGTCCCCGCTTCGCCTCCGATGCGCCCCGGCGGCGTGGCTGACGGTGTTGGAACCGTTGGGCACCACCCCGTGGAATCGTTCCTCGATGATTCCGGGCCCCAACCCGACGGCGTTTCACTGACATCAAAATCGTGATTCGAACCGCCGCATCCGCCATGCTGGTTCCCAACCTATGAATCCCCCCGTGAACCGCCGTTCGTTCCTTCGATGCTCGGCACAATCCGCCGCCGCCCTGGCATTTTACGGCGCCATTCCGGGTGTGCGTGGCGCCAACGCCCCTTCCCGCCGAATCGCCATCGGCGTCATCGGCCTCGGCCGTGGACTCGACCACGTCAAAGCGCTCCAACAGATCCCCGGCGTTGAAGTCGCGTGGCTATGCGACATCGATCTCAACCGCATCGCCGCCGCAGAAAAATGGCTCACTGGCAAACAGGAACGCACTGCCAAGGCCGCCCAGGACTTTCGCCGGATCCTCGACGATCCGGAGGTCGAAGGCGTCACCATCGCCACCCCGAACTTCTGGCACGCACCCGCGACCATTCTCGCCTGCGACGCCGGCAAACACGTCTACGTCGAGAAACCCGGAAGCCACAATGCGCAGGAAGGCGAGTGGATGGTGGAGGCCGCCCGACGTCGTCAGCGCAAAGTGCAACTCGGCACCCAACGTCGCAGTTGGCCGGCGGTGATCGAGATGATCCAACAGTTGCGCTCCGGCGTCATCGGCCGGGTGCTCTCCGCTCGCACCTACTATGACAACGCGCGTCCGTCCATCGGTCGCGGCAAACCTGCGCCGGTCCCGTCGAATTTCGATTACACGCTTTGGCAGGGACCCGTACCGGAGCGTCCCTACGTGGACAATTTGCTCCACTACAACTGGCACTGGCGCTGGCATTGGGGCGGCGGCGAACTCGCCAACAACGGTCCCCACGCACTCGACCTCGCCCGCTGGGGTCTCGGCGTCGATTACCCGATTCGGGTGAGTTGCGTCGGTGGCCGCTACCATTACGACGACGATCAAGAGACTCCCGACACCGCGATCGCCACCTATGACTTCGGTCCCTGCGGCACATCCTTTGATTTCTCCAGCTGCAACCCGCGAGCCGAGGCCAAGCGCCCATGGCTGACTTTCTACGGCGAACGCGGATCGGTCGTTCAAGACGGCCCTGGTTACAAGGTCTATGACCCGAAGGGCGTTGAAATCAAAAGCGCCAGCGGCCCCGGGGGCGATGTCCTGCACTTCAGAAACTGGATTGATGCCATTCGGGACAACACCGCTCTGAACCAGGAGATCGAAGACGGCCAACGCAGCACGCTGCTCTGTCACCTTGGTAACATCGCCTATCGCCTGAGACGCGAGATCCATTTCGATCCGGTCCAAAGGAAGATTGTCGGGGATTCGGACGCCAGGAAGCTGTGGTCGCGGGAATACCGGCCCGGTTGGAAATCGAAGCTCTCGTAGAGTCCGCCCAAGCATCAAACAAGGTCCCGTTTTCGCGGAAGCGACCGGAGAACCCCGCGCGACGAAGAGTTTGAGGTTCCTTCGGTTGAGGCTGGGTGTGCACCGCTTCCCGGACCGCGACGCATCCCGCGGCGCAGCACTCGGTCCCATTGCTGCGGGCTGGGACAGCCCGCGCTCCTCGTCCCACTTCCCGGACCGCGACGCGTCCCTGCGGCGCAGCACTCGGTCCCACTGCTGCGGGCTGGGACAGCCCGCGCTCCTCATCCCACTTCCCGGACCGCGACGCGTCCTCGCGGCGCAGCACTCGGTCCCATTGCTGCGGGCTGGGACAGCCCGCGCTCCTCATCCCACCTCCCGGACCGCGACGCGTCCTCGCGGCGCAGCTCTCGGTCCCCACTGCTGCGGGCTGGGACAGCCCGCGCTCCTCGTGACTTCATCAACCGCCCTGGGTCTGCAACCGGTCCCCGCGAAATCCGTATTGCCCTTCATGATTGCTCTGAGCGTCGGATAACCAGCACATCTACTTATTGATGAAAGCTTTCAGGCTCATGTCCTGGCTGGGCGTCGTTCTCATGACGTCGGGCGGCAGCCAGGGTCAGCCAGTGGCGCCCCGCCTCGAGACCCAACGATCGGTCGGCGGTCAAGTCACGGTCTCGTGGTCGGAGACCGCGGTCCCGGCGGTCCTCGAACAGACCTCCGCCCTCGGTGCCGCCGCTTCCTGGAGCCCGGTTTCCGAGACCGGCACCCTGCAGAACGGCGTGAGGTCGGTCCTCGTCACTCCCAATGCTGGACCTCGCTTCTTCCGATTGCGCTCAACGGCACCGGCCGTCACCCGGATTCGCGATACCTCTCCCACCGACGGCTCAACGGGCGTGGCGGTCACCCGGGAAACCGTCTTTCGATTCGAAACCCCGCTCTCGGCGGACTCAGTTCTCGACGATGATGCTCTGTTTGCCGAATTCGCGGGCCGCCGCCTTCTGGCGCGCGCGGAACTTTCCTCGGACCGACGCACTGCGACCTTGTTCTATCTCGAAAACCTGCCGAGCAACGCGCGCATTCGCGTCACCCTGGTGGGCGACCTTCTGCGTGACGAGAATGGGGTCGCCCTCGACGCCGACGGCGATGGCCTGCCGTCAGGGATTCACACCCTTTCCTTCGACACCTTCGGATCGCAGTCGCTTGCCGGCACCGCCGTTATCGGCAAGGTGTTCGCGTCAGAGAAAAATCCCGACGGCTCCAATCGTCCCCTCGTCAACGTCACCATCACGGTGGACGGCGCCGAGGAGACCCTGCGGACAGTGACCGATGCCACCGGCGCCTTCAGCCTGCAACCCTCGCCCTCGGGCCGATTCTTCGTGCATGTCGATGGGCGGACGGCGATCGGATCGCAATGGCCGAATGGCGCCTACTACCCTGTCGTCGGCAAGGCGTGGGAAGCCCTTGCCGGCCGAACCAACAATCTTGCCGGTGGCTCCGGTGAGATCTTCCTTCCGTTGGTGCCGGCGGACGCCCTGGCGGCAGTGAGCGCGACGGATTCCACCCGCGTCACCTTTTCGCCGACCATTCTCGCCGCGCAACCGAGTCTCGCGGGCGTCCAAATCGACGTTCCGGCGAATTCGCTCTTCTCCGACAACGGGACCCGCGGAGGCCGTGTCGGATTGGCCCCGGTCGCGCCCGATCGTCTGCCGGAGCCGCTGCCTCCCGGACTCAATATCCCGCTCGTCATCACGATTCAGACGGATGGCGGCGCCAATTTCGACCAACCGGTCCCGGTCCGTTTCCCCAACCTGCCCGATCCCGTCACGGGCGTCCGACTTGGGCCCGGGGAAAAGACGGCCCTGTGGAGCTTCGTTCACGACACCGGACGCTGGGAAATCCAGGGCAGCATGACGATTTCCGCCGACGGCAATTTCGCAGTCAGCGATCCCGGTGTCGGCGTGCGACAACCGGGTTGGCACGGGCCAGCCCCGGGGAGCGGTGGCCGCGGACCCCGCCGTGGTCCGTCCCCGGGACCGGATCCGGATCCACCCAAGCCGCCGCCTGAGCCCTGTTACGACCCCTGCGACATCAAAGCCCTCAACTACGTCGCCTGCTGGGATGGCTATTATGAGCGGTACCTGAAGAATCCAGGTCCCTCAGACCCGGACGAACGAAAGAAGTGGGAAGAAGATAAAGCCCAGAAATACGCCGAATGCGGCGAAAAACTGGATGATCTCATGGAATGCCGGGAACAGGCAGGCGGCCCGTGCGGCAGTCCGGCATCGCCTTCAACCGCTTCCTGGGTCCCGGGCGACGTGCCCGCCACCAGATCGCGCGATTCCCTCCGACAGGCCGCCGCACCGACGCCTACCCGGACGCTGGAGCAGATCTTGACCGCGGCGATTGAACTCACCGAACTCGAGCAATCCTACGAGGACCAACGCATCCCGTGGGCTGGCGCGGGAGACGCGTTCCTTGTCGCTCCGATGCAGACCACCGGCCTGGCGCAACGGGGAGTGCTCAACGAGCAAGGCAACCTGGAGAACCTGATTCTCCTCCCCAACCAGTACTACCTTGCCGCGTACTTCAACCAGGCCCGGACCGAGTTCGGCATCGCCATCTTCCGTTCGGCCGCCAGCGGCCAGATCACCCTGGTTCCCGCCGCGCGTTTGCTCCCCGGACCTCTTACTCAATTCCCCGACCAGGACGCCGACGGCCTGCCCGATCTGGCAGAAAACATTCTCGGCACGGATGTCGCCAATCCCGACACCGATGGCGACGGCGCCTCCGACGGTCTCGAATCCCGCTCCGGCTCCAATCCGCTGGATGGCATCGCGATTCAGCCGGGTGTGATCGCGGTTGCCTCAACGTCAGGCAACGCCTTTGACCTGGGGGTCGAGAACGACGTGGCCGCCGTCCTCCAGGCCAACAAGACGCTGGCGTTGTTCGATGTGAAGAACCCGCGTCGACCGGTTCTGCTGGCAAGCGTTGCCTTGCCGGGTAATCCCGTCCGAATGGGATTTCATTGGCCCCTTGTGGCCGTGGTTCAATTCGGCAATTCCACACTGGATTTCACCGGGGTCACCGTGGTGGACGTCGGCAATCCGTCGTTGCCCGTCGTCCTTTGGAATCGGACCTTGCCCGTGAAATCCAACGCTGGGGTCGCGATGGGCTACGGGCGTGTCTTTGTCAGCTCCGACGCCGCCGGCGTCCATGTCCTTTCCCCAACCGATGGGAACACACTCGGCATTCTCGATGGCGGCGGACACGACCTGCGCATCGTCGGCGATCGATTGGATATCCTCGCTGGCACAGGGATCATTTCATCTCGGCTGACCTGCGCTCGCCTGATACCCAATCAACCCATTCCCACGGTACTCGGCGGCATTGAGGTACCCGGACAGCCAGCTTCCGGAAGCCTGCCCACGCGGTTGTTTTCAGAAAGCGACACGGTTTACGTCGGCACCGGGGCTGGTTACCGCGTCGTGGACGTCCGGGATCCGCAAAACCCGGTGCTGCTGCCCGGAGCCGTTTTCAACGCTGGGCGGATCCAGGACCTGGGCAAAGACTCGGAAAACCTGCTCCTGGCAAACACCAGTTTCAGCGGACCATCCACGCTTCAAGTCTCCTTCTTCGACACCTCGGTTCCGTCCAACAACACCAATCGAATCCTGCTGCTCGAGACCCCCGGGGACCCGACCAGTCTCGAACTCTACTCCGGCCACGCCTTCGTCGCCGACAGTTCCGGCGGTCTGGCCGTGTTGGACTACCGTGCCCTCGAAATCGGAACGAATGCTCCGACCGTGGCGGTGGTGCCCTTCCCCACCCAATCGTCGCCGGCCCGACACGAAGGCGGAACGATCCTCCGTGTCGCCGCCCGCGCCCGAGACAACGTCGCAGTCCGCGACGTTGAATTCTACCTGGGCGACACCTTCGTGTTGAAAGTCGGAAGTCACCCTTTCGAGGCGGACCTCCCCACCCCGATCTGGCGCCGATCCCGGCCGGACATCGTCCTTCGCGTTCGCGCCACCGATCTCGCGGGAAATTCAACGTGGTCGGTACCGCTCACCGTGCCGTTGATCCCAGACGAAACCCCTCCTCGCGTCGCGTCCACTCAGCCCGCACCCGGATTCGTGGTGAAAGCCGGCACCTCACCTCTTTGGACCGCCCATTTCAGTGAACCGATGACCACCTCCACCCTGTCATCCTCCACGGTGTTCATCGTGGCACCCGGTGCCGATGGCCAGATCGGGACCGCTGACGACACCGCCGTTTCCGGAGTTCCCGTGACTCTCGGCGAAGACGACGCCTCGATCAGCCTGACGATCCCGGCCACCCTCGGCGCCGGACCGCACCGCATCGTCGTCCGCGGCACGGTGACCGACTCTAATGCCCTGCCCATGGGTAACGACTTCGTCTGGCCGTTCGAGGTCCGTGCTCCAATCGTGTGGAATGTGGCAGCCGACGGTCTGTGGTCGGCGCCCGGCCGCTGGAATCCCGCGCGACTTCCTGGAACGAACGACTTCGTGATCATCGATCGACCGGAGGGCGTCTTCACAGTGACGCTCGATTTCGACAACGGCACACAACCTTCCGAAGTCTTCCTGCAATCACTGCAATCCGCGGAACCTTTCAGGTTTCGAGGAAGCCCGAATCAACCGCAATTCCTCGGCGTGGCTCAGGGTGCTGAGTTCCTTGCCCCAGTCGTATTTGCCAACAGCGTCTTCCTGCGCGGCGGGCCCTGGAGCTTTTCGGGCGGCATTGAGATTCTCCCCCAGCGCATCCTCGAGATCGGCCAACGCGCCGAGACCTTTGGTCCACCCGGCCTTGTCACGATCGGTTCCGTCGGTGCGACCAGTCGAATCGAAGACGCGATCCTGCGTCCGCTGGCGGGAGCCACAGTCAATCACCGAGCCGGTAGCACCATGGAACTACACGCCGCCACCGACGTCGTCGGCTATAATTACATCGACGCCGGCAACCAGTTCACCGGGCCGTCCACGGAATTCGTCAACGAAGGTCGCCTCACCAAGACCGGACCTGGAACTTTCACCATCGGTGTTCCCATTTTTCACAACCGTGGCGAGATCAATGTTGATTCGGGCAAACTGGTGCTCCAAGCGCCGTTCGGGCAATTGGGACAAATCGTGCATGACGGGGTGCTGAAGATTGCCGCCGGCACGACGGTGGAGTTCCAGGCGCTGCTCCAAAGCCCGTTCACGGTCGGACGACTCGCCCGCATTGAGGGCCTCGGAACCATCAACTTCGCGGCCAATACCACCTTCCTCGGGCCTTATGAATTCGCGGGCGAAACCCGGATCCAACAATCCGCTCGATTCGCCGACCGGGTCCGAAGTTCCGGCAAGTGGTTCACGCGCCAGGACCTCGAGTTCGCTGGTCTCTCCGTTGAACTGACCGGTCCCGTGGAATTCAACGGCGGGCAGGTGCGTTTCAATCAAGCCACGGAAACCGTCTTGCCTGCGGTGCAAATCACCCGTGATACCACCCTCTCTGGGCGCCGAGGCGCGACCTTCAGCCAACCGCTGACCCTCGAAGCCGGGCGGTTGGTGCTTCAAACGCCCGTCCGCTTCGCTGCCCCCGTCTCCATTCGCAATCACCTTTCCGCGTTCCACGAGGCCGGATCCGCCGAGTTCACGTCGTCTGCCCCAACGATTTGGGAACAAGGCGACCTCAATCTGAGTGGTGCACCCAGTCGGATTGCTCCCGGCGCTGTGTTCGAGGCGAGGGGTGGCGGGACCTTCTCCGCCCGCGGCTTTCGTAACGAAGGCACGTTCCGAAAATCCACCGACTCCACCATCACGCTCTCACTCCTGCGGCCCACAGCCGGCGAGATTTCCTTTCTCAATGCCGGATTGCTCGAAATTACCGGAGGCGCCCTGGAGGCGACCACCGAACGCGGAACCTTCCGCAATGAGGGCACGGCCCGTTTCGCGGACGGACGGTGGGTCCTGCGCACCACTTACGAGCAAACCAAAGGCAGCACCCTGCTCGCCGGCGGCATCTTGGCCACGCGACAGAACATCGCCATCCAAGGCGGCGTGTTCGGTGGCGCCGGCACCGCGGTGGCCCCGGATCTCGTGATCGACACGTCCGCAACCCTGGATCCCGGTGCGCCGATCGGTTTGCTCGTCATCACCAACCTTCTCGGTACAGAAACACTCGGCGCCGGAAACCTCACCTTCGGTACCGGAAGCCGACTTCTCGTCGATATTGGCGGGCGAACCGCGGGCACGGAATTCGACCAAGTCAAGGCCGTCGGCGAGGCGCGCCTAAACGGAAAACTCGAAGTCCGACTGGCCAACAATTTCGCGCCGACGCTCGGCAACGAGTTCCTGATTCTCACCGCTCGAACCCGGCGGAACTCGCAGTTCGCCGAAACCCAGTTGCCGGTCCTCGGTGCCGAGCGAAAACTCGAAGTCCTTTACGAGACCAACGCGGTCAAGTTGCGCGTCGTGGCCGGACCCTGAATGGGGCCGAGGCTGAGTCGCGACGGACCGCGCCGCGTCCCTGCGGCGCACCCTTTCGCCCCACTCGCCCCCTGCGGGTCCGGAGGCCCCGCGCGCCGCCCCGGACCGCGCCGCGTCCCTGCGGCGCCCCCTTCGCCCCACTCGCCTCCCTGCGGGTCCGGAGGCCCCGCGCTCCGCCCCGGACCGCGCCGTCCCTGCGGCGCACCCTTTCGCCCCACTCGCCCCCCTGCGGGTCCGGAGGCCCCGCGCTCCGCCCCGGACCGCGACGCGTCCCTGCGGCGCACCCTTTCCCCCTTCCCCAACAACCCTTCCCTGTCCCCGCCCTTACCTCGTCCAAGCGTGGATCGTCACCAGATTGTTCACTGGCAGCACCACTGGAACCACCAGCGTCGCCGGATTGCTGGTGGTATTCACGATGTTCGTGTCGACGAACGAGCGCGGCCCGTTGTCCGGGGTCAGCGTCAGACGAATCGGCACGTCGGCATTGAAGTCCTGGGCGCGGATCGTGACGGTGCGGTTCGTGCTGGAACCAAACGGCAATTGAACCTGGACCGTGCTGCCGGTGTTCAACGGAATCGCCGTGCCCGCCGCGTCGATGATGTCCAACCGCGGCGCACGACGCTGGCCACTGGAAAAGGACCCAAACGGGTCCACAAACATGTTGGCGCCAACCGTCGTCGTTTCACTGGGCTGGAACCGAAGCGTCAACGCCGTCTTATCCAGGCAATCCACCCGAATCCGCCCGTGGTTGTTGAAGGACGAGCTATTGCCGCCAAAGACATTGAGGATGCCGGTACCGCTGACTTTCGGGGCCAACAGGCGGATGGCGCCGCCGCTCCCGGAATTCACCGTATTCCCTCGCCGATCTCCCCCGTTGGACCGCACCTGACCGGACTCGCCAATCTCGATGCGCACGTTCGAGGCGACGAGGATGGCTCCCCCCCCGCCGCCGCCGCCTTGTCCCGGCTGTCCGCTGATGCCGCCACCGCCGGAACCGCCGATGAGCGGGATGAGGAGAGGGCTGCCGTACACGACTCCGTTCTTTTCTGGTCCGTTGCGAGTCGTGCCATAAGCGCCGCCCCCGGCGTTGCCGGGTGAACCGGCCCCGTCGTTTCCTCCGCCGCCTGCCCCGGGTCCATAACCGTCGCCCGGCCCAAACTCCGCGCCAAACCCTGGCTTACCGCCATCAAAGCCTCCGGGTCCACCCGACCCGCCGATGGGTGGACTCGCAGGCGCCGCGCTGCCACTGACATCGATCACACCATTGATGGTCACGACGCCCTGAGCGAGCAAATAGACGGGCGTGTTCAACGCGTTCCGGCGGAACCGAAGGGTGCGCCCCGCCGCCACATTGACCGTCGTGTAATGCAGACGACCGTCCGCCGGCAAATCGACGGTGGCATCCGCATCCGCGACGTTGAGGGCGCCCAAAGCGCCGGTGCTGCCGGTGTCAAAGCTCTGACCGAGCAGGCTCGACGGCAAAGCCATGGCGATGAACGCAGCGAGGACGGAAGGGATGGATGATCTCATAGCGAAAGGTGCTGGAAACACAGTTGAGTTCAGGGAGACAAAATCTTGGCGGTCACCGGTGGGTTGGCCACCGTCGGACCCAGCGGCACGTCGCCGGGGGCCCCGGTCGATGGGACGAGCAATTCAATCGGCGGACTGGCCAACGTGGTTCCAAAGCCGCCACGGACATCGAAGCTCGCCACCGGAAGGATCAACTCCACCGTCGGCGTGCCCACCGTGACTCCCAAGGAGACGCCACCGCCAATTCCAAGATTGGGAGCGAGTACCTCCACGACGGGCTGAGCCAAGGTCGGCCCCAACGCGATGCCTCCCGCTTGGCCGATACCCGGCGCGAGGACTTCAACCGCAGGCTGCGCCAGCGTGGGTCCCAGCGCGGTGCCCGACGGAAAAACCGCCGCCGGCAACAGAGCCTCCACCCCGGGCGTGGCGACGAACCACAAGGCAGGAACGGAAGCGCTTTGCAGCGGGTTGCTGCCCGCCGTGACTTCCGCCTCGTCGGGCCATCCGTCCCCGTCCGTATCGAATCGAAGCGGATCCGTGCCCACTTGGAACTCGCGAAGGTTGGAGAGTCCGTCGCGGTCGTCGTCCTCCAGCGCATCGGAAACCCCGTTGCCATCCGAATCCTTCTGCGTCGGATTCAGCCCCAGTCGCAATTCCAGACTCGTGGGAAGTCCGTCGCCGTCCAAATCCCGGGTGGCATCGGTTGCATTGGCGGGATCCAGACCGAGAATCGACTCAATGATGTCCGACAATCCGTCGCCATCGGTATCGACTCCGCCAAAGTCTCCCGGACGGATGATCGCGAAGCGCCACGAAGTCGTGTTGGTGAGGGAGTTGCCTGCCAGATCGCGAACGGGCGGGTGCACGCGAATCTCGTATTTGCCCGTCGGCAGTGGCTCGGACAACTGGCGAACCACCAGGCTTCCCTCCTCGCGGAAGGCCAACCGGCCCTCGCTGACGATCTGCTCGGTGTCCGAACCAAAACTCCCGTCGGCCCCGGCGCGGGCAATCACGAATTGACCCAGGCCGAAATCCGAGATCGCGACCGGTTCATTGAAGCTCACCGCGGGTTCAGTGAGATCCGCGAAGTGAAAACGGTCCGGCACGGGAAAACGCGCGGTCACGCGCGGAGGCGTCGCGTCCGGCACCAGGACCACGGTCATGACGGCCGAGGTGGTACTGTTGCCCCCGGTATCGGTCGCCACCGCCCGAAGTTGGAACTGGGTTCGTCCGTCGCCCAGCGTCGGAGTTACGAAGCGCGTTTCAAAGGGAAAGCTGCCGTCCACGGGCAGTCGCGTGTTGTCCACGTGGAATTGCACGCTTCGCACCTGTACGTCATCGGAAACGACAGCGGTGACTCGCTCCAGTTTGTTCTCCTCAGCTCGAGCCGGCGGTGAATCGGAAGGAAAACTGGTCTCGATCCGTATCGACGGGGCGACGCGCTGGTTGTCGGGTGATTCGTAATTCACCACCACCAGTCCCGCCTCGCTCGCTGCCGCGTACGCCAACCCGTTCTGCAACGCCACCGCACGAACCCGGCCCGGCATCGGAAAGACCGCGCGCACCGCGGTGTTGTTGGTCGAGTCCCGCAAGTCGTAGAGCCAGACATCATGCCCCGAGCCTGAGCCCGGATTGATCCCCACCGCGGCCACGCCGAGTCCGGAACCGTTGGCGACGATCTGCTTGAAGGAATTCGGGTTCTGATCACGCGCGGCAGCGAGGATTCGTGGTGCGGCGGGATTCGAAAGATCCACGACATCGAATCCCACGAAGGCCGTCACATAAGCCAGTCCTCCACCGGCGCTCAATCGACTCGAACCCGTCAATCCCTCGGGGCCAAAACCGCCCAGTGGCAACCTGGACTCGCGAATCAATTGCGCGCCGTCCAGGCGGAAGACATGCAGGGTCCGGGGTGAGAAAGGCCCCACCTGCCCGGTCACGGCAAGCAGGAGATCGCCTGCCAGCCGGAGATCCTGAACGGGGCCTCCGAGCACCTCCTGTTGAAGTATCGAGGCCAGTCCCAGGTGGACCACAAAGACCGATCCCTCCTGCGTGCCGGCGAATCCGATCTGATCCGCCGCGGCCACGGCGCTGGCGGTCTCTCGCACGCCGCCCTCCAGTGGTACCAGGCGCATTTCGGACTCGGTGGAAAGTCCGACCACCGCCAGACCACTGCCCCCGGCCGCACCCGCCACAAATCCATCGGCGAGTGCAACCCGGCGGACCGCGCTCGGCGTGGAAACCTGGCGAACCAACGTCGGAGTGAAGCCGAGGCCGACATCGAAGATCGCCAGGCCACGTTCGCCGGCCGCCACCGCCACCATTCCGTTGAAGGCATCCACATCGAGGGCGCTGCCGTCGAGTCCGGCGGTGGCCAGCAGGCCGGTCGACAACGGCGTGCCGTCCAACGGACTGGTGTCCTGCTGAATCTCGGCGCCATCCCGAAGGCCATCCCCGTCGCTATCGGGATTCGCGGGATCGGTGCCGACAATGAACTCGCCCTGGTCGCTCAATCCATCGCCGTCGGAATCCTCGTCGGTGCCCGCGAGAAACGTCGTGCTGGGAAACCGGAACCGTTGCCCGGCGCCGGGCGTGGTGAACTCGCTGAACCCCGCTTTGAGCGTGCGCGCGTGCAGAATGCCCTCGCGAAACCGGCGATTGGACGGAAGCAGCAGTCCCTTATGGATATCCTTCTGGGTGACACTGACGCCACGTTGGATCACTCGACCGGATCGCAAATCCTCGATCACATAGAAGAACTTGCCGCGGATGGGCTGCCGGCCGATGAGCATCGTGTGATCGGCGTGATCACGCGGCTCCGCGTCCTGGGCGTGCAACCATGGTGCGGCCAGAATTCCGAGAAGGAGCGCGAGGACGTGCTTCATCATGGGCGGCGCGCCTAGCGCCCGTCATCCGACCAATGGGGCGGATCAATGACCAATTTCCTGACCCCGTACGCCGCGCCGAGCTGATGCAGCACGGGGTTGCAGTTGTTGTTGAACCTGACGTTGATGATCTCGCCGTCCTCCGTGACGACCTGACCAATGCAACTGGCGTTCTGAATCTCAATCGTGCCGCCCACGGTCGTTCCGTCGGGTTGAACCACGTTGTCCGGCCAGGCGAACACCGCCGAAGTGGTCGGCCAGTCGATGGTCATGTCGATGGCGCGTCGAACACTGTGTCGGGTCCCGGGGAAACCGGCCGGGAACGCGATGCCGAAGGCACTCATCATCGCCGCCGCGGCCGCTTTGGTGGCCGACCGATCGATCCGCCCATCGCGATCCAAATGGAGCCAATTGATTTCGAACGTTCCCACGCAACCTGGGCCACCATCGCAATTGGCCGCCACGACCGAATCATTCGGGTCGTAGGCAGGCGGCGCCACCAGCGGTTGATTGCGGCCGAGCTTGGCCAACTTGCCGCAATAATGCATGAGATAGGCCCGCTTTTGCGGTCTGAAAGTCGAGGCGATGGTCACGGTCGCGCCTCCTGCCCGGAGCGCCGTGACGAACCGATCCACATTGCTGCGGAACGGTTCCACCAATGCGCTGGTTTCCCGGGAGCCTTCGAATTCCGACACCCAATGCG
This sequence comes from Verrucomicrobiales bacterium, assembly GCA_016795425.1. Taxonomy (GTDB): domain Bacteria; phylum Verrucomicrobiota; class Verrucomicrobiia; order Limisphaerales; family CAIMTB01; genus CAIMTB01. Next base: position 24,666 of record JAEUHG010000030.1, read on the forward strand.
ATCCGGAGTTCGGCAACACCCGGAATACGATCTCCCGCGTGCAGGCGGGCGCGTCGTCGGTCGCCGGTCGAACAATGCGGACGACCCTTTGATGTGTGCTGACCGCGATGTTGAGCGGATAACTGAAGATCGTGATGCGCGTGTTGTCTTCATTGTTCACGCCTGACTGAAAGGTCTCGGTGCCCGTCGTGATCACACCGATGTCCTGGTGGGTGATGATCCGGATGAGTTGCCGGCCCAGCACCGTGTGGGAAGGGGCGTCGCCTTGAGGTTCGAACCCGACCACTTGTTCCGAGCGGGCCGGTTTCAAGGCGACTTGGGCATCGACGGCGCATGGATCACCGCCGCCGCTGGGATCCGGTTCCGGATGGTCATCGTCCTCCGGCTGGTCCTCCTCGTCGCCGTCACCGTCGCCATCTCCCCTGTCGCCCGGCGCTGAAGGACCAGGGGGCGTCGAATCGTCATCGTCGCCACCAGTCTCTTCCTCGCCTGCCGGTGGCGCTCCGCCTCCGCCTCCCCCACCGCCGCCCGAACCGCCGCCACTGCCATCTCCACCAGGTCCTCCATAGCCGCCGCCGCCGCCTGAGCTGAAAGGCGCGGTTCCGTGCCAGCCGGGTTGGCGGATGCCGGTACCGGCATCGCTCACCGCAAATTTGCCGTCCGCGGAAATCGTCATGGGTCCCGACAATTCCCAAGTTCCGGTGTCGTGGTTGAAACTGATCAAGGCCGTTTTGGCGCCTGGCGGCAGCACCTCGCCAGTAACAGGATCCGGCAGGTTCGGAAATCGCACCGGCACGGGCACCTCGAAATTGGACGGCCCATCCGTTTGCACGGTGATGACCAACGGCAGATCCAATCCGGGCGGCAACGGCTCGGGTAAGCGGTCCGGTGGTACCGGCGCGATGCCGACCCTTCCGCCACGTGTGCCGTTGTCGGCGAAAAGCGAGTTGGGCGGCACCACGATCTCGACGCCGCCGAGTTGCGGATTCTCGGCAAGGGTCTCCGATGCGAACGTGACGCGGGTCTCCGAGGTGTCACTCACCGACTGCAATGTTCCCTGGCGAATCAGAGGCAGAAAGATGAGCCCATTGCCGCCGGCGAGATTGTTGGTCCGGCCAGGCACCGCTTCCCACGCCTTTCCGATGAAGGGATAGTAATCACCCGCCGGCCACTCGCTGCCGACGGCGGGACGTCCATCCACGTGGACAAAAAACCGGCCCGACGGCGCCGGAGTCAGCGTGAATCGACCTTCCGCATCCGTGGTCGTTCGCAGGGTCTCCTCCGCGCCATCCACCGTGATGATGACGCCATGGAGCGGCCGATTCACGGGTTGACCCTGCGCATCGGTTCCCAGTTCGGAGGCGAACACCCGTCCCACGACCGCGGTATTCACCAGTCCGCGGTTGGCGTGGGTCTGAAAATACCAGACCGCTCGGCCTCCCGGTTGCCCGTCGCCATCGGCATCCACCTCGCGCCCCGTGCCATCCCTCAAACCGGTGGCATCGAGAACCACGGTGATCTGCGAGCCGCCCGGTAATGGCTCCAAATGGAAAAGACTCGCGCTCCGCCGATCGACGCTGACCTGCACCCGCCCAAGCAGGCGCCGCGATCCAAACGAGGCGTACAAATGGTCCGCACCCAAATTCGTGTCCAAAGCCAGCGGCTCCGAGAACCGGACGACCACTTCGCGCTGCACCGATATGCCCGACTCCCCGGGGCGCGGCGAACGATCCGACACCGTCGCCAATGGGGCGGCAGACACCGAAGCAAGATAGTCCTCAAGCGCCGTGCGACCGTTGCCATCGGGGTCGGTCGACGCGTCTGCCGGATCGAGCCCGTCCAACGGCGGGTGAGACAATTCATAGGAATCAGGAATCTGATCGCCGTCAGAGTCCACGCTGTTGGATCGGGGAACGCTTTGAATTCGGAAGAAAGCCGGCGTGCTGTTGTTGGGTGGACTGATCAGCGGCGGCGCGAGACTCAGGGCCACGGGCGTGGTGATGGTGGTCACCGTGGTGCCGCGGATCAGCCGGAAATAGGAGCGGTCATCCGCTGGAAACCTCAATTCCAGCCTTCCGTCGGCGCGAAACTGGAAGGCATCGATGGTGACCTGCGCAATTCCCGAATGGAGCGAGCAAAGAAGAGTGCAAGCGACTGCCATCAGCCACCCAACTCGGCATCGTTGATTCTTGCTATAAAACACGCCGCTGAACTTTTCGATGTCGGGGCGCGAGTGTCCTGATTTGAGCGCGCTCATCAAGAGCTATTCGCTCCGCGCATCTGCCGCAACATCCATGCCCGGGCATACGCCCACTGCCGTTTGAGCGTAGGCGTCGAACATCCCAGCACCTCAGCGCATTGTTCCAACGAAAGCCCTACAAAGTATCGGAGCTTGACGAGTTCCGCCTTCTCCGGATGCACGCGGTTCAGCGCCTCCAGGACCTCGTGAACCTCGAGCAGGTCGTCGTCGGTGGCGACCACCGGAATCTCGAAATCCAATAATGGAACCGCCGGCGTGCCCGAGCCGCGACGCTGCGCGTTCTTGCGCCGCGCCTGGTCCACCAGGATCCGTCGCATCGCTTCAGCCGCCGCGGAAAAAAAATGGGCGCGATTCTGCCACGGTTGAGGATCATCGCCTCCCAAGCGCAACCAGGCTTCATGCACCAGGGCCGTCGCTTGCAGGGTCTGGCCTCCCGATTCGCCCGCCATGCGAACAGCGGCAAGCCGGCGAAGCTCCGCATAGGTCAGTTCGAAAAGCCGTGAGGCCGCAGTGGCGTCACCGGCCCGCAGGTCTTCCAGGATTCGAGTGACGTCGCTCATGGTCGGCGGCTTTCCGTTGCCAGAGTCGACTCCATGAGTGCCCGGGCCTCGGCGTCGAGGATTTCGATGGCCATCCATTCGCGTAGCCAGCAGTCGGATGGATGCGATCTGACCTTCTGCCAGGCGCCGTACCCTGCCTGGTACGCTTCCCGCGCCGCCTCGTGTCGCCCGAGACGCGTCTCCGCGAGGGCGATGGTGAAACGGGCGGCCACCTGACGCAGATCCCGCGGATTCTCGAAGGGAACGCTGCGCGCCAGTGTCAGCGCCTCGTCGAAGCGCTCCTGTCGGTAACGGATCAATGCCGCGGTTGACGGCTCGCCGTCCGCACCATCCCTTGTCGCCGGTCCAGCCAACGCAGCCGCCTGATCCACCAGCGAACGGTTGGTCGAACCCAGAACCACCACCGCCGCCAAGCGTTCTTTGTCGACGGAGGACAATGAACCAGTGAATCGTTCAAGACCCTCCCGGCATTGTTTCTCGTAGTCCACGCGTTGTCCGGCATGCAACAGCATTAAGGTGGCATCCTGCCAATCGTCGAAGGTCCCGCGATCCACCCGGGACGCCGACAAGGCGTCTTCCAGAGCTCGAGCCTCGCGCCCGGATCGCAGGTACAATTCGCGGCGTTCGCGACGAAGTTCAGCAAGAATCCCTGGCTCGGCGTTGGTGTAACGAACCAGCCCGTCGTTGAGAACCGATTCTGCATCGTCAAAGCGTGAGGCCCGCATCAATTGGCGCACCAGGACCACCCGGGTCATGAAGACCAACTGACCGTTAAGCATTTCGCCGAAGGTGACCTCCTGATCGAGACGCTCGCGAAGCATGGCGATGGCCTCGTTGGTCTTGCCGACATCGAACAGGTACCCAGCGACGACGACCCGGTGGTAGGAAAGGCCGTAGGTTTGGAACCCGAACGCCTTTGAGACGGCTACCTGAAAGTGCCGCGCATGTTCGACCACAGCCTCGGCATCTCCCCGCGTTTTCGCCAAGGCAGCCAGGTCCTTCCGGGCGTAAGCGATCGCCGTCCAATCCGGTGGCACCGCTGCTTCGGACGCGATCAGATTGGTTTGGATCAGCGCCTCGAGGTCCGGCCCCGTCCTTGCTTCTGAAACCAAGAAATCGGCCAGGTACATTCTGGCGAATCGAGTATCGGGAGCTGCAGGACCGAACTCCCGCTCCATTTCACGGGTCGCTTGGCGTAGCAACTCCTCGGCGCGGGCCCCATGGCCACTCCAGGATCTCACGAACGCCAGATTCACCTTCCAAAGCAGCCGTCTCATCGGTGGACCGGAAGTGTTGACGAACCGGGTCTCGAATTCGTTCGCAAGATTCGAAAGGGTCGTCTTGTCGATGCGATGGGCCAAACCGTAGGTGAGCGATCGCCAGTCCTGGCTCATCTTGAACAGTTCCGCCCCACGCAGGCTTTCGCGTTCCAGCTTCTCCAAGGCGCGAGCCGTTTCTGCCCGGGCATGCTCAGCCCGTCGCGCCTGCGCCATCGCCGCGAGGATGCCCAGGATCAAACTGATCACCACCGCCAGCGCTGCCGCAAACGCCAATCGATGCCGGCGCACCATCCGCACACAAAGATACCAGGCGCTCGGCGGACGGGCCGATACCGGATCCATCGCCAGATGCCGGGTCAGATCCGTCGCCAATCCGTTTGTCGTGAGATACCGCCGGTTTCGGTCCTTCTCGAGGCACTTCATCACGATCCAATCCAAATCCCCGCGCACCACCCGTATCAGCCGCGGCGGTGCCAGCGACCGGGATTTCGCGGTCCGATCGATCTGCGCCCCAACCAGGGTGCTCAATCGCTTAGAGGGACGAGGCGGTTCCTCCTCGCGAATGCGGCGGCGCATCGCGTCGAAGCCGGAGCTCAGCAGGTCCTTCGGATCGAACGGCGGCGAGCCTGTCAGCAGTTCGTATAACAACACTCCGAGGCTGTAGATGTCCGACCGTGTATCCACGTCCGTGCCGTCCAATCCTGCCTGCTCCGGGCTCATGTAGGCCGGCGTTCCCATGAACTGATGGAACGCGGTGAAAAGGGTCTGATCAGTCAGCCGTCCCTGCGTGGCCTTGGCGATGCCAAAGTCGATCACCTTCGGAATGGGCTGGCCGTCCAGGACGGCGACCAGGACATTCGACGGTTTCAGGTCACGATGGATGATGCCCTTCTGATGGGCGTGCTGGACCGCGCCGCAAACCTGGATGAACAAATCGATCCGCTGTTTCGGGGAAAGACTTTCGCGATCGCAGTATTCGGTGATGGGCGATCCTCTCACCAACTCCATTACAAAGTAGGGATGCCCTGCCGATGTGGCGCCGCCATCCAACACTCGGGCGATATTGGGATGGTCCATCAAGGCCAACGCCTGGCGTTCGGCCTCGAAACGCGCCACCACCGATTTGGTGTCCATGCCGGGCTTCAGCACTTTGAGCGCCACGCGACGCTGCACCGGCTCCCGTTGTTCCGCCAAATAGACGATGCCGCAGCCGCCCTCGCCGATTTGTTCCAGCAACCGATAGCGCCCAATCCAATCCCCCGCCCGCGGTCCCGCGACCCCAAGCACCGCCTCCTCAGTGGATGAGTCACCCAGCCCGATTCGCGGGAGCGTCAAAGCAGCGGTGTCGAAGCGCTGATCATCGAGCTCATGCGCCGCCAGCAACTCCTCGACCGCCTGACGAAGTTCCGGCTGGCCCATGCAGGCATGATCCAGCAGCGCCTGACGCTCGGATGCGGACAACGCCAGGCATTGTTCGAACAGGCTCTCTTCGCGTGAAGGTGGTGTTGGCATAATCATCGAAGTTTGCCACCGGGGCGTCCTTCGGGATTCACATGCGCGGAATACCGTGGAAATGGATCAGTTATTTTCACCCAACAAAAGTCTCTAGCATGCCGGGTTCGACACCGGGATGTGCGGGACGGAAGAGAGGTGTGTTGCCACCGAGCGTACAGAGGTCACAGAGAGACTCTTCTCGCAGCCTGGTTCCGCGGACTCCCTCGGTGATCTCCGTGATCTCCGTGATCTCCGTGGCCCGAGCCCATACAGCTCCGGGTCCACGGGCGCGCACTTCGCCCCGCGGCGACTCGCGATTTTTTTGATCCGGTTTCGAGGAAAAATCCGCTTGTGGGCCTGAACGCGCTCAGCGCGCTTCGAATCGCAACCAAGAACAACCAATAGAAATACTCGTATGCGCCCCTCCGATCGATCCCGAGTCCTCCTCGTCCAGGCTCTAAGTCTTATCCTGCTCCCGACAGCCTCCATTATCGCCGGCAACGACAGATCCGAGGAGCTTCGACGCATCCCTCGCCAATATTCGGTCGCCGAGCTGGGAGTCGCCGGTGGGCGAAGCAGAAGTTACGTCATGAATGCCCGCTGCCTAAATGACTCAGGCCAGGTCGTCGGTTGGGCAAACGATGGCGAGCCCTATGACTTCTTGGATGACACCGCCGTATTCTGGGATCCTCGACGCGGTGCCCGCGTCCTCCAGAGCCTTCCCGGGGCGGTGGCATCTCTCGCTCTCGCCCTGAATAACCAGGGTCAAGCGGTCGGGATTTCCGGAGAACCTTTTCCCCTCAGTCACCCGGTGGTCTGGCGCCATGCGTCTTCCGATCCCGTGGCGCTTCCCCTCCCCGAAGGCGCACTGGGCGGCATGGCCACCGGCATCAATGCGCATGGCCTGGTCATCGGCGCGATCATCACCTCTGAGGGCCTGGCTTCGCCGTTGGCATGGAGGAACGGTCAACCCGCGCTACTCCCGCTCAACCCAGCCAACCCGAACAGCGAGGGCTGGTGCTTCGCCGTCAATGACCGCGGAACCGTGGTCGGACACATCGACGGCATACCGACTGCCTGGATCAACGGAAGTCCCGTGACTCTCGGGAGTTTTGGAGGAGCGTTTGGCTATGCCAGCTCCATCAACAATCGCGGCCTGATCGCCGGCTCCGCCGAAACCCCGGACGGCAATCCCCACGCCTACATGTGGGCCAACGGCGTCATGGTCCGCCTCGGCGGCGACGAACCCTACTCCTCGGCGCTCTCCCTCAATAATCGGGGCGAAATCGTCGGAGCCGCCGGCCTCGCCAATCTCGAAGGCCGGGCCGTCCTTTGGACCGGAACCGAGCGCGTCTGGCTGGGCGACCGGATTCCATCGGATTCTGGTTGGACCTTGTTGGAGGCCGACTGCATCAACGACCGCGGACAGATCACCGGGATCGGATATCACGACGGCCAGCCGCGCGTGTTCTTACTCACCCCGCGCAGCGGCCTGGATCGGGACGCGTGCGATGATCGGATCGAGAATCCTTGAGCGAAACACCGTCACCTCCGAACGCCCCATCGCCCGCGGTTCGATAACGAGCCTGCGGGCGATGAGGTTTTGTGTCATCGAGGCTCATGGTTGTGACGCCGGGTTCCGATCTGGTAGGCTGCTTCGCTCATGAACGCGACGTGTCCCATGTGTGAAACCGAGGAAGTGCTGAAGCATGCCGAGCGCTTTGAATGCGCCACCTGCGGTCATGAATGGGACCGGCCAGCCGAAGCGGAAAAGCCGCGTGTGGTCAAAGACGCCCACGGCACACCCCTTGCCGATGGCGACCAAGTGATTCTTCTGAAGGCCCTGCCACTCAAGGGCTCGAACCAGGTGCTCAAGGGCGGTTCAAAATCGAAGCCCATCAAGCTCGTGGACGGCGATCACGAGATCTCCTGCAAGATCGACGGGATCTCGGTGGGCTTGAAGGCCTGTTTTGTTCGCAAGGCCTGAGGGCGCCGCCTCGTCGCAGCGCGACGAGGGTCACCGAACCGGATCCGATCGCGACTCAGGTGAGACCTGTCGCGCCCCGGACGGGCAATCCCGTCCTGGTTCATCGTCCGTGTGTCGTTCTGAATGGAACTGAACGCCGCCCACCCGCCCTTGCCTTCCGCCCAGTGAGCTCAGGGAACGCGTCGCAATCGAAACATGCGATCGGGGCTCGTCGACACGTTCGTCACCTGGTTCCACTCTCCCGACCTCGCCGGCGTACCCTCCATCGCCATCCATGCCTGGTTGAACGTGGTCGCGTCGGCATACTCGACCCCCATGTTCGTCACGCTCGACGGCCAGGAAAGAACCGAGGCAGTCCGCGGAACGTGGTTGGTCGTCCAGATCCACTGTTCGCCCACGCGAATCGGCACATAACGTTCGGCAAACCCGCGAGGCAGGACCTCGATCGTCAAGGTGGGCCCCGGCAGCACCGGATCCGCAGGGAGCAACGCCACCTGGATGATGCCATTGGCCACTTGGTCGAGATCCGCCGGACCGCCGTCCACCAGCGTGAAGCGGATTTCGTCGCCCGACGCATTGGCATCGATTGACACCCATTGGTGCGTGCTTCCGCCCGGCGTTGCCTGGCGTGCGTACATTCGGGAAACCATCGGCGCCCCGTGGCGAATCCACGTCAACGAAATCGAGGCGCCCACTCCCGCATTCACCAGCGTCATGTCGATGGTGCCCATCGGAAACACCATGTGGGCAGGCAACGACCCAGGATCCAGCAGGGTCGCGGGTCGGACGTCGCGCAACTCCCCGGCCCCCGGCGCGACCACCGTCGACCATTCACCCATAACCGTCGGAAACGATGTCACGCCAGGCTGCCGCGAGTCTGGAACCCCATCGCCGTTGCCATCCCCGTTGCCAACGCCATCGCCTGGGCTCGACTCGAAGGCCTCCCTCTGACGGTCATGCAACGAGAGGGGCGGTCGGGCGTTTCGGGCGGACACACGATCCTCGACGCGATCGCTGATGGCGTCGCTGTCGTTATCGACCGGTCCCTGCACCAGGATCGCCGGTGAAAACATGGAGGTATTGCCCTCAGGATCGGTGATCGTCGACGTGACCCAGTACCCCGGCAGCAGGGCCGGCTCATGCACGAACACCCGGAACTGAGAGATTCCGGAGGCGTCGACCATTTGTTGGGACACGGCCAACAGGTTCTTGCCCTCGCCCCCACCGAAGGTGGTCACCGAGGCCTGGTCGCTGAAGAACAGTTCGAGCTCGTACCTCCGCGGTTCACGGAAGAGCTCGGCGGTGGTGGTTCGCAGGCTGCCTTGGATCTCCACCGCATCACCCGCGATGGCCCGAATCAGTTCCGGATGGTTCTGAAGCCCGTTGGGCCCATCGTCGGTGTCCCCGTCGTCATTGTTCCAACTCCGAGGGGTGTCGGCATCGAACAGCTGAATTCCGAGATACTGATTGTCCCAAATCAGATTATTGAAGATGTGATGGCGCCCACCGGATCCGACCAGGATCCCGGCACCGTACCCGGCGGTGGGTGCCGGTCTTGCGTGCCCATGAGAGAAGACCCGATTGCCTTCAAGGAGGGTGCCGGTCGGTCGGAAAACGCCGGCGCCCAGGATCTCGATGCCATTGCCCTCCTCCACGTGGGCGACCACGTTGGATCGAATCAGACCTTCGTTCGCCCCCTCGACACGGATTCCAGCCAGACGCAGCGGCACCGCGGTGTCGCTCTGTGCCTCGAGGCCGATGCGATTGCCCTGAATCCGGTTGCGATCGGCCGACAACGGCGCCGCCCGGACTGCCACGCCGATCTGACAATCTCCGATAACATTTCCTTCACCCGGCGCAACACCGCCGACGTCGTTCGCCTCGCCGCGAACGTCGATGCCCACAGTCGCGGCCAAACCATAGACGAGGTCCGTGGGATTCCTCGCGAACACCGCTCGACCCAGCCGCCCCAGGCCGATGCGATTTCCTTGGATCACATTCCAGCGTCCCACCACCGCCACACCACTGTCATAGCAGGCCGCGATGATGTTGCCCTCCTGAGGCGCCGGTCCCCCGACAAGATTGGCGTCTCCTTGCACGATGACTCCTGACATCATCCGATTCCGAGCCACAGACGCGCTTTCGACGGCACGTTCGCCGCTTCGGTCGACCCCGATCCGGTTGCCTTGAACGATATTGGCAGTGCCAGCGATCTGAACGGCCGGTCCCGCCACCTGAAGATCGTCGCCGGCCATTTCCAGATACGCATCGGATACTCCGGAGACCAGATTGCCCGAACGCTCACCTGGCCCGCCGATGCGGTTGTAGGATCCGGCACCCGAGATACCGCCACCGACCACCGACTGAAGGAGACCGGTATCCAGACCGGCCTGCAGTCCGTTTGCCCGGCCTTGGAGACCGGTCGCGTCCGTTCCAATGAAATTGCCTTCGATGACATTGCCGTCGCCTTCGAATCGGATTCCGAACAACGGAAACTGATTGATGACAAAACCGCTGATGCGCGAGCCATTCGCCCTGAGCGTGAGCCCATGCGCGGCCGAGGCATTCTCGGGCCATTCATCAAAACGTTCCCGTACCACCGGAAACGGTCCTTCCGCCACGATGAGGCCACCGCTCAACTGCACCGGCGGCGTTTCCGCGTTCGGCCTCTGGGACCACCCGTCGAGGTCCACCGCGTCCGTGATGATCGGCAGCCCCGTCATTGGGAAAAGCCGAGGATTCCCACCATCGAAGGTGTTTCCTTCCGCTGGAATCGCGAAACGGATCCGATCTTTGCCGGGGCGTTGGTTCCCGACTTCGATCGCGGATCGCAAGGTGGTCTGCAGCCCGGGCTTCAGCAGATCCACATCCGCCACGCGATCGTAGGGATCTGCGTCCGACTCATCTCCCGTGGAATTTACCACGATCTCGCCACCCACCTCAGTCACGGCCTCGACCGTGTCGCGGATCTCACCGGGTTCGTTCGAAGGTTCGAGCGTGTACACCACGCGTTTGACGTCACCGACCGAATTTGGGGTACCCGTGACGCGCAAGGTCATCTGGTGGAATCGGCCCGGTGCCAACTCCGGCATCACCCAACCCGCGCCGCTGCGCACGGCGCTGGAGACATCCGCGGTTCCGAATTGGTGACGCACTTCCCAACCTTCCCCATTCGACCCTTCGTCCGCCTTCAGTCGAAACGTTCGGGACCGGGTGTCATCATTCTCCACACGCACATGGAACTCGGAGACCTCCGAGGCGCCGACGCTGTTGGTTCGAACCTGCCGGCCCTGTGGCGTCGCCTGATACTCGTCGTTGAGCGCATACGCTGCGTCGGGTTCCACCGCCCTTTTGATCAACAGATCGGCGCGGTCGAGCACCCGCAGCGTCTCGGCATAGGCGATCGGGGTGTCGTTGGTGACACCTCCAGAGATCAACCGCCCTTGACTGTACCAGCGGGAGCTCCCGCTGGCGGTCGCCCGAATCTGTTGTCGTATTTCGAAGCTGCCAAACGCCGGAACGACGCGCGGAGCCGGAGGTGTCGGTGTGCCCACCAACTCGAACTTGGCGCTGCCATTGAATCGGAACCCGATGGGCAGACCCAGAGTTGAGGGAGTGCTCGCGTGATTGCGGATCCGCAACGTGAAGGTCACCGTCTCCCCCACGCGCACCTGGTTGGTGCTGAGGAACGCTTCGGCATCCGCCAGTGGACGCATGACGATCGGCACCAGTTGCTGACCTTGGTTGGGCAGGCCCCACCCGCTGATCCACCCGTATTCGTTGATGGACCAACCGGACGACGCCCCCCCGCGCCGCGGAAAAAGGTCCGAACTGGCCGGAACGAATTGCCGGAGGGCGATGGATCGTCGCTCCGACCAAAGATAGACGTTGTTGTTCGGTGCCGTGCCGTAGCTCCAAAGGATGTTCCCCTGGTCGTTGAGATCGATGGCCTCCAACCAGGTGTTTGTCACGCTGAACAGCGTGTTCAACCCCGCCCCAAGGCCATAGGAAGGCCGAGGCAACCAAAGGAACATCCTGATGACATTTCCCTTCTCGGAAATCTGTCCGACGATCTCGCCCAGGTTGTTGATCTTCGACGGCTGCAGTTTCCCTTCACCCGTATAGCCCACGACCTCCCGGAGCCAACGCAATCCAGGATTCCATAGGGCCGGCTGTGAACTCAGGGTGCCGTCCGGCTCGCGATAGGGCGCCACTCCGATCACTTCCCCGCGATCGTTCAAATCCAACGCGCCACCGACGGTGCCTGGCGCCAGAAAGGCGTACTCCCCGGATGTGTTGCCCAGAAAATCACCGCCGAACTCCTCCCCTGTCAGCCTATTCCGAATGGGATAATTCCCCAGGAGCCCGTCACGATTGTTGACGCCAATGGCGACGGGCCGTAACCGAATGACATTGTTCCATAGCTGCCGGACGTAGGTATGGACACCCAGTCGCCGCGGAACCGTCGCCCCGGGATCCAAAGCCACCAAATCATAGAACAAACCCAATTCCTGGATCCGGTCCGCCCCGGCATTGTCAAAGGTCGCATTCACCAGGCCTTCATAGTTCTCCCAACCGACCGCCGTCCCGTTGTCGTTCAAATCCCAAAGGGTCAGCGCCGAAGTCGCCCAGGTCAGGTCCGTCGCGTGCTTGGCGACGGACGCGACAATACGTCGGTACGTGAGGTCCGAGTTGACGCCTACCGACCACTGAGCCATGACGGCACCCTTCTGCCCGGTGGAAGTCCTGTTTTCGGACGCGTTCTCGATCAATATCTCCCCTCGATTGTTAATGACTCGGGGAGAGAGAATTGCAGTCTCACCTGGTAGAAAGGTACTTGGCGGAGGAGAAAGCCGACGTATCTCGTAGGTCTGACCAACGACCGGAATGCGAGTCGCGATACACCATGCGATCAACCAAAAGACGCGCATAAACCTCATGATTTGGCATTCAACCAACCTCTGTCGTCAACCTCGGACTGCCTGTCAGGCGTAGCTGAGCAACTGGACGACGACAATGTCTGTTGAAAGGTCGGTAGAGTGCTGCCGCAATCCACGACGCTTCGCGACAAACCGAGCGAGGACAGTCCGCCAGGTCTTGGACTGCGCCAATCCCCTGGCGCTTTCGGACACGGAAAGCGGTAGAGGGCTACCGCAATCCACGACGCTTCGCGACAAACCGAGCGGGGACAGTCCGCCAGGTCTTGGACTGATGCTTCCCCAACGACCCTTATTGCGCGGATTCAGGATTGAGCAAATCCCTGACGCCGAGGACAGTCGACTAAGCCTGCATCCATCCACGAGCTCCCGTGGGAGCAGGGAATCCTGCTGAACGATCCGAAGAGAGTCCTATGAACAACCGCAATCCTGCGACGCGCTATGGCCGCGTCAGCGTCGGATTTACGCTGATTGAACTGCTGGTTGTGATCGCCATCATTGCCATCCTCGCCTCCATGCTTCTGCCGGCCCTCGCCAAAGCGAAGGGGAAAGCCAAGCAGACAGCCTGCCTCAACAACCAACGTCAGATCGGAATCGCCACGGTGATGTATGTCGGCTCCAACGAGGCCTATCCGGGCTGCCTGTCGGTCGTCCGGGGCTTCTACTACGTCTGGCCCGTCCGCCTGTTCTCCGAAATGGGCACGAACCGCGCGATCTTCTCGTGTCCGGCGGCGATTCCCGAAAGCCGGTGGGACACCAATCTCAACAAAACGCTGGGGCACCGCGCCGGGCTCGACGGTCGCAACGATCCCTGGGCCATCACAGAGACCTCCCTCTTTTCAATCGGATACAATGACTGGGGTCTCAACAGTCCGGGCGCCTCACCGCATCTGGGGTTGGGCGGCGATATTGACGGTCCCGTCGCCGCCGGGACCGTGGTGAAGGACACCATGGTAAGGCACCCGAGCGAAATGATCATGCTCGGTGACAGTAAGCCGGGCAATGGCCAGGCCCGTCCCAAGGTGGGATCCTTCGACGCCAATATCGACCCTCGGAGCCCGGATGACGGTCCGGCAAACCGGCACAACTTCCGCACCGTTCTCATGTTCGCCGACGGTCATGCCGAGGCGGCTCGCCGCCGGGACATCGTCAATCCAAGGAACGACCATTGGCGGGCCCGCTGGAACAATGACAACCTCGCACACTCGCCACGAACCAAGGAACCACCGGTGATCGCGGATTGGAACGTCGATACCGCCGGCGAAAGCCGCCTGGATCCGTGATTCCTCCCAAGACTTAGCCTCCTCCCGTCGACCTAGGGTCCCGAGTCCGTCGAAGTCGCGTCCCGAATTCGTGCTCGGTCTTCGGCCGCCCGAGCCGGCGTGTCGCTGCATCCACGGTCCGCCACTTGTCACTTCCGTTCCTTGACTACGTCAGTCATCGTGCGGCCGAAGTTTCTATGATTTCCTATCGTGGGTTAGCCCGTCTCCTCTGGTCTGCGGTGGTCTGGCTGGGCTTCGGACATGCGAATGGCATGACGTTTCGGGAGGTGCAGTTGGAACTCGTCGTGCACCCGGGAATTCCCCATCAAGCCTTCGGAAATCCGGTGTACACCAATAGCGTTCCTTACGCGGGCGGCTTGACCGTGAGTTCTGATGCCTCCTGGGTGATCCCTCAGTGGAATGCCGAACGCCGCGAGATACTTCTCCAGTTCGTCAATACCAACCTCTTCAGTCCCGCGACCGCGACCGTGCGGGCGGAATCGCCCGGCGAAACCAATGAGTTCTATGTCCACGCCAATGTCGTCGCCCCGAATGTCGTTCGCATGCTGACCGACCCGTCACGGCCCAAAGTCTACGCGCTGCACCAGAGCGGCGTCGATCAGGGCACCCTCATCGTGGTCGATCCGAAAACCGGCCGCCCCGTGGAGAGCAGGACACTGGGTCATCGGCCGACTGACCTGCGGATCGACCCGAGCGCGGATGAACTATTGATCCTTCACTCCGCGGACAAGAACGTGTGGGTTCTGGGGCTGCCGGACCTGGGGGTGCGGCAGACGATCGTGCTTCCCGAGTTTCAGAACTGGGGGGCGGACAGCACGGATGCGAATCTCGGTTGGGTCCCGGGAATGTTCTCTACTACACCGATGGCCAATGGGCACCGGTGCTTTACGTTCTGGACCGTGCCAGCGGTTCGATCCTCCAGCGAGTGGGCATCGATTCCAATGGTTTCGGGGACTTTGCCGTCAGCCCGGACCGCAAGAGCCTGGTCGGCTGGGCCCAATACGGGTGGTCGGCGGGCTGGGCCGGATCCTATCTGGCACGATTCGACATCGCCGAGAACGGCACGCTGATCCACCGCGAGCAGACCGACGGCCAGTGGCCCACCGTCCTCCAGCGTGATCCGCTCGACTCGCCGGTTCTCTTCGACCAATCCGGCGCTCGGGTGTTTGCCAAACAAGTCGTCGTCGATGCCGCCGCGATCAAGACGACCTTGCGTTCGTTCCCCAGAGTGGTCTACGCCATTTCCCCGAATGGCGAATTGGCCTGCAGCCCTCCCGAGCTGTACCGGACATCGACCGGCAATAGTCTCCACTCACTGCCCGGTTCCGCGATTCTACCTGTCATCACGCCGGACTACAGCCGGCTCGTGTACTTCGACTCGACGGAAAAGAACTTCAAATCGATCGACCTCGTGCAGGCGGTGGGGACCGCCAACCTGGGCCTTGACCTCGATCCCGACGACGGGGCGGTGATCACTCCCCCGAAAAGACTCCGCTGGTTGCCGGTCACAGGCGCCTCCGCCTACCGAGTCTATTGGGGTACCAACCAGGACGCCGTCCGCGTCGCCACTCCTGACTCCCCGGAGTATCTGGGCGAGGCCCGTCTTCCAGAGTGGAGTCGGCAGCTGACCGCCATCGCCGGCACCCGGTACTACTGGAGAATCGACGCCCTGGTGGACGGGGTTCCCGTGGCGGGAGACGTGCTCTCCTACACCGTGTCGCCTCTTTCAATTTCAGTCACGCACCTCAAAGGAACCGCGATCGGCGGATTCGCCTCCGAACTTGCGTCGTTTGATCTCAATTCCGAATCGCCAGGCCTTTCGTGGGAGATTTCTTCTCCCGAAGCTTGGATCTCGTTTTCCACAAACCGCGGCGTGACGCCCGCCCGGATTCGGGTGGTGGTCGATGCCTCGCGACTTCCGGTGGGTACTCAATCCGCCACGATTCAGGTGGGGACCTCCGAAGGCACCGTGGCCCGCCTTCCTGTGTTGGTGCGAGTGGCGCCCCTGACGGTAACCCAGCTTCAAAGCGATCCAGGGTCCGCGTTTGTGTACGCCATTTCCGAAGACTCCCAGGATCCGAGCGTCAAAGCCCAACTCCTGGAGATCAACACCGAAACTCAAACGCTGACCCGCAAGGTCGATGTGGGTTCATCGGTGACCGATCTCGCCATCCACCCGGCCGACGGCAGGATCTACGTGCCCAATTGGCGAATCGGCACGTTGCTGGCGGTGAATCGGACCACTTTCGAGGTGGAACGGTCCTATGGATTCAAGGCCTTCGGCGGCATCGGATACGGAGGCGGCGATGTCTATCGCGTCTCCGCCGGCGTGGCAGGGCGCCTGGTCGTCGAGGAAGCCGATCAATGGATCAACATCCATCTCTTCGATACCGCGGCCGGCAACGTCATTCACAGCACCAATGTGCGCGAAGGTGGCGGTCGGTTCGGAACCGGGGGTCGTTACTACTACCACGGTGAAAACAATTCTTCCGGCGCCACCATTCAGCGCTACGACGTGTCAGGCAACACCTTCAGCTTGCTGACCTCAATCCGTGTCGAAAGCGCCTCGTACTACGGCTCCCGCGTCGTGACCGTCTCCGAGGATGGCAGCCGGGTGTTTTGGAACGGATCCGTGTTCGACGAGGCATTGAAGGAACTCTGGACGTTCGGCGAGCACGTCTACTCCTGCACTCCCGACGGTCGCTTCGCGTTCGCATATGAACGCATCTACGACACCCACCGCCGTGTCCAGGTACTGCAAATGCCGGCGCCCACGACGGTGTCGACCTACAACAGCACCAGCAAGAAACTGGTGGCTCAGGTGGGCCCCACACTCCGGTTCTATACCTTGGATCCTTCGGCTCTCTCCCTGACCACGCCGAAACTCACGGCCGCTTCGATTCTGCCCAACGGCATTTCCCTTGCCTGGACCGACGCCTCGCTGGAGATGGCGTTCGTTCTTCAAATGCGGATGCTGGGAGCCGAGGCATGGACGGATCTCGCCACCCTGACGGCCAACACCGTCCTCCACGAGGTCCCCAACCTTCTCTCGGGTCGTGGTTACCAGTTTCGAGTTCGAGCGACGGCCCTGAACTTGAGTTCTGAGTGGAGCGAGGTCCTCACGGTCACGACCCCCGGCTTTCCTCCGGATTCCCCCATTCTTTCCCCGCCCGTTGCCACCTTCCGCGGCATCCGATTGGAGTGGTCTGCGTCAACCGGCGCCACCGGTCTGATCCTCGAGCGTCGCACCAATGACGCACCCTGGCTTCTCCTGCCAATCCCGGCCGACACCACGAGCTACGACGACTCCGATGTGATCCCGGGCGGCCAGTACCAATACCGCATCACCGCTACCAATGCTTGGGGGGCCTCCGCTCCGAGCCTCACCGTCCCGATTCTGGTCCCCTATCCCACTCCTCCGATCGCCCCGAATCCACCCAGCCTCGACATGCTTCCCGGACTCAGCATTCGTATCTCCTGGGAGCCCGTGTCGGATGCGGAGTCCTATGACCTCGAATTCCTTCCGTCGGGACAAGTCGATTGGAGACCGCTGGCGGCGACGGATCGACACACCACGTCGTACACCAACCAAGTCGTCATTCTCGGCGGCACCTATGGCTACCGCGTCGTCGCCGTCAACGCCTACGGCCGATCCAATCCTTCGACACCCAGGACCATCGTCGCCACCAAGGTGGTCCCGCTCCTCGAGGATGGTTTCGAAAGCGGCCCTTCCCACGGCGTCTGGGACAGCGTCTCGGGCGCGGAGACACGGCTGGGCCCTGACCCGACCGACAGCCACATTCTGTGGTTCGGATTGGGTGAGGCGCGCTCGGCCATCACGATACCGTTCCCTTCGAGGGAAGGTTCGATCCTGGAATTCTCCCTGCGCGTCGGTCCTCCCGCTACCACCAACGAATGGTGGGACCCCGTGGAGCCAGGAAAGGGACTCATCATCGAAGCCTCGTCGAACGGCGCCCAATGGAGAGTCCTGGAAAACCTCGAACTGGCGGCACTGACAACGGCCAATTCCTGGAGCCGCCGCTCCTACCGACTCCCCGTCCAGGTCACCGGCGATGCCACCCGGGTGCGAATTCGCCAACCCGTTCATTCCGGCCAAGGAAAGGATACCTGGGCGCTCGACTCGTGGATGATTCAAGGCCCCATTGTGGCCGCTCCCCTCCCGCCCTCCTGGCTCATCACCACACCCTCCGCCTCGACCTCTGTCGACCTGGTCTGGGAACGAGTCAGTGTCGCGACCGTGTACGGAGTGGAACGATTCGAAGGCGAAGCCGGCTGGGTCAACCGAACGACCGTTCCCGCTGCTGAACCCTGGTATCGAGACGTCCAATGCACTCCAGGGACCACCTACCGATACCGGGTCAGGGCGATGCTGGGGACCGAACCTTCGGCCCCGTCACCGGCCGTCTACGGCAACACTCTGTCCCAGATCGTCGAGTGGATGATTGAACAGACCGGTCGCGCCACCGAACCGCCCACGTCCCTCACGGATTCCCAATGGAGCAGCTTCGCTTTTGGCCTCGACTGGGACGCCCCTGCGCAGCATTACGATCCCGCCTCTTCCCGTCCTGGTCTCCCGGTCATCCAGGTGGAAACCCCCGCCGGTCGGTTCGACATCAGGTTCATGCGCCGCAAGGCGTCGATGAATCCGGGCGTCCGTTACCTGCCGGAGATCTCATCCGACCTCGCCACCTGGCGACCCTGCGCGGAACCCGTCCACGTGGAGTCCATCAACGAACTCTGGGAGTTGGTCCGCATCGTGGAACCGGGCACCTCCGACCGCCATCGCTTTTGCAGGGTCCGGGTCGTGATCGCCGAATAGCCATGCTCGATTCCGACGGCGCGCGGGCTGGCTACTTTGATCGCACCACCCAGCCGGGCTTCACCTCGCCCTCCCCCGCGAACGAGGCCCGGCTCTTATCTTCCTGGACCGCCTGCAACGTCAGTTCGCCGGCCAGTTTCTCCTCGGTGAACACCACGTTGCCCTTGTCGTCCTTGGTATCAACCGTCTCGAACAACTGGACGACGTCGCCGTTCTTGAAGCCCTGGGCGGATCCAAGGCTGACGATGATCGCGTTCTTGTTGGCCACAGCCAGAACCTTGCCGGGCGTCTTCCTGGCCGCGGCGGCAGCGTCATTGGCCGCTTGAGCCACCTGCGCCGCCTGGGCGGACTTCTTCGCCTTGCGCGAAGAGACGGGAGGCGTGTAGGCACCCAGCTCCGAAGAAATCTTGCCCAGGGCGATCACGGTCGCCTTTCCCAGGGCGCTGTCCATGAACTCCTTGTTGTCGTAGCCAACCCGGCCACCGCTCCCGTTGACGAAGACTCCCACATCAAAACTCGTGCCCTTCTGTTCGCCAACTGCCGACCCTGTCTTGAGAATCTTGCGATTGTTGGCATCGACCAACCGCCAATCGATGCGAACGTCCGCGGAATTCTGCTTCACGCCGAGGTTTCCAAGCCCCAGGCCCCGCCCTACCCCGCCCAGCCCAACCCCGGTGCTCTTCGCCCCAAAACGCGTCACTTTTGCCGTAAACATGAAGTCGGCAGCGGCGAAACCGCCTTTGTCGACCTTGTCGCTCTGCTCAATCCAGCCGTCCTCACCCATTTTGATCTCATCCTTCAGAGCCTCCAACTGCGTGTTCTCGAGAACGGCGTACTTGTTCAGTTTGGCGATCTCGGTGACCAGCATCTCGGCCAAGCCTTCACCCACGGCGGGCTGCCAGAATTCAATCACTGTGCGATCGCCATTGAACGGAGCCACAAAGACCGTCGGCAACTCGGATTCCTGAGCGGAGGCCACCCGAGACAAGACAAGGAGCGCGGCCAGCCATCCGCCCATCCACGCATCGACGCGCAATTTCATCATGGGACCCGGGAATATCAGGAGTCCGCTCAGGGCTCAAGACTCCACCCGGCCGGCACGCCTCCGCCCCGGACCACCAAACTGCGGCGGCACCGCCCCGCCAGGAATCCGGCTCGACGTGCCAACTGAAACCGATTGTATTCGTTCGGCCCCCAATCCCAGCCCGACTCAGCCCCATGCCCTTGCGCCCATCGCCCTGTCCTTCTCCAGCCCCTTCGATCCTTGTCGCCTCGCGTCGTCGCCTCCGCTTCAGCGGTCTGTTGCTGGGCGTGTCGCTGCTGTCGCCCATGCTCGGCCTGGCGGAGCCCAGCCCGCTGCGCATCCTGCACGTCGGTCAGGACGGTTCCCCCAGCAGTCGCCGTGCCCACGCGCTGATGCGCGAATTCGGACGTGAAGCCATCTGGTTCGAGTACACCACCGCACCCTCATCCGACTGGGTCCGACGCTTTGACGCGGTGATCGTCGATGGCCCGGCTCTCAACGCCGCAAACCTCATCGACCTGCCGGCGACGCGCCGCATTTCTCTCGATTTTCCAGAAGCCGAATCCGGTCTCTCCAAACCTGAGTTTCTGGATCAGGTCCGTGCCCGCATTCTCGCCGCCGTGGGTGAGGTCCGAAGAAAGGAATGGGAGTCATTCATTGCGAACCGCGAACCCGAGCGCCGTGAACCGAGTCCCACCGTGGCCAACTACGAAGGACGCCCCCAACCGATCACTTACCAGCATCCCTTCTCGGTGAAAGGCAGCCTGGAGCGGACCCAGGTTGCACCGGATCTTAAACTGGTGCCTTTCGCCGCTGAACCCGACATCGCCAAGCCGATCGCCATGGCCTGGGACGAGCGCGGCCGCTGCTGGGTCGCGGAAACGCGGGACTACCCGCATGACGTCAAACCCACGGGCGAGGGGAATGACAGCATCAAGATCTGCGAGGACACCGATGGTGACGGTCGGGCCGACAAATTCACCGTGTTCGCGGACCGGCTCAATATCCCGACCAGTCTGGTCTTCGCTCGCGGTGGCATCCTGGTCGCACAACCGCCGCGCCTCCTCTTCCTACGAGATACCGATGGCGATGACCGCGCCGATGTGCGCGAGGTGGTGATGGAAGGTTGGGGGATCGCCGACACCCACGCCCAGGCCAACAACCTCCACTGGGGCCACGATAACTGGCTCTACGGCTGTGTCGGGTACTCCGGCTTCAAGGGTTACGTTGGCGGACGTGAACTCGAGTTCCGCATGGGCACCTTCCGGTTCAAAGCCGACGGTTCGGCGCTCGAATTCCTGCATCAGTTCTCCAACAACGCATGGGGCCATGGCGTCAATGACGCCGGCGACCAGTTCGGCGGCACTGCCAATGGCGCCCCCATCTTCTACGGTGGCATCCCCGCCACGGCCTTTCCCGCCGGCGCGCGCGGTATCACCGCCAGGAAGATCAATACCGAAGACCTCGCCCATCCCATTACGCCGAATTTCCGCCAGGTCGACGTGTTCGGCGGCTACACCGCCGCCGCTGGCAGCGCATTCATTTCCTCCGCAAACCTTCCGCCACGACTTCAGGGCAAGGCCATGGTCTGCGAACCGACCATGAAGCTCATCGCGCTCATGGATGTTCAACCCCAGGGCGCCGGCTACCTCGCCAAGGATGGCTTCAATCTTGTCGCCAGCAGCGATGAATGGATGTCTCCGGTCTTCGCCGAGGTGGGTCCCGACGGCGCGGTGTGGTTCGCCGACTGGCAGAACTTCATCATCCAGCACAACCCCACCCCCAGCCTGGCACGTGGCGGCTATGACGCGAAGACGGGCGTAGGCGGCGCCCACGAAAACCCGCTCCGCGACCATGTGCGGGGGCGCATCTATCGCGTCGTCTGGGACCGGGCCAAAGCGCCCGCCATCCGGTCCCTGCGCAGCGCTTCGGACGCTCAACTCGTCCAAGCCCTGGGCAGCGACACCCTTCATTGGCGCTACACCGCCCAGCGCCTGCTTGTTGAAGGCAAGAAGACCTCCAGCGCCGCCGAGCTTCGGCGTCTGGTGACGGCCACAAACCTGCCACCCGCCGCCCTGCTGACGGCCATTCACGCGTTGTGGACCCTTCACGGTCTGGGCCAATTGGACGATGCCACCCACCATGCCGCCCTGCTCTCCCAGAAATCAGAACTGCGGCGCAACGCCGTTCGCGCTCTCGGCAGCGACGCCCATTCTCAGTCTCTCTTCTTTGGCGCCGGGGTCGTCAGCGATCCTGACCTGATCACCCGTTTGGCGGCTTTCGTGAAACTTTCCGAGTTTCCTACCGGACCCCAGATTCAAACCGTCGTCGCCAACCTCTCCCGCAATCCCCTGGCTCGGTCCGATGAATGGCTGACCGAAGCGACCCGACTCCTGGCCCGCAAACATCAGGTCGCCCTATTTCGCGAAGGCGACAATCTCCTGCCCAACCCCAGCCTTGAAGTACTGGGCGACAACGGACTTCCCAAAGGCTGGACCCGACGGGACTACGGCAACCGCCCGGCCAACCAAACCGCCCGATGGACCTCCGTCGCCGGATCCACCGTCGCCCACTCCGGGGATCGCGCGGTTCTCTGCGAAGCCAACGATGGCGAGGCCGACACCAGCCTTTACGCCGACGTCGTCCTCGAACCCAACACCAGCTACCGGCTCTCCGGCTGGGTTCGCGGCCGAGGGCTCCGAGGTAAGCTCAGTTTCAACGACCATCTCAACCGCTTCGAAACCGACCGCGTGACCCGCGACGGGGAGTGGACCGAAGTCGAGGCAGTGTTCAACAGCGGCGCCGCCACCAAGGGAAGTATCAACATCCTGTTCGTCGCGCGCGGCCAGGGATCCTTCGACGACGTGCGCTTGAGCAAACTCCTTCCCGTCGAGAACACGGAGGTCGCCATCGCCACTGGGGATCCCCAGCGCGGCGAGACCATCTTCTTCAAGCACGCCGCGGCCTGTGTGTACTGCCATCAGATCAAGGGCCAGGGCAGTACCGTTGGGCCGGCTCTCGATGGCATCGCCTCACGGCAACCGGCCGAATACATCCTCGAGAGCCTGCTCACTCCCAGCAAAGTCCTGGCCAAGGGGTACGAGAACTTGTCGATGTCCCCCATGCCGCCCATGGGCGACATCTTCACTCCCCAGGAACTCGCCGATATCCAAGCCTTCGTCGGCACTCTGCGCGAAGCCTTTCCATGAACCGTTGAACCCAGCCCACCTCGTCGCAGCGCGACGAGGGCCACCGGACTGGATCCCATTCAGACTAAGGTCAGCCCTGTCGCACTGCCCCCCGCGATCAGTTTCCTGGAGCTTTTGCCTTGGCCAGGTACTGCGCACGCCCCTCCTTCATCCAGTCCCAAAACGCCGCCCGCCACTGCCCCACGCGTTTCTTCTCCAACTCGCTCACCGCGCGCTTCCCAGCGTCGTCCATCAGTCTTTCGAACTCCGTCATGCGCTCCGCCGTTCCCAGTTTTTCCCAAGCCGCCTTTCGCCAATCGATGCCCCCAAACCGCGAGTACGGCGGCGGAAAATTCGCCGGATCCGAAGCGACTTCCTCGAGTCGCAGATAGAAACGCTTCATAGGGTCCCCCGCCGGCCCGAAATACAGGCGAAAGAATTCGTCCATCACCTCATCCACCTGGGTCTCGGGATCGTCCCATACCTTTGCCATCACGTACTGCTCGAGTTGATCCTGCTCTCCGCATTCGAAGATGCCCCGAACACCGTCCCGAATGAACGATCGCATGATCGCCGCCGTTTGATGCACCGTCACCTGCGGAAAACACTTCCAGCGATCAATCAACGCCGGCTCCATCGGATGATGGTAATAGACCCAGAGATACATCGGGGCTGATGTCTGGGCGTGCCACGCCTTGTACCATCCCATTTCATGGTTCCGTACCGACTCGTTCACCGGGAAATAACAGGTCTGCAGACAGGGCGCGACGCTGACATTGGGCTCCAACGGAAAGGACGGGGGAACGGAATAAGCCCAGTACGCCAGGGTCGCGATGAACTTGTTGGGATGCGTCTTGCCCACCTCGCGGGCCACGGCGTTGACGAACGAGAACCAGTAATCGCTCATCTCGCCACTGCTGAATTGCCCCGATTTCCGACCTTCCCTTCCCTGGAGCAGCTTCTGGCAGGCGTCGCATCCGCACAGGTTCATGTTGTCGTCCGGGACCATGGCGAAGTAATCCCCCATGGCCCGCCAACCCGGCGGCAAGGTTCCTTTGCCGTCGAAATAGTCGCGCGCCATGCCGGCGACCTGCCCGATCAGCTTTGGATTCGTGTAGCACAACTGCGAACCCACTCCCTTGGGATTCTGGCACTGGTACTCGGCATTCGTGAACGCCGCCTTGATGGTCTCCCGATAAAAGGTGTGGTTCCCAGCCCAACGCTCCCCGCCCTGGCGAATTCGGCGCCAGTAGAGAAACACCTGTTCCTGGCCGAACTCGCCCCATTGTTGACGCAGGAAGGGCCAATGGCCTCCCGGCAATGCGCTGCGATGCCGCAGGGCGGGAGATCGCCGAACGTCGGAGCCCTGAATACTTAGCGTGCGGCGCTTCGGCGTTATCACGTCCGACGCGCCGGGGCCATACCATCGCACCCCGGCGTGGCGTTCCAAAAAGTCGTAGGCCGCCAGGCACGTTCCCTGGTCATCGTAAAGGCCCGGCAATTCGAACCGATCGAGACCGAGACTCGGTCGTCCCACCGCCTTCCCGTAATCGATCGTATGCCGGGTTTCCGCCAACGACCCGGCTGAGGTGCCAAATCCCTGCTCTCGACGGTCGGATTCCGACCCGGCCCAATCCCGACCGATGAGAATCACCGCGTTGGTTCGAAGCGCCACCAGGTATTCTTGAGCCGCAAAGTCCGAGCCACGATACCCCAACCGCCGAGTCGCCGCGCTTTCGCCTACCAGGATCTGGTTGCCCTCCACTGGTTCCCGGTCGCTGCGGATGTCGAGATCAACGCCGCAAATCGTGAAGATATGCGTTCGGATCTCCCAAGCGGCCAGACGTGCCGCCGGGGTCGCGGCTTCCGCGATCACGATGACGCAGGCAGGCTTGCCCTCCACCACGAGGTCCATTCCGCCCGCCCGCAGCCAGCCTTGGATAGCGCCGGCGATCAGCAGGATTCGAAGCCAATTCCCTCTCATGGTTGGTTCACTCCCTTCACTCTTGCCACCAATCGCGCCACGGACCCTGCGAGGCGGTCCTCGATATCCTCGCACCATCGGTTCGCCGGCAGTCCGTAAACCTCGAAAGCACCCGCCTGGTACCCTCCTTCCTTCCACAATCGATGGGACGGAATGTAAGCCATGACGTCGTTGGCGTAGCCGTTCACCCAGACCAAGTCCCCGTATTCCCGTTTGAATCGAAGCGCGTAATCGACGCAAACCTCACCGCCCAGTGCGATCCACAGCTGCCGGTCCCCCAATCTCCACACCTGCACCGGGTATTCGGGATATCGCGATGCAAACACCCGACCGGCATCCATCTCGCCCAGAAGCCGCTTCGCCCACCGGGCCCGGTAATCGGTGCCCGCCGCCACGGATTTCAATTCGTCGCGCGAGGGTTGTTCACCGAAATCCAGGGAAACGAATTCGTGAGCGGTGCGCAACTGCCCCTCAACCTCTCGCAAGGTCCCGCTCAGTGCCTCGCGAACGGACTTGGCCAGGTCGAGGCCGCGGGCTCGACAGAGCTCCACGCTTCCGCGCGGCGCGCAACTCTGGTCGCTGCCGCAGCCCTGGAAAAACATCGCTACGACTCCCGGATGGGATTCCTCGATTTCCCGCACGCACACGCCGCTGTAGTCCGCGGACCATCGGTAATGAAGAGTCAGCGCCGAGGTATGCGCCGCATAACCGAACACCACCGTGCGCAGTGTGCCGTCGAGGTTGCGGACCGCCAGGATGGGCACGGTGTAGTCCGAAGGCCCATTGGGGGTGCCTCCGGTGGCCAGCAAGGCCACCAATTTGCTTTCATCATTGGTCCGCCGATTCACGGCGATCGTCGCGCGACCTTCCCCCGCCCAGAGAGTGGCGGGTTTCCGGGAGTCGAGGGCACGGGATACGGTCTCGAGAATCACCGGCTCCAACCAACCTGAGTATTCGGCGATCAACCGACGCTGGGCGTCGTCGAGCGGGTAGATGTCGGTGAGTGCCTCGCGCAGCACGGGGCCGGTGTGCGTATGGGAAGCCGCGAACCGCACTTGGGCGCGACTCAATCCGTGGCGCGCCTCCAATTCACGGCACAGGTTGTCGTAAAGCCACTTGGGGACCCCCACCAGATCCAGTGTGACCAGGACTGCCCTCTCTCCGTCCGCAGCCTCCAAGGCCAAGGCTTTGACCCAAAGTTCATCGGTCGTTCCCTCGGCCGGCCGCGTGCGAGCCGCGAAGCCACCCATCCACATCAGCTTCGCCGGGGTGATCTTCGATTGGGCGACGCCAACGTTCCATGGAACGTTCGCCTCGGCCCCTGAAGCGTTCGCGGGTCCCCAGCTAAAACCGATGCTTAACAGGAGCAGACCGATCGCCCATGGCCGCCGCGTCCTTCGTGCCGCGCCGGATCGGATGGAGCGGACGGTTTGTTGAGGTTCTGCATTCATGATAAGAAAAAGAGCCGTGTCTCAAGGTCGCGGCCAAAGTCGTCTCCCGTCCTGCACCACCGACTCCACGGCTTCGGCATCCCCGCGGATCGCGGGTCCATCCGTCGCCGTCAGGTCGATCTCAACAAGCGCGGTCGGTTTTCGCGACCGGATTTCAAGCCCGCCCACCTTCCATCGAGTGCCCAGGCAGAGCACGGCGCGGGTTGGCTTTCCTTCTCGATCCAATCGAACCCAGGCCACTTCGCCGTCAGTGCGAAACTCCATGCCAGCCTCTGTTCCCACAGCTTCCGGCACGTCGTGATTGCCATCGCGGGCCGGGTTCAGCGCCACGAGAAGATCGCGCCCACCTTCCGTGAGGGTGACGACCATCCCCACTTGATCCTTCCCGCAAGGTCGACCGTGCTCGTCCACCAGCTCCAATCGTCGCACGCCTTCGAGGGCGAATCCCGGTGTCCCGGAGTCATACACACCCGCGAACGTCGAGACCAAGGGGGCCACGGTGGCCTGTCGGCGCGCCAGCACGCTGGGAATCCAGGAATCCTCCGTCCCGATAAAGCTATGAATCGACACCCATGCCTCCGCCAGGCGAACACCCGCGTCGCGAGTGAGATCCGTGAAGCGCAGCCGCAGAGGCGGTGCCCCGGGACGTTGCGACAGCCGATCCTCGACGCTCCAAGTGACGCTCCACGGGGACGCCGGATGCTCATCCAACCGGAAGTTCCGCATCACCTCGCCGTAAGGCGCGTCCCCGCTGGGACGCGGATCAAGCCCCGCGGTCGTCAGGGTCCCGAACGGCCCGTGCACATGCCTCGTGTGTTCGGAGCCGCCGTCCACGCGGAACAGATCCACCACGTAGAACTGCTCGGGCGAAACATC
This sequence comes from Verrucomicrobiales bacterium, assembly GCA_016795425.1. Taxonomy (GTDB): domain Bacteria; phylum Verrucomicrobiota; class Verrucomicrobiia; order Limisphaerales; family CAIMTB01; genus CAIMTB01. Next base: position 51,830 of record JAEUHG010000030.1, read on the forward strand.
GACCAACGCCACCGTACGTTCGAACTGCTTCGCTCCCACCAGCTTTTCGGCGGAGGCGCGCACCACCTGGAACGGTCCCCCAACCCACCAGAGCGTTCGCTTTCCGCGCCCTGGCCGTGAATCCTTGCCGTCGATGGACACCGTGTTGTGCGCCGCAGTGCGGGTGTACCAGGTCGCCCGCGGCGAGGTCCAACCCCCGTACTGCACCGGCGGATAACCGAAGTCAGGCAGCAGATCCTCGCCGTGCGCGAACAATCCCAGGGTCAGCGCATCCGCGTGCCCGTGCCGTTCTCCCGAATCGTAGTCGAGCCAGACCGCGCGTGCGTGAGAACCGTGCCCGGATCTTAGAATCGCGAGACACCATTCTGGCTTGTCGATGCTCGGCAGGCGCCAATCGTTCCCCACTTCACCCAGTGTCGACTCCACTTTTGCCTGAAACGACTCCGGATCCGACGCGAACAGGTCGTAGGGCAGACCCGCGGTTCTTCCTCCGTTGGCCTGCGTCAATGCGCGGACAAAGTCAGCGTCGCCGGTGGCCTGGAACAGTTCCCAAAGGAACACGTACGACGACGGCTGAATCCCTGGGTTGGACGTGAAGGCGACGCCGGCATACTGGGTGTTGCGCGCACCGATGGACCCGGTGTCGCCGCTGCGCGGATAGAAGAGTCCCAGGCACCAGGTATCGAGATGAAACCGGTACATCGCGTGCAAGCGCGGGTGGCGGCGAAGAGCCTCCCGCACGAATTCGGGATCGCTGCGCAGAAAGCGACCGAGCAATTCCGCCACGTCGCGTGGTGCGATGACTGAGTAACCCGCGATGCCCTTCTCACCGGTGACACCATCCACGGCCGTCGCGTTCTCGAGAATGCCATCGAGCCGTTTCAACACCCGTTCACGGTTCCTTGGCCATTCCAGGACCGTATCGATCACCAGGACCGTCCGGTCGGTCATCGGATAGTTGGACTCGATCTTCGGTCGATTGGCCAGGGTATCGCGCAGGAGACGCTCCTCGATGTTGCGCTGGATATCCGCAAAGGAAGCCTTCGGATTGGCCAGACCGTGGCGCGCGGCCTTGTCGCGCAGAAAGCGCACCAGGTGGGTGTCCCCGGCCAATCCGCCGAAGACCGCGTCGTACGCCAACGCCAGGTCGTGGATCTCCACACAAGCGTCATGCCAGGTCGAAACATAACCGGCACGCGGCGGGCCTTCGTACATCACACCCTCCCGGCCAAAATCGAAGGTCGGATACAGATCCGCCACGCGATCGAGCAGGACACCGGCCTTGTGGGCGTAAATCGGATCTCCGGTCGCCACATACGCGCCGGCAAGGTGGCGGATGCCGTCCACGATCCCCTGCTTCCATTGGCCGAAGATCAGGTAGGCGTTGATGAAGCGCCACCGCTTGCCGTCGGAGACATAGCCGTCGCCATCATCCACACCGAAGCGATGCAACGGGTCCGCGGGATCCGGGTGCTCGGCGTGGTACAACAGGGAACGATCCGCCAATGCCGGATTGAAGACGCCCCGGGGATCGAGTCCCGATCGATAGAAACGCCCAAAATCGTTCTTCGGAAACCGCTCCCGGCAGCGCGGACATTGCATCTTCCATGGATGATTCAAGGCATCGGGTTGCCACTCATACATCGGCACCGGCTTCCGGCATGCGGGACAATGGCCGTCCGACCAAACCTGCCAGGCACGCTTGAGCGTGTTGCCAAACATCAGGTCCCAAAGGATGTCGTCCGAGCGCTCCACCCATGGCCGGGCTGCTGCGACCAGCGAGTCGCGGATCTCCGCAGCCCACCGATATTGTCGCGCATTGTCCTGGGCACGCTGCACCACGTGCTGCGGGTACAGCGCACTCGCCGTCTTCAATGAATTGGTAACCGTCGCAGGAGCCAGCATCCGGTCGAGCCAGGCGTAAGCCGCCTCCCGCTCGGATCGAGGAAACACATGAGGACCGCCGGAGGAGCGCCAGGCGAGCCGTTCGGTGGCGTTGTGGAGCCGATAGACGCCCTGCACGTCCCGCAGCAACGCGTCGAGATTCGTCGTGTTGGGAAAGATGGCGTCGCCTGTCGTGTACCACACGTACAGCGCCCGCGGAGCGGCGAGGGAAAGCACGTGCTGCCAATCGAACGGAATCTGGCGCACCTCGGGAAGATAACGGCCCAACTGGGGTATCAGCGCCGTCAGGTGGGACCAGCGCTCCGGATGAGGGTCGCTGCGAAACGTGGTGAACCCGCAACTCGCAACGGCGGCTTTCAACCGCGGTTCGAAGGCGGTGGCGAACAACGTTCCATAGGCCCCATGCGAATGGCCGATACTGCCCAGGCGTTCCGGGTCCACCTCGGGTAGCGTCTGCAGGTAGTCGACCATCCGGCTCACATCCCAGGTCATTTTTCCCATGAACGACCAGCTGGCGTGCTTGCGAAAGAACGCGATGCTGTCGTCATAGGGTTGGCGGCCAGGCCGAATGCGCTCGCCGAATCCGATCACGTCCGGCGCCAGACACACATAGCCGCGCCGTACCAACTCCAGGGCGAACGCCATCTCAGGATCGCCGCGCATCCCGCAGGGTTCTTCTTTGCCTTGCGCCACGGTCTGATGAAGGCAGATCACGGCCGCACGCCGCGGCGGTCCGGGACCGCGAGGCACCAGCAGATACGCCGGAATCCAATCCTCCGGTTCACTGCGAATGAGAATATGGCGGCGACTATGATCGGGCTGCTCGACGACTCCGAGATCCCTGACTTCCACGCCCGGGATCCGCAGGCCGGTCGGAGTTCCCAGAATCTCCTGGATGGTCTCCGCCACCACCTGGCGTTCGTTGGCCCACAGCAGCGCATTCGTGATCGCGGACTCCGGCGAACCCAGAAGCGGTACCAGATTCGTTCGTCCGGATTGCCGGGTGACGCGGTCGGGCTTGGTCCAACTTGAGACCTGATTCCAGGCGTTCCAGTCAACGCCCTCCCAGGCTGCCAAGGCGGTGCTGGTCCCGAACACCACGAGCAAGCAGGCGAGCCACGCAACCGCCCGTCGCATCGGCTCCCTTTCGCCGCGCCTCCCGCAGGCGATATGGCGATCCTTAGGCGGCATTCGATTACCCTTTGGCCAACGCCGCGGAATGCCGTTGAATCTTCCGTATGGCTTCGGCGATGCGGTCCATGTCCCCGCGCGAACCCAGAAGCAGGTTTTGGGTCAGCCAGACGGCCGACTCACAAACACGGTCGTTCCGCGCCAAATCGCGGGTCTGTTCCAGCCAACGCTTCATTCGGGTTTCTCCGTAAATGCGGAGGTAATGACGCTGATTTGCCAGGGCCGCCACGTAGGGTTCACGCGGCAGCGGCGTGTAACCACCCGACGCGGGAACCCCCTCGCGTGACAAGGCCTCGAGGAATCGCGAGCGCGTCATCCCCGAGAACTCGGTCGCGTCATAGGCGAACATGTAAAGATGCCAGGCGCTGCGCGTGGTGCCGTCATATACCCTCGCCGGACGAATGCCGCGAAGCTGGTTGAGCATGGAGGTCAGGTAAGCCGCGTTCTCCTGACGGCGTCGCGACTGCTCTTCCAGCCGGGTCATCTGCGCCAACAGCAGCGCGGCCTGAAACTCGGTCAGGCGGAGATTGGAGCCGCGCGCCCCGCTGAGTTCCGGCCCCGCCTTCGTGAATCGCCGGCCCCGACCTTGAGAATGGAAACGATAGCAGGCCTCGGCGAAGGTTTCATCGTCTGTCACCACGGCGCCGCCCTCGCCCGAAGTCAGGTTCTTGGACGCCTGAAAGCTGAAACATCCCGCGAGCCCCCAGGTTCCGACCTTGCGCCCCCGCCACTCCGCAAGATGCGCCTGGCAGGCGTCCTCGATGATCGGTACTTGCCGGCGCCGGCCGATGTCCAACAGGCGGTCGAGATCGGCCGGGGATCCCGCGATATGCACCGGCAGGATCGCCCGCGTGTCCGGCGTGATCGCGGATTCCACTTGTGTCGCATCGATCTGAAAGCTCTCCGCATCGGTATCCACGAAGACGGGGAGCGCGTGGTTCAAAACCACGACATTGTAGGTGGCCACAAAGGTGTAGGGCGGAAGAATCACTTCGTCCCCCGGGCCGAGGTCCAATCCACCCAATGCCGCCGTCAGTGCGGCCGTTCCCGACGCCGTCGCTACACAGCACTTCGCCCCCACCAGCGACGCGTACGCCTCCTCGAAACGCAGCACCTGCTTGCCATTGCCTCGAAACCAGGAGCGCGACCGCAGCACCTCCTGCATCGCCCGCTCGTCGGTGGCGGTTGTGACTGGCCACATTGGCGGCGACTCCGGATAGGCCTTGGAACCGCCGAGCAGGACGGGACGGCTGGTCTCGGAACGGGGAGCTGGCTTGGCTCCGACCGCGGCTCCCGCGGCGGCCAGGGAGGTCGCTCCTAGGAAGGTCCTCCGACTCCATGGGGTGCTCATAGGCTCCGGGATGTGACAGTCACCAGTGGGCCCTAGGACCTCGGCCTCTGGCAAGCGGAGGTTCGAACCCATGCCCCGGTCGGGCGCATCGGGAATTTGTCGAAGCAAAAGGATTTCGATACCGATTCCGATGCCGATACCGACCCCGAAGGTGAAGATGGACCAACCTCCGGGATTCGCCCCACCGGTCCCCATCCATCCCTCGGAACCATCGACAGACCGCCCCGATTCCCTCCAGAATCAGGTATGCTTCAGCGTCTTACCCGCGCACGATGGTGGCCATGCTGGTGCCTGGTCGCATGCCTGTGGATGCCGACCGCATTGCCCGGCGCCGACGAACCCGCCGACACCCTCACACCCTCGCGTGTCGCACGCCTCCGATCGGTGTCAGAAGTCGCCATCGCGCCCGACGGCCGCCACGCCGCGTACACGCTCAGTGTTCCCCGACAGCCCGGAATCGACGACGATGGCGAACCCTGGACCGAATTGTGGGTGCTCACTCTATCGACCGGCGAAACGCGCCCCTTCATTTCAGGAAAAGTGAATGTGAGCAAACCGTGTTGGACCAAGGACGGCAAAGGCATCGCGTTCCTGGCCAAACGCGGCGACGACAAGTTCAAGGCGCTGTACTGGATTCCCATCGATGGCGGAGAGGCCCGCAAAGCCGCCGAACTACCCAAGACCGATGTATCAGACTTCAGCCTCGCCCCCGATCACCCCGAGGTCGCGTTGATCGGCACGCCCCCCGAGGAGGAAGCACGAAAGAAGCTGAAGGACAAAGGATTCAAACAGGAGATCTTCGAAGAAGACCTTCGCAATGCCCGGCTTTGGATCGCCCGCCGCTTCGACACCACCAAAGCCCTTCCCCGTTCCCTTGAACTCACTGGTTCCGTGCGCGCCGTGCAATGGAGTCCTGCCGGCGGTGCGCTGGCGGTGGCCATCAGCCCCACCGCCACCGTCGATGACGGTATGGTTCGCCAACGGGTCATCGTCGTCGACCCCGCCACCGGCGCCACCAAGGCCACCGTCGATCATGCCGCCAAGCTCGGGTCCATCACCTGGAGTCCCGACGGCTCGCAACTCGCGCTGCGCGCTGGCAACCACGAACACGACCCTTCCGACGGACGCCTGATGATCGTGCCGGCGACCGGAGGCACCCCGCGGGAGGCAAGTCCAGGCATGGAAGGCGACTTCGAGCAGGTCGCGTGGATCGATTCCGACGAATTGCTCGCCGTTGTCAGCGAGGGAGCCATCTCCAGCTTCCGACGTATCCGGCTCTTGAAGGAGGCGCCCGGCAGAAGCGGACAAGAGACGTCCTCCGCCGCCAAGCGCGGTCATCCCATCCTCAGTTCGTTCTCGCTCTCCGCCAACGGCCGGGTGGCCGCGCTCATCGGACACGCCCCCACCCATCCCGCGGAACTCTTCACCTGGACAAAAGGTGAAACCACGCTCGTCCGACGCACCGACTCCAACCCGGATCTTGCCAACGTCCGCTGGTCCAAACAGGAAGTGATCCACCACCGGGCTCGCGACGGATTGGCGCTCGAGGGCATTCTGGTCCGCCCGCGCGACACCAGGGCAGGCGACCGGGTTCCCCTGATCCTCGCCGTCCATGGAGGTCCCGAATCGCATGTCAGCGACGGCTGGATCACGAGTTACTCCAATCCCGGGCAGGTGGCGGCGGCGCGCGGGTTTGCCGTGTTTTATCCCAACTACCGCGGAAGCACGGGACGCGGCGTTTCGTTCTCGAAACTCGGCCAAGGGGATGCCGCCGGAAAGGAATTCGACGACCTCGTCGATGCCGTCGATCACCTGGCCTCGATCGGCTTGGTGGATCCCAAACGGGTCGGGATCACGGGCGGTTCCTACGGCGGCTACGCCACCGCCTGGTGCAGCACCCGTTACTCCGATCGCTTCGCCGCCGGAGTCATGTTCGTCGGCATCAGCGATAAAATCTCAAAAGTCGGCACGACCGACATACCCGACGAAGAATTCCTGGTCCACGCCCTCAAGCGACCGTGGGACGACTGGCAGTTCCTGCTCGAGCGAAGCCCGATCTTCCACGCGGGAAATTGCCGCACGCCGCTGCTGATCCTGCACGGCGCCGACGATCCGCGCGTGCACCCCGGCCAATCGAAGGAGATGTACCGGCACCTGAAGATGCGCAGTCAGGCGCCGGTGCGGCTGGTGTTGTATCCCGGCGAAGGCCACGGCAACCGCAAGGCGGCCGCCCGCCTCGACTACCACCTCCGCATGCTCCAGTGGTTCGAGCACTATCTTCAGGGACCCGGTGGCCCCATGCCCGCGCGCGAATTCGACTATCCTCTGCCGCCTGCCACGACCGAGTAGCACGTTGCTGATTCGCTCTTCACCCATGCACTTCGCCGATGCAGTCGGTCGCCAGCGCCGGTTCTTTCAAACCGGCGCCACCCTAGCGCTCGACTTTCGTCGCGCTCAACTCAACCACCTCCACGCGGCGCTGGAGTCTCACGAGGCGGAATTGCTCGCGGCGCTGGGTTCGGACCTGCGCAAGCCGCCCCAGGAGGCCTACTCCGCGGAGATCGCCCTGGTGCTTGGCGAAATCCGCCACGCTCAACGACACTTGAAGACCTGGGCCAAGACACGCGGACGTCGCACCCCGTGGCTGGCCTGGCCCGCGCAGGGTTCGATGCGCGCTGAACCACGCGGGGTCTCCCTGATCCTCGGCCCGTGGAACTACCCCGTTCAACTCCTGCTCTCCCCACTGGTCGCCTCCATCGCCGCCGGCAACTGTGCCGTTCTCAAACCCTCCGAATTCGCCGCCCAAACCTCGGCGACCCTCGGCCGTCTCATCCGCGCCACCTTTCCCGAGGACTACATCACCGCTGTCGAAGGGGATCGCGACGTCGCCGAAGCCCTCCTGCAGGAACGATTCGACACCATCTTCTTTACCGGCAGCACCCAGGTCGGACGCGCCGTCATGGCCGCCGCGGCGCGACACCTGACTCCCGTCACCCTCGAACTCGGCGGCAAATGCCCCTGCATCGTCGCGGCGGACGCCCCCATCGACCTCACCGCACGCCGCGTGGTCTGGGGCAAGTTCATGAATGCCGGACAAACCTGTGTTGCTCCGGATTTCGTTCTCGTGGATCGCCGGATTCGTCCCGACTTTGTCCAGGCTCTTCGCCGGACGATCGAGACCTTCTACGGCCCGAACCCGCAGCAGAGTCCGGACTATGGCCGAATCATCCATCGTCGACATTTTGATCGCCTCGCCGCCTACCTACCGTCCGGTCACATCGAACACGGCGGACAAATGGATGCCGCGGAGTTGTATCTCGCACCGACCCTGCTCACGGGTGCCCCTGCCGATTCACCGGTGATGCAGGAGGAGATCTTCGGGCCAATCCTCCCGGTGGTGGACATCGAATCCGTCGATGAAGCCGTGACCTTCCTGCGCGATCGCCCGACGCCGCTCGCCCTCTACCTGTTCACCCGCGACCGGGCGGTCCAGGAACGCGTGCTCAAGTCCACCCGGTCTGGAGGCGTCAGTGTAAACGACACCATCACCCACATGCTGGGTCAGGAATTGCCGTTCGGCGGCTTGGGAGAAAGCGGCATCGGCGCCTACCACGGAAAAGCCGGGTTCGACGCGTTCACCCATTATCGTTCCGTGCTGCATCGGTCGCTGATGCTGGACCCACCCTTTCGCTATCCGCCGCCCAGGATCTCTCTCGACCTCATGAAACGCGCGATGCGGTTTCTTCTCGGCGGATAATCGGGCAGTCGTTGTCCCTCAGTTGTTGCACGATCCGCTCCAAATCCCAAAGTGCTGGCGTGAATGCGCCCGCTTTGCCCGCTCTCTTGGTAGTCGTCCTTGTTGGGGGGTGGCTCGGACCCCTGGCGTCCGCCGCCCAGAACCCCATTCCCAATGCCTCCTTTGAACAAGGGGAAGGCCGGCGTCCAAGATTCTGGCGCTCGGAAACCTGGAGCGGACAGGGCACCTTCGACTATGCCAGTATCGCCCACACCGGGGAACGCAGCGTTCAACTCTCCTCGGAACAGGGCGGTGACGTGAGTTGGTCGGCTACGATCCGCGTCGAACCCTTCACCCGTTACCGACTCTCCGGCTGGATCAAAACCGACAACGTCCAACCTGTGGACGGAGGCCGGGGCGCACTGCTCAACCTCCATGACCTGCAGGGCATCGCCACCCGCGCCGTCACCGGGTCCGCCGATTGGACCGAAGTCCAAACCGAGTTCCAGACCGCCGAACAGTCGAGCGTTCAAATCAATTGTTTGCTGGGCGGGTGGGGCCGCGCCACGGGCAAGGCGTGGTTCGACGACCTCTCCCTCACCACGCTTTCTCAGGTCACGCCGCCACCTCCCCGCCTGACCATTGATGCCTCAAAGACAGGCGAGCCCCTCTCCCCCAATGTCTACAGCCAATTCATCGAGCACCTCGGTCGTTGTATCTACGGCGGCATTTGGGCGGAGATGCTGGAAGACCGGAAGTTCCATTACACCATCACCACGAACTACCAACCTTATCGATCCCTCAAAAACACCCCCTACCCTGTCGTGGGGGCCTCGCCTTGGAAGATCCTGGGTGACCCTGCCGGCGTGACCATGCTCACCAACAAACCCTTCGTTGGCAGGCATTCTCCCCGCATCCAGGCCGGCAGCGGCATCCGCCAGCTGGATCTGGGTGTCACCGCCGGCAAGTCCTACTCAGGCTATCTCTGGATGCGCTCCGATCCCTCCGCCGGACCTTCCGCCACCGTCACGGTGGGTTGGGGAATCGGCGATGGCACGGGCGAGTCGGAAAGCCTCGACGGCATCGGCGGCGAATTCCGCCGTTACCCACTCCGGTTCACTGCCACCGAAACCTCCGACAAAGCCTGGGTCGAACTCAAAGTCGACACCGGCGCCATCGTCGTCGGGACGGCGTCTCTCATGCCTGACGATAACGTCGAGGGCCTCAGAGCGGATACCCTGGCGCTGCTCAAGGAACTGCGCGCCCCCATTTTCCGGTGGCCGGGTGGAAACTTCGTTAGTGGCTATGACTGGCGCGACGGCATCGGAGATCGAGACCGTCGCCCGCCGCGTGTCAACCCCGCCTGGACCGGTGTCGAACACAACGACTTCGGCATGCACGAGTTCATCCGATTCTGCCAGCTCGTCGGCACCGAACCTTGGATCACCGTGAACACCGGCTTCGGCGATGCCTATTCGGCGGCGGCGCAATTGGAGTACTGCAACGGAGCTACCGACACCCTCTGGGGAGCGCGCCGGGCCAAGAACGGTGCCCCGCAACCCTTTGCCGTAAAATACTGGGGCATCGGCAATGAGATGTGGGGAACCTGGCAGCTTGGGTTCATGGCGCTCGAACAGTACGTCCTCAAACAGAACTGGGTGGTCGACAAAATGCGAGAAGTCGACCCCTCGATCTTCTGCATCTCCTCCGGCAACGCCGGGACCTGGAGTACCGGTCTGCTCAAGAACTGCGCCGACCACATGGATGCCATCGCCGAACACTTCTATTGTCAGGAACGTTCCGGACTTTTCGCCCACGTCCGGCAAATCCCCGACAATATCCGGTCCAAGGCCGAGTTCCATCGCAAGTCGCGGACTGACCTGTCGAACCTCAAGGGCCGCGATATCCGAATCGCGATGACCGAGTGGAATTACTGGTACGGACCGCACCAGTTTGGGGAGCTTGGTACCCGCTATTTCCTCAAGGACGCCCTTGGCATCGCCGCCGGTGTGCACGAATACGCGCGCCAGAGCGACCTCATTCATTCCGCTTTCTACGCCCAAACCGTCAACGTGATTGGCGCCATCAAGGTGAGTCGACGCAACGCTGCCTTCGAGACCACCGGGTTGGTTCTCAAACTCTATCGCCACCATTTCGGGCAGGTCCCCGTCTCGACCTTCTCGGAAGGTCTCATCGATGCCCAGGCTGCCTGGACCAGCGATCGCCGGACGCTCACGGTCGGCATCGTCAATGCCTCGCTTCAGGAGCAGCAGATTCCCGTCGCGCTCACCGGCGCAAAACTCAATCCCGCCGGCAAGCGCTGGGAAATTGCGGGTAGCGATCCCCAGGCCTACAACGACCCGGACCAATCCCCGCGCGTCGAGATACGTGAGTCGCCGGCCCAACTCGGCCCTTCCCTCACCGTCGCACCTTGTAGCGTCACGGTATTCGCCTTTCCATCAACGGAATAGCGCCGGACTCACAACATCGGTCGCACGGAACCGAGGCAACCCGCGTTCGCCTGGCCTCGGGCGCCGACCGGCGCGAAGCGTCGTGGAGTGCAACCGCCCCCTGCCGCTTTCCACCCCCACGATATCCGGGCGGGATGCTGGTTCCGCCCAGCCGACAAGGCCGGGAGACGCCCCTGCGTTCCGTCAGACTCCTATTCCCGTGACATCCCCGCTTGGGTCGTTGAGAGTCACATCGGGAAGCGGACTCAACGACCGCCGTGGAAACCGAGCTTGGAATGGTGACGGTTGGAAAGGGAGGAGCAGACGACGCGTTCGCCAGCAACGAATCCCTTTCTATCGACGATTTTGCGGCCTCAACAGGAATGGAACCCGTCAGGGAGATCCACCGGAGAGCCCGCCTCGAGCGGGCGCCCAGGCACCGATGAACGGCCTACGATCCGGTTCCTCCTTCGCGCTGTCGACCGGCTGGATCGTCTTCGGCATGGTCGTCTGGTCGCTGCTCATCGCCGCGGCCTGGGCAACCCCGTGGGGGCTGGTCGTCCTGTGGCCGCTGGGTCTGACAGCCATCGGTGCTTTCGGTGTCCTGATTCGTCGCCGCGATCGAGACCTCCAGCGCACGCGGGTGGCCCTGTCGGCAAGCGAGGAAAAGTACCGTCGAATCTTCGACGATTCCCTCGCCGCAATCCTCCTCCTGGATCCCCAACTCCGTTTCATCGATGCGAATCAAGCCGCCTTGAACCTGTTCGGTTACTCCCGCGAGGAACTGCTCCGTCGAAGTTTCGCCGAAATCGACGCCGGCCCCGTCCATTCAGGGCAGTCGACGAACCAGGCCCCTTCGCTCGCCCAACCGCTCTCCGGTGAACACAACCTCCGGAGGAAGGACGGTACGTTGATCGTGGTGTCCGGTAACTCCCAGACGTTGAAAGACTCCAACGGAGGCGTCACGGGCACACTGCTCCTCCTTGTCGACCTCACGGAGACCCGGAAGACGGAGGAGGCGTGGCAGCAAAGCCAAAGGCGCCTGAGCCTGTTTTTCAATCAATCCCTCGACGGTTATTATTTCAGTGAGTTGGAGACCCCGCAGGAATGGAACGAGAACACCGACAAGGATCGGGTGCTCGATTACATTCGGAGCCACCAGCGGATCACCGAGGTGAATGACGCCATGCTCGCCCAATACGGCGCCTCTCGGGAGGAATTCCTCGGTCGACCCGTCGGGCAATTCTTCCGTCACGACATGGAGGACGGCCGGCGTTTGCACCGCCAACTCTGCGATGAGGGCCGTCTGCACGTCGAAACCTGCGAACGCCGGGAGGATGGCACCCCGGTTTGGATCGAAGGCGATTACGTCTGCATCTTCGACAACCAGCACCGCATCACCGGGACGTTCGGTGTCCAACGGGATATCACCCAGCGCAAACAGGCCGAAGAGCTCCGCGCCCAACTTGAGTCCCAGCTGCGCCATGCACAGAAACTCGAAGCCATCGGCCAGCTCGCCGGTGGCGTGGCTCACGACTTCAACAACATCCTGGCCGCCATGATGATGAATTTCGGCATGATGCGGCGTGAACCCGGCCTCTCCAACGCCACGCGCGAACGCCTCGAGGAAATTACGCCGCTCATGGAACGCGCCGCGACGCTGGTCCAGCAACTCCTCCTCTTCGCACGGCGCGGGGTCATGCATTTCCAGGTCGTCGACCTCCGCGAACTCCTTCTCCATTTGCTCCAGATGCTCCGCCGACTCATCGGCGAACACATTCGCCTCCAATTCCCCGGCTATCCGTCGCCAGTCTGGGTCCGCGCCGATCCGGGAATGATCGAGCAGGTGGTGACCAACCTCGTCGTCAACGCCCGGGACGCCCTGCCGTCCGGAGGTCAGATCGATCTCACTCTCGACCTCGTGGAAGTGAGCGCCGCACACAGCGAAATTCATTCGGAGGCACGCCCAGGATCGTTCGTCCGCTTATCCGTGCGGGACACCGGGACGGGCATGGATGAGACGGTCCAGCGAAAACTCTTCGAACCGTTCTTCACCACCAAGGAAATCGGCAAAGGGACCGGCTTGGGCCTGTCCACGGTGCGTGGCATCGTTCAACAGCACGAAGGTTGGATCGAGGTGGACAGTGCTCCCGGCCGCGGCAGCACCTTCTGCATTCTCCTGCCAGCCGCCGCACCGCCCCAGCTCCAAAGCGCGCCGGAACCGACCGGCTCCCCCGCCGCCCTGCCCCGTGGCCACCACCGAATTCTGTTGGTGGAGGACGAACCCACGCTGCGTCACGCCGTCGCACACGTGCTCGAGCGCCAGGGGTTTCAAGTCCTTCAGGCGGGCGAAGGCAAGGAAGCACTCCGCCTCTGGGACGCCCCGGTGTCGAACGTGGACCTGCTGCTGACCGATGTGGTGATGCCGGAGGGGATGGATGGACTGGAACTGGCCAGGCTCTTGCGCCGAAGCCGGCCGGACCTTCCCGTCATCCTGATGACCGGATACAGTGCCGAGTTGCTGAAGCCCGGTTTCGAGGTTCCGCCAGGCACCCACTTTTTGCAGAAGCCCTGTGGCCCCCACGAACTCATCGATACCATCCGGCAGGCTCTCGAGAAATCGTGACAGCCGTCACAAGGATCCCGGTCCAACAGCCTCGCCACCCGCCGGTGAACCCAGGCCTTTACCCATCGCCTTACGAGCGGTAACGCTCGAGCCAGTGCGCATAAGGCGCAGGAAGAGTCCAGGCCGCACGCGGCACCTTGAGTTCCATGGCCGCGTGATAGGGCCAGTGAGGGTTCGCCAGGTGGGCCCTCCCCACGAGGACTTGGTCCAGGTTTCCGGAGGCAACGGCCTCTTCCGCCAATCGCGGATGGTCGATACCCCAGGACGACGCAATCAACAGGCCGGTCTCACGGCGGACCCGACCGGCGATGGGAACCAGAAAGGCCGGAGCCCACGGGATCTTCGCTTCAGGCGTCGAAAAGCCGATGGAAACGCTCAGCAGATCGAGTCCTCTCTCTTTAAGCCACCGGGCCAACTGGATGGACTCCGCCAGTGTCTCCTCATCGCGGCCATCGAACTCGATCACCCCGAATCGCGCGGTCAAAGGCAACCGCTCCGGCCACACCTCACGCACCGCCTCCAAGGTCTCCAAGAGAAATCGGCAGCGATTCTCCAGACTGCCACCATACGCGTCGCGACGCTGATTGGAGTGGACCGAGAAAAAGCTCTGCGCCAGATACCCGTGGGCAAAATGCAATTCCAACCACCGGAACCCGACGTCACGGGCGCGAATCGCCGCGGCAACGAAATCCGACTTCACCCGCGCGATGTCATCCAGAGTCATCTCGCGCGGAACGCGCGGCAGGTTCGCGCCGAACGCCACCGGCGACGGAGCCATCGTCGGCCAGGCGCGGGGATCTCCCTCCGGAAGATGGTCGTCGCCTTCCCAGGGGCGGTTCGCGCTGGCTTTGCGGCCGGCGTGGGCAATCTGGAGTCCGGGTACGGCGCCGGCGCTCTCGATCGATGCGACCACCGGTCGGAAAGCCTCCGCCTGCCGGTCATTCCACAAGCCGGTGCACCCCGGCGAGATCCGTCCTTCCGGTGCCACCGCCGTGGCCTCGACCACGACCAACCCCGCTCCTCCCCTGGCCAAACCCGACAGATGGACCCGGTGCCAGTCGTTAATGAATCCATCCACCGCTGAGTACTGGCACATCGGCGGCACGCCGATGCGGTTCCTCAAGGTGATGTCCTTAATGCGGAGCGGTGAGAACAGTTGGGCCGCGGTGTGAGACATAAGCTTGGTCGCCGACGCGAATCTCGCCTTTCATTCTCGGCGAAAACAACCGTCGAAGTTGTTCAAAACAGTTCGCCCGCGCTGAAGAACCGCTTCAATTCGATGGCCGCGTTCTCGAGCGAGTCCGAGGCGTGGCAAACGTTCACCATGACATCAACGCCGAAGTCCCCACGGACCGTTCCCTTCGCCGCCTTCTTGGAATCCGTCGGCCCGAGGAGATCCCGGACTCGTGCCACCACGTTCTCGCCCGCGAGCGCCAAGGCGATCACCGGGGTCTGTTGCATGAACTGCTGAACCTCGGGAAAGAACGGTTTCGAGGCGATGTGCGCGTAGTGTTCCTGGAGCAGGGCATCGCTGAACCTCAGCATCTTCACCCCGCGAATCTTCAGCCCAGCCGCCTCGAAACGAGCCAGCACCTGACCGACGAGTGACTTGGTCACGGCGTCGGGTTTGAACAAAATGAGAGTGGTTTCCTGTGACACGGGGCCGCTTGGCTACCGGACTCGGCGCCTGCGGTCAATTCCGTCATCAAGATTTGTCTCGGGACTTCCACAGCCCGGCGGATCGCCGTCCCGCCGCCGCCACCGCGGGAAACACGGCGCGTTGACGCCGTCGCCCCGGCCGACAACGCTCGCTCCACCGCGCACCCATGGCCTCCTCCCTTCCCGATTTCGTCGCCGACATCCCGATCTTCGATGTCCATGAACACCACCTTCCTGAGGTGTTCCTCCAGCGCGAAGTGAACCTGTTGCAGCTCTTCCGGCAGAGCTACGCCGGTTGGACGCTGGCACGCCCCTACCCGCTACCTTCCGAATCCAGAGCCAGCGACCCGATGCTCGACGCTGCGCCAGCCACCACCTGGGAAGCACTGGCTCCCTATCTCGAGTCCAGCGGATCCAACTCGTTCGTTCGCAATCTCGTCACCGCGATCTGCGAACTCCACGGCGCGGGCGAGGCACAGATCACCCCGTCCAACTGGGAATCCCTGGATGCCGCCGTTCGCGCCGCCCACGCGCGTCCGGACTGGTGCCCCGGTATCCTGCGTCGCGCTGGGGTGGAGCATGTCATCACGGATCCCTATAGCGATCCGCTCCTTGATGCCCGGGCCACCTTCGGTCCGAACTACTCTTCGGTGGTCCGGATCAACGCCTTTGCATGCGGCTGGCATCCCTCGTCCTGCGATCATAACGGCAACTCAGGCCACGCCCTCCTGCAGCGTTGTGGCATCCAGGCCGGTACCTTTGATGACTACATGCAAGGGCTGGAGACCCTGATGGATGGACTCACCGCTCATCACCAGGTCGCCCTAAAAAACGCGCTCGCCTATGACCGCGACGTGCAGTTCGACCCGCCCGATGAAGCCTTGGCACGGCGCGCCTGGGGACAATCCGCACCGACGCCGGCGGAACGGAAAGCATTTGGCGATTTCGTCGTCGACCGCTGCTGCACCCTGGCGGCGCAGCGGAATCTGCCGGTGCAGATGCACCTCGGCACCGCCTTGATTCGCGGCTCCCACCCATTGCATGTCGCGGGACTGATCGAGCGTCATCCACGCACGCGATTCCTGCTGATGCATTTGGCGTATCCTTGGAGCCGGGATCTATTGGCCATGGCGTTTGTCTACCGCAATGTCTGGCTCGATTTGACCTGGTCGTTCCTGCTGAGTCCGTCGCACTTCAAGCTGGCCCTCCATGAAGCCATCGAGATCCTGCCCGACGAATCCCGACTGATGCTCGGTGGGGATAACTGGCACGTGGAAGAGACTTACGGAGCCATGCATCGCGCCCGCCGACTCATCGGCGAAGTTCTCGAGGAGAAGCGACGAGACGGCTATTTCCACGCCTCCGACGCCGAGCGCCTTGCCGCTAAAATGCTTCACGAGAACGCGTCCCACTTCTTCGGCATTCCTTAAGCGCCCCAGGTGCGCCCGCGCGCGACGCGCCGCGGAACACTGGATCACCGCCGGCATCAGACGCTGCCTGCCCTCTCATTCCTACCGGTAACCTTCGCGGCTATTTCCGGTAAGCATGAGTTGTACGTCGTGGAGAATGGAGCCTGCACCACCGCATCCAGGGCCGGGCACCCAACTCCACGATACCAACATCCATGGCATGCTGGCCGCAGCCCCATCCTCCTTCGTTCACGAGACACAACGCCGTGTCGCTCGAGTCACTCCATCATGAACCCACGCCCTTGTCTTACACACCGCCGCTCCCTCCCGCACCGCCCAGCGCG
The DNA here is from genome assembly GCA_016795425.1 of Verrucomicrobiales bacterium. Lineage (GTDB taxonomy): Bacteria > Verrucomicrobiota > Verrucomicrobiia > Limisphaerales > CAIMTB01 > CAIMTB01. The sequence goes on from JAEUHG010000030.1 coordinate 68,501, forward strand.
CCGTTCCGGGCGGACCGGATCGTTCCTCCGCCACACCCTCGCCTTCCTGCTGGTGGGCATGTCGGCGACCAGTCGTGCAGAGGCCATCCCACAACAAATCCCCTACCATGGACACGTCGCCGTTGGCGAAGTGCCCTTCCAGGGCAACGGTCTTTTCAAGTTCGCCCTCGTCAGCCCTGATGCCTCGCAAACGTTCTGGCGCAACAGCCCTGACACCAATCCTGTCGACGGCGTTCCCGACGACGCCATTGCGGTGGCGGTCGACCAGGGTGTCTTCTTCGTGCAACTGGGTGACACGTCGGTTCCCAACATGACGCAACCGATCGGCCCTGGCGTCTTTGCCGCCGGAACGGCCAAGCTAAGGATCTGGTTCAGCGACGGGACCAATAGCTTCTCACTCCTCTCGCCCGACCAACCGTTTGGAAGCGTCCCCTACGCACTGGTTGCCGCGACACTCTCCAACAACCCTGTCCTCACGACCGGCGGCGATAACATCGCCATCGGAAATCCGGGCGTCGCCGGCGACACGGGCACGATCCGCATCGGCACACCCGGCACCCACCATGCAACCTATCTGGCCGGCGCTGTGAAGGCCGAACGCTTCGAAGGTGACGGCAGCGCCCTGACGGGTGTGCCAGGCACGCTGCGCAGCACGGAAAACGTCGTCGGTTGGGGCGATGGGCGATACGGTCAAAACCAGGGGCCGCCGAATCTGAACCATGCGACCGCAATCGCGGCAGGTTTTTGGCATTGCCTGGCGCTCAAACCGGACAGCTCCGTGGTCGTTTGGGGAGGTGGAGAATTTGGTGCACTCGACATGCCCCCAGGTCTGAGCAATGTCGTCGCCATTTCTGCGTCGCAATTCCACAGCGTCGTCCTGAAACAGGACGGGACCGTGGTCGAATGGGGCGCAGGAGCCACCGATTCCACCAACATCCCGTCTCCGGCCGGCGGGTTCGTTAGGGCTGCTGCAGGCGCGTTCTTCACCATTGGCATCAAGCGGGACGGAACCGTGACCGTATGGGGTGACAACACCTACGGGCAACAAGCCATCCCGGGCGGTTTGGATTCCGTGGTCGAAGTTGCCGCTGGTTACGGCCACTGCCTCGCCTTGAGACAGGATGGCACCGTCGTCGCCTGGGGCGCCAACGACTCTAGCCAGGCCACCGTGCCGGCCGGCCTTACCGGCGTTCAGGCAATCGCCGCCGGGGACTCCCACAGCCTCGCATTGCGAAAGGATGGGACGATCGTCGCATGGGGAGCGAATTCCGAAGGGGAAACGAACCTCCCACCAGGCTTGACTAACGTCGTAGCCATTAACGGTGGCCGAGGCCATTCCATCGCCCTGAAACGGGACGGGACGGCGGTGGCCTGGGGCTTTGATGAATTCGGAGAAACCCAGGTCCCTTCGGGTCTGAGCGGACTCACGGCCGTCGCCATTGGCAGCTGGCACGCGCTGGCCATTCAACCTCTGTCTCGAGTCGACAGTAGTCTCGTAGTGGCGGGCAATGTCTCCGCCCAGGCCTTTCTCACCACCAGCGATCGCCACGCCAAACAAGCGTTCTCAGCCGTCGATCCGGAGTCGGTTCTCACGCGGGTCGCCGGACTGCCCATCACCGAATGGAGTTTTCAAAACGCTCCCGGCACCCGGCACCTCGGTCCCATGGCCCAGGATTTTCGCGCGGCGTTCGGACTTGGCCCCGACGACCGCCACATCGCCACCGTGGACGCCGACGGCGTGGCACTGGCGGCGATTCAAGGTCTCAACCGCAAAGTGGAGAACCAAACGAAGGAACTCCAATTGCGCGACGCGCGAATCGACCACTTGGAAGCTGAGTTGGTTGAACTCAAACGGTTGGTCCTCCAAAGGGCGCCCCAATCGATCCCGGCTTCGGAGGAGACCCGATGAATCTCCGTTCCTTGCTCATCAGTGCCATGCTTCTGCCTGGCACCAGCCCGTCGATTCGTGCCCAGGCGATCCAGGATGGTGGCGGCTTTCAACTGACCGGGGCCGTGGTCGGCGGAGGCGGTGCCGCCTCCAGCGACACCATCCATTTGGTCGGAGCCGTTCCCTCGGGCGGTTCCGGCTTCTCAACTGGAGGATCCTACACTCTCCGCTCTGGGGCTGTGGCCGTCGTGCGGAAACGCCCCTCGATCGCCCCGGTCGTGTTGACGGCGCGCTGGACGCCGAATCATGACACCGTCCTGGAATGGTCTGGAGATGCCAGCGGCTATATCCTCGAATTCAGCGCGTCGGTGGGTGCCGACGCCCTTTGGTCGCCGGTCAGCCCGCAACCGTCGGGCACCTCCGTCACTGTGACCAGCCTGGGACCCGTGCGCTTCTTCCGACTGCGCCGTCCGTAAGGCGTATTTTCTCGATTCGATGGTTCATCCGAGTTCCGACCCATTGAAGGACAACCACCAAGACCAACGTCCAGATGAGAACACCCAGGATGATTCCGAACCGCGTGGCGGAGCAAAGTTTCCCGGCCTGGCTAACCGAGGCGACGAGCAGGCCACACATGCCGATCGCCCACAACACCGGAAGAGGACAATGGGGTCACATCTAAATTGAAGAGGACAATGGGGTCACATCTAAATTGTGTACTTTTTGGGTTGGCGATTCGCGATTCCACCTCACAATTGTCCATAATTTAGATGTGACCCCGTTGCCTTTACCCCGTTGCCTCCGTTGCCTTTACCTGAGCCTTCACATCGTTCATCAGCTTCTGTGGGCCTGCGCCGTCTCAAGTGGAAGAGAACTTCGCCTCGCCATGTGAGCCGTCGGGATCGAGCGGCTGCATGCCTCCGACGCCCTCCAATGCCTCCTCAACCGGGACAAGCATGGCTTCTTCCATAGTCTTGTGAGGTCGCGCCTCGGTGCCTAAGCAGTACCGAAAGCGGGCGCGTTCCCGGTCGTTGCCATCGTCGTCGGCGCCGATGCGGGACGAACGCTTGCCCGAATCCCACACCAACGATCATTCTCAACTAATGATCTGGCTTTCGAGAATCCGACCTCGCCTCGTATTCCTGGCCATCCTCTTCTTGCGGCCATTCTCGACGCCGATTGACGCCGCGACAGGGTCTATCTTCTTCAATGGGGCAGAATCATCGGTGGCGCCGATCACTCTCCGCCGCGTCAACGCCGACGGCACGGGATTGAGGATCGTACCGGTCGCCCTCCCGGAACCCGCATTCCCGGTGGTTTCCCGCGATGGACGACGCTTGCTCCTGACTTCCGGGGACCCCGGACGCCCCTTCAAACTCAGTCGGAATATCTTCAGCCTGGATCTGACTACGGGCGGCATTAATAAGGTGACCGGATTCGAAGATTCCGTGCGCACCGGCGCCGGCCCGCTGGTAACGCTGACCAATGGCGTGGCAGCGCAGACGAACGACGCCTCGTGGACGTCGTACACGATTCACTTTCCGTATCACAAAGCGTTCTCCCCCAATGGACAACAGGTTGCGGTCATGGACCTTCCTCGCTCGGGCGGCAGCACTCTGAGCGTTTCGCGGACCAATGCTGCCACGGAACAGTTCCTCGGCGGAGGCCGGTCGCCCTTCCTGGAGGTTTATCCCGCGGCCGGACCGAATCCCCTTGGCCAACTGCTCTTCGGCGGCGGCATTCGCACAGGGAATAACCAGGGTGGCGATGGCGTCGATTGGCACCCTCAGCGGGCCGAGGTCGTCGGGGCATTCCGAGATGATATTCCAGTCACTGGGACATCGGGCGTCAGCGGTTCTGAGGGAACCGTGATCGCCGTCTTCGCGACCGACGGCCGGCTCGATCCCTTTCTTCGCAAGCTGACCCGGCCATCGGGTATCTGGGACTCCTATGTCGATATATTCACGTCGATTCTAGTTAGAGCCGACGAGAACGACTATGCCCCGGCGATTTCGCCCGATGGTACCCGCGTGGCTTATGTGCGGCACACGATCCGGTTCGACACCCGGGTGAGTTCCCTAAACAACCTCCCGGCGCTCTGCGCGATACGAGTGATCAACTATGACGGAACCGGAGACCGTGAGGTGCTCCGGCTGGCGGACGGTTTGTGGATTACTCGGGTGGCGTGGTCGCCGGACGGAACCGAGCTCGCGTTTGACATGGCGCCGCAACTGTTCTCACAAGGCGCTCCGTTACTCTCTGGAGACATCACGCGTTCGGAGATTCATGTCGTGCGTGCGGATGGCTCCTCGCCGCGGCGTTTGGTTTTGGCTCCGGCGGCGTACCCGACTTGGTCCCCTCTTGGAGAAGCCCCGGCGCCGGTTCCCCCGACCGTAGGATTCCGCCGCGACGGCACGCGGTTCGAATTACGGATCGACCAACTTGACCCGGGTTCGAGCTTCGTCGTGGAAGGGACGACGAGCCTGGCCAACTCGAACTGGGAATCGCTGGGCGCCTTCACGTCGGGTGGTTCCACGCATTTCATCACCATCACACCGAACACCAATGCGGTGAACGCCTTTTATCGGGTGCGCCGCTAGGAGAAGTATCTCCATGATTTAAAGTGAGAACGGTGTCCGGCCTGATTCAGAGGAGGACAATGGGGTCACATCTAAATTGTGTACTTTTTGGGTTGGCGATTCGCGATTCCACCTCAAAATTGTCAACAATTTAGATGTGACCTCGTTGCCTTTAGAAATCGGCCATTGGGGGGACAGGCTCTTCTCTAGAGGCGCGTCCAATTGCCTTCTTGGCTCGTGCCAACATCGTAGTCCCCGGGATCTTCATCTCTCTCTCGTGGCCGCGAAACGCTGAATGGTGACGCACATCCGAGAAAATTATTGAGATGCACGACCTTTGCTGCGTCAAGGGATCGACGCCGGGCGACGGTTCTTTGGCCCGCCGTCAAAGCGCGCCAGTAAGGCGAGGGAGCCATCGAACGCGACTGGCCCCAACCTCACCGCGTTTCCGGCCAACGATAGGCCAGCTTCCCATCGACCTCCGTCTTCTGTCCGCCTTCTCGTAGGATCGCCTTTTCCGCGATTACCACCGTGCGCTCGACCAGGTCGGAAATCCGGCTGTGCACCGGCAGTTCGTCGCGACTGGTGTTGATATAGGAATCATTGAACGGTTTGTCCCAGGGTTTCTCCTCGGGAACACAATCCCGAGTCAAGGACCTGGGAATCACCCCGGCCCCACGCATCACTCCCAAAAGGCCGCCCACCGTCGCCGATTGGTTGTCACAGTCGTATCCGGCGCTGACCGCGATCCCCACCGATCTCATGAAGTCGCCCTCCCCATGAAGCACAGCGAGCACCCCGCAGAGGCCGTTTACGAGCGACGAGACGACCGACACCGGCGCGGCATAGTCCCCTTTCACGTACCGAAAATACTTCGCGTGCACCTTCTGCCGCGTCGCTTTCCAATCATCCCGCGCCTCGGCGTGCCAGCGCAGAACGTCCTCCACACCCTCATGAAAGGGGCTGGTGACCGGGATGAACTTCAGCGCGGACCGGACCAAGGTTTCCGGGCTGGTTTCAAAGAACGCCTCGCTGAACATCACCCCGTACAAAACCGTCGGATGAACGCCCCAGTCATCGCTAGTGATGCGGGCACCCCATTCGGCCCGACGCGCCGCCTGTTCCGGCAACCCGGGATAAAAGGCACTCCAGATCTCGTTCACGAGTTGCGGATCGATTTGGAACCAATTCGGGTTGTTCGCCTTCTTGCCCGTCTCCGGCGGGATCAGGCCCTTCGACATCAGGTTGCGCGCGGTGCGGTTGGCCACCCAGATGCGACGATTGATGTGCCTCTTCCAAACCTCGGCGATCTGGGGGTAATCAATGTCCAATCCATAGCGCTCCACCGCATGGAGCGTGACGAATTCAATGTCCGTATCGTCATCGCTAAAGGCCCCGTCGAATTCGGTGAAGAGAAAGGGCACGTATCCCCGCGAATCTTTGGAGTTCAACCGAAGAGTCCCGGCGTCAAACGGCGTGTAGTAGCGGTCGACAATCACCGGAATGGGTTCATCGACGTAGACCGTCTCGAAGGGAAACCCGAGATAGTTGCCAGCCATTTGCCCGATCCAAAACCCGGAGACTTTTTCCACCAGCGCCTCGCGCGTCAGCACGCGGACCGCCCCTTCACCCCGGAACGCGGCACCCACCACCAGCCCCGACACCACCATCATCGGCAACAGAGGCACGTTCATTCGTGCGACCGTACCGACAAGCCCATGGCACAGCAATCGGTCGTCCCCACCCAGGGATCGAGGAACGCGGACTGTCCCGGCACGCAACAGGTTGGCTCCTGACAAACCCGCAGGTAGGCCCTGGTTCTCCGTCCGTGTGCGGATCGGAATGGACCAGCGAGCTCTCCATGCATCTCCGAACCCAGCACACCTCGTCGCGACTCGACGAAGGCGACCTTACTGGACCCATTTTAAAATCAGGTCGAGCCTGTCGCGCTGCGACAGGGCAATCGCACCCTCTGCAGTTCTGAACGGCACGGGCGGCTTCCCAAGACCCTCCGAATCCAAGGGAATCAGGTTGCTCCGTCGGGTTCAACTTGTCGCCCTTGCCAGCCCCCGGCATCGTCCGCGCATGACTCCCATCCGCCGCCGCAGCTTCCTCAAGACGACCCTCGTTGCCGCCTCGACCCTGGCCGCTGCTCCCGGAGTCCTCAGCGCCGCCACCGCACCCGATCGCAAACTCCGATTCGGACTTATCGGTTGCGGTTGGTACGGCATGGTGGACGTCGAAGCCGCCTTCAAAGTCGGCGGTGTCGAGGTGCTGGGCATCTGTGACGTCGACAGTGCCCACCTCGACCAGGTCGCCGACAAAATCGCCAAACTTCAAGGTACCCGCCCCCGGACTTTCAAGCATCATGCCGATTTGCTCGCCATGGATGGACTCGACGCCTTGATCATCGCGTCGCCCCCTCAATGGCACGCCCTGCACCTGATCGCGGCGTTGGATCGCGGCCTCGACGTCTACTGCGAGAAGCCGCTCGCCTACGATATCCGCGAATGCCGGGCCATGGCCGACGCCGTAAAACGCAGCGGGCGCATCGTGCAGATCGGGTTCCAACGTCGACAAAGCCCTGCGTTCCAGGCCGTGCGCGACCATATTCAGGCTGGAAATGCCGGGAAGATTGTCTGCGCCGAGGCCACCATCAACTACACGGCCGGCACCCAGGACCCCGCACCGCAGAATCCGCCCGCCACTCTCGACTGGGACCTTTGGTGCGGTCCGGCGCCCAAGATTCCGTATAGCCCCCAGGTGGGTCACTTCAACTGGCGCCTCGAGAAGACAACCGGGCAAGGCCACCTCGTGGATTGGGGCATCCACCTGATCGACGCCACGCGCATGATCCTGGGCGAATCGGCGCCGCGCACCATTGCCGCCAGCGGCGGTCTCTACCAACTCAAGGGACGCATCACCACCCCGGACGTCCTCACCGTCCATTTCGACTTTGCCTCCTGCCCCGTCACATGGCGGCACCGCATCTGGGGTGCCGAGGAATACACCCCCGAAGTCTCGAACGGGATCTTCATCTATGGCGAAAAGCAGACCCTCTTCGTCACCGACGATCGCTGGGTGGTGATTCCCAAGGGAAAGAATTCCGAGCGTCAGGTGAACAAGGTTGCGGCCGACGCGGGAAGGCTACACATGGCGGAGTTCCTCGAAGCGGTTCGCTCCCGGCGCCAACCCGGTTGCCCGATCGAAGAAGGCGTGCTGTCCACCACAGCCGTCAAGTTGGCCATGATCTCCTATGACACGGAAACCCGGATCTCCTGGGACGCGACTCACGAGAAGGTCCTCGACAATCCGGCGGCGGCCAAACTCCTCAAGCGCGACTACCGCAAGCCGTGGAAACATCCGCACCGCGGAGCATAATCCCACGGTCGAGGATCATGAACCGAGCAGAGGCCACGTCACGCCGGACCACGACGTGTCTCCATGGCGCTGCGGGGTCAGAAGGAGGCAGGACGTGCTCCTGCCCCGCCGCGATCATGCCGCCGTCAAAGCCGCCCGGGCGTCCTCGGCCGTGCCCGTCTTCTCCATGAAATAGTCATAGCCGCCCGGATACGCCATGACCCTTCCCCGGTTCACATGCAGCACCTTGGTGGCGAGCCTTCGGATGAAATGCACGTCGTGGGAAATGAAGACCAGCGTGCCTTCGTAGCGTTCCAAGGCGAGCGTCAGTGACTCGACGGTGGAAATGTCGAGGTGCGTGGTGGGTTCGTCCATCAGCAGGAGGTTTGGCGGGTCCACCAGGAATTTCACCAGGTTCAACCGGCTTTTTTCACCACCGCTCAGCACCGAGGTCAGTTTGTAGATCTCCTCCTTGCGGAACATGAACGAACCGAGGATGCCTCGTGCCTCGTCCTCGCGCAGTGCCGGAGCGCTGGCGAGCAGTTCCTCGAGCACCGTGTGTTCCGGATTCAGCGTTCCGCTGCGGTGCTGGCTGTAGTAACCCAGCTTCGCGTTGTGCCCGAGATCGCGTTCGCCACCCTGGAACTCGACCACGCCCGCGATGATTTTCAGCAGGGTGGATTTGCCCGCGCCATTCGGACCGACCAGCACCGTCCGTTCACCACGTTCCACGGTGAGATCCAATCCGGCATAAACGCGATGGTTGCCGTACGCCATGTGGATGTTCTTGAGCGAAATGGCGCGCTGCCCGCCCCGCGGTGGCTGGGGGATCTGAAACCGGAACGGCTTGCGCGGCGGTGTCGGCTTCTCGATCAGCTCCATGCGCTCGATCTGCTTGAGCTTGGCCATCGCCTGCGACGCCTTGGAGGTCACCGAGCGGAAACGATCGGCGAACTCCTGCAACGCCTGGATCTCCTTCTGCTGGTTCTTGTGGGCGGCCAATTGCTGTTCGTACCGCTCCTCCCGCTGGCGCACGTAGTCGGTGTAGTTGCCCGTGTAGGAGATCAGCTTGCGGTCGGCGATCTCGTACACCTGGGTGATGATCTCGTCCATGAACTGGCGGTCGTGGGAGATCAGCAGCACCGCGCCCGAGTAATTTTTGAGATATTCCTGAAGCCAGAGTAGCGACAACAGGTCGAGGTGATTGGTGGGCTCGTCCAGCAGCAGAAGGTCCGGCTCCATCACCAACAGGCGTGCCAAATGGGCCCGCATGATCCACCCGCCGCTCATCTCCTTCGCCTTCCGGTCGAACTGGGACTCCTGGTAGCCCAACCCATTCAGCATCTTCATCGCCTTGGCCGTGACCAGGGGATCGTTGAGGGCCTCGTGCTTCGCGTGGGCTTCCAGGTATTCGGGAACCTCCACCGCCCCGAGCTTTTCCAGTTCGTGCAACCGCTTCTCCAGCGCCGGCAATTCGTCCACCCGACCCGTTGCCACATCCAAGACCGTTTCTTCCCCCACCGCTTCACCCTCCTGCGGCAGGTAACCCACCATCGTCCAGGGATCACGCTCGAGCGCACCTTCATCGGGGACGTTGCGCTTCAGAATCAGGGAAAACAGGGTGGACTTTCCAGCGCCATTGGGACCGACGAGCGCCACCCGGTCGCCGTAGCCCACTTGAAGCGACGCATTTTCGAACAACGTACGACCTGCCACGGACATCTTGAGATCACGAATCGACAGCATGATGGAACAATATTGGGAACGGGACGTGTGACGGAAATCCGGTCCGACACCAGCGGGAAGGCACCTCCTCTCAGCCTGGGCGAAGCGCCACGCCGCGCTTCGACGACCGCCACCCTCTCCCACCGACCGACCGCGTGACAATAGCATTTGCCGGGTTCTCACGGTGTGTTCCCGATAGCGACCCCGACATCGGTATCCAATGGGGTCACCCCTTGTCCGCGATGGCGAGGTTCTTGAGTCCTGAGTGGGCGAATCTCGATGTTTGACGACGTTCCCACTCTTCTCGAGGTGACGAGACGTCGGAAATGAGTCGACGATTCCTCCCCAGTTCCTTGCCGGGTCGCTCCGAAATCCGCTATCGGCAGAGAGTCATGCCCACGCGCCAACCCCCGATCCCAGCCGCCGGCCCATCTGGGTCGCTCTCGGGGTGTCTGGCGGGCACGCGAGTCCGTCGCGGCGTTCCTCGTCCCAAAACACCCTCCTGGCTGCTTGCCGTCATCCGGTCGGCGCTGGCTGGGATCGGATTCCCAGCGTCCGCGACAGCCGCGATCGTCGCAACTTCCCTTCCAAACGCCGCCATATCGGATTCGGTCCGGTCACGCGTCGAACGCGCGCTGGCCGAGGATTTTTCGATTCGAACCTGGGGCGTGGCCGAGGGCCTGCCTTCGGAACAGGTCCTTTGCCTGACTCAATCTCGCGAGGGTTACCTGTGGGTGGGAACCGCGGCGGGCTTGGTGCGATTCGACGGGGTTCGATTCGTGCGATTCGATCACTCCAATGTGCGCGCTTTGGACGACCATCGAATTCGTCGGGTCGCCGAGGATGCCGGCGGTCATCTCTGGATGACCACCGCGGATCACGCGCTCCGGCTGTTGGGACCGGGAGGCTGGAGTGTGCCGCGGCTTGGGCGCGAAACCGTGACGGTCACCGACGGACCCACTCGCGACGGCAACGGCGGAGTCCGGATCTTCACGACGGCGGGTTGGCTGCGAGGCGTTTCGACCGACCCGCCGACGCCGGAATCGCCTCCGGTTCAACTCGAGAGAATCCCGCTGGCCGGCCTGGATGTCCTGGCGTGGATGGAGCATTCGGGCGACGACCAGGGATGGGTTGAGCCCAACCAAGTGGTGCTCGAGCAAACGCGGATCCCCGGGACGATCCGGTTTCCGCTCCAACCGGTCGAACGACGGTCCATGGCCGTCGCCGCGACCGCGCTGGCAAGGGATGGGAGCCGATGGATCCTGTTCGGACAGTACAACCACTCCCAAACCTTCCGACTGTATCGCGTCGCCCACCAGGAAATGGTCCTCGTCGATGGCGGGGTTCCGCCCCCCAGTCGACTCCCGATGATCCTGACTCCCGATCACGACGCCGGGGTTTGGCATGGGAATTGGCAAGGAGGAATCGGACGGACCACCCCGACTTCCCGGATCCTATACACCCTGCCGGAACCGGAGTCCCGTGCCTCGCTCGTCGATGTGCTCGTCGAGAATGCCGGGGACATCTGGCTGGCGTTGGAACGTGGCGGACTGCTGCAACTGCGCCCTCGTCGAATGCAGTCATTCGGTCCGTCGTCAGGGCTCCCCAATCCGGTCGTGCGCTCGCTCATGTCCGGCAATTCGGGATCGATTTGGGCGGGCACGGACTCAGGGGTGGCCCGGTTGGATCGCGCAACCACCCCGGAGGCTCCCTGGATCCTCCGAACCGATGGGCTCGAAGGGGCTTCGGTCCGAGCCCTGGCGCAGACCTCCGACGGCATCCTTTGGGCGGGAACAGCCCGCGGATTGTACGCGAAGCGTGGCGGCACCTGGATGCCGCACCCAATGCCCGAACGGGTCAGGGATTCTGACAGCGAAGGGCTGGGCAGCCTCAAAGTCCGGGACCTCCTCGCGCTGCGAAACGGCGATCTTTGGGTAGCCACTCCTCATCAGATCGTCGCGGTTTCAGCCGACGACGGCGCGTCGCGGAGGTTGGCGGCGGTGGCCAATCTCGGACCCATGGACCTCTTGGAGGATCGGGCCGGAAACATCTGGATCGCGACCGAACGCGGCGGAGTGGTGGTCGTCGGTGCGACGTCCCCGACGGACCTGGCGACCAGGGAATTCACCCCGGTTCCCGGATTTCTCGAGGATCGCTGGAGGTTAAGGCCCGTCGCATGGCTGCGCGAACACCGGGAACTGCCGAGCGACCACGCCTGGGAACTCCTCGAAGACCACGAAGGAACCATGTGGATCGCGGGCCCGCGTGGACTCGTTCGAATTCCCGCCGCCGGGGCGCGGGCGATCGTGGCGGGCCGAACCATGACGACGGGGCCGGACGCCGATTTGTTCGTCTTCACTGAGGTGCTCGGCCTTCCGGAATCGGGCCTGAACTGCCTGGTGACGGACCACCTCGGTTCGCTTTGGATGGGCGGTGATCGCGGGATCTACCGGACCCGACTGGACGAGTTCCGGTCGGTGGTGCAAGGGCGGTCCAAGGGGATCGCGGTCGAGTCCTTTACCCGCGCCGAGGGGCTTCCTTCCGACGAGACCAACGGACGGCTGAGCCATCGCGGGGCCATCCTGGACGATCACCAGCAGGTCTGGTTCGGCACCACCGGCGGACTGGTCTGCTTCCCACCCCGACTTTCGTCGGATAAACCGGCAGCCCCCAGAGTGGTCATCGAGGAGGTACGGATCGATGGCGAAGTCTTGACCACGACGCTTCCGCAACTGCTCGAGGGTGGAAAAACACAGCGCCTCTCTCCAAGACCTCCGGATACCGGCAATGACCGGGTGGAGACCACGAGCCGGATTTCTCCGCGGACCACCATCGAGCCAGGTCGAGGTCGCGTGATCGAGATCCGGTTCACCGGACTGGATCCGTCCGCTCCCCAAGCCCTGCGATTCCGATACCAACTCGCGGGCTTCGAAAATGAGATCCATGAAGTGGCCGATCGGCGTGTCGCCTATTTCACTAACCTCGATCCGGGCCAGTACCGATTCCGGGTTTGGGCCGTCGGACGGGCCGGGGTAGCGTCGGTAACTCCCGCCGAATTCGAGTTCACCCTGACGCCGCATCTTTGGCAGACGAGGTGGTTCCAAGCCCTGACCGCGGCGACGGTTCTTGCCTCGGGGGCCGGCATGGTGGCGCGGCGCATCCGGCGTGTGCGGCATTTGGAGGAACTGCGACGACGCGCGGAGCAAGCCGAACTGCGCGCCCGTCTGGCCCGAGACCTCCACGACGGGGTGGGTTCTGGACTCGCCCGGTTGGCGGTACTGGCCCACCTGCCGGAAAATGGCGATCTGCCTCCGGAATCGGTTCCCAGCCGATTGCGGGATCTTTCGGGAGCGGTGCGCGAACTGGCGGAAACCATTCGCGAGATTTCCTGGAATGCGAATCCATCGCCGATCTCACTCGAAAGCCTGGTCGCCCAGATCGCCCAACAGACCGGCGAGTATCTCGGCGCGGCCGGGATCCGCTGCCGAACCTCCCTGCCTCTGGAGTTTCCTGACTTCCAACTGGCCCCGGACCAACGGGCCGACCTCTATTTTGCCGCCAAGGAACTGTGCGCAAACACGGTCCGGCATGCCCGAGCCACCGAGGCGCGTTTCGAAGCCATCCTGAACGAACACACCCTGATCATCGTGCTGCACGACAACGGACAAGGCTTCGCCGTCGACGACCTCGGCCCGTCCTCCGCTGAATCCCCACGTCCGTCCGTCACCCTGAATGGCGGAAACGGCATTCCCAATCTCCGGGCGCGAGTGGCGCGGTTAGGGGGCCGGTTGACGTTCGACAGCGCGCCGGGCTCTGGAACCACCGTGCGGATGGAGATTCCCTTGGTAGGTTTGACACCCGTGGCAGGGTCAGCCCATCCCTGAAGTGCCTGGCCATCAGGCCCCAAACGCCACGGCCCGGCCACGAGCCCGGTCAGATCCGCCGTTGTGCTCCGCCCTTGTTCGCTCCAAAATGCCGCCGTGACGGGCCCCTCCGGCACATCTACTCGCGTCGCTATCGTCGAGAACGAAACCCGTTATCGAGGTTTCCTCCGCACGATCGTGGAAGGCACTCCGGGATATGAATGCGTGGGTGCTTATGCCAGCGCCGACCTCGCCCTGGCCGTCATCGCCACCCACCCTCCGGACCTCCTTCTGCTGGACCTCGAATTGCCGGGTCTCCAGGGCGAGCACGCCATCCCGCGATTCCTCGAGGTGCTGCCCAACCTGACGGTGGTCGTGGTGACCTGCCACAAGGCGCCCGAACGACTCTTTCCCTGCCTCGAAGCCGGCGCCGTCGGATACCTGGTCAAACCCCTTGACCCTGCTGAACTCGTCGAGGCCCTTCATGAAGTCGGCGAAGGGGGGTCCCCAATGAGCGGCCCCATCGCGCGACTCGTCCTCAACTCGTTCAAACGCCGCGCCGCGGACCGAAAGGACTTGGACGCCCTGACGCCCCGCGAGGTCGAAGTATTGCGTGGGATCGCCACCGGCTCCCTGCCCGAGGAAGTGGGCACGGCCTTGGGCATCTCTTCGCGCACGGTCCAAACCCACTTGCGCAATATCTACGAGAAACTCCAGGTCCACTCCCGTTCCCAAGCCGTGGCGCGGTTTCTTGCCAGCACCGGCACGATCGCGGGTTCATGACCAAAGGCGGGCTACGCATTTCACGGTAAGCCTCCGCCGTTTTTTCCTGCCGCGCCCCTGCGCTCTACGTCGGTCATGCGATGGCGACGGGTCAACTCAAACCGCCAACCTTCGGGAATGAGGCCGTCTCTCCTCCTCTGGTCCCGCCCAAGTCATGTGCTTGCCCTCCGACTGGCACCATTATTACTGGCTGTCTTCGGTGTCGGCTGCCAGTCGACCGTCAGCCTGCTCCAAACGCCGACCAAGACCGCAGACGCCTACGCCACCCTCACGATGGAAGGCATGGCCACGGGCGGATACTTCCGTTTGTTCGACGAGGGACCCGTTTTGGACGGTGACACCGTCGTGCCGCCGAGGTTTATCGTGGTTCCCGGAGACCCCACCCGCTTGCAGGTCACCCGCAGCGCCCCTGAATGCGAGTACCTGGCCGTGGACATCGACGGGAAGCATGGAGAATCCTGGATCGCCCATGAATTGACCCTCGCCGCGCCCGGGAATCGGCAGGACTACCTCCGCCAACTGGTCCAGGCGATCCGGTACGTCCCCGAGGACGGCTGGGGAAACGTCACCAATGCCAAAACCATCTGGACCTACTCGCCGCGCGGCGACGGATACACCCCGGCACCCCCGTCCAGCACTGATCGCGTGCGAGTCGTGGGTTCCTGGCACTATCACCTCGTCTCACTGGAACCTAACGCTCCCACCAACTTGGTTTCACCTGACGAAGACCAGATCCATTACGAGCGAAAACCGGTCGCAGCGTCCGAAACGACGCCAGTGGAATTCGAGAGACTGTTTTATTCCATCGGCAGCCCTGGCCAGGTGTATTGGCGTTTGTTCTTCACCGATGCCCTTGGATCCCTGGAATATCCGTTCGTGCGGTGCAGCCCACGCGGGCGCCCAGAAATCGGCCGCCTGTTCATTGATCGCCCCCTGACCGGAGACCAATGCATCGCCCTGGCCGACGCCTGGGTTCGCCAACACTCCTTCATCGCCACCGAAATGTCCCCGGTCGGATTGCTCGCGTCCAAGGACCTGACCTGGCATCGCCCTCCGGGAAAGTCCCGATTGGTACTGCTCGTGAGCGTGGGTTGGGAACGTGGCGCGACCGTGGTTTACGCTCGCAGTCGCGAGTTCGAGTTCGAGGCGGGGCGCCATTACCGATTCCGACTGCGCAAACAGGTCGAAGGCATGGTGGGCAACCTGCTCATCGAGTCGGTCCCGTCGTCCACCAGACACTGACCGGTTGAATCGGCGACGGCCTACGCCATCCATGGTACGCCACAGGGTCCGTCCTGGGACCCTTCTGCCTCCGCTACGTCAGTCATGCGATGGCGGGCAAACGCCTCGAACCTTCATCCTGGGTTGGTGCAGCAAGAGCCCTTCCCGAAGCCGCGTGGTAACGACGAATCCCGGCCCTTTGGGCGCGCTGCCTTGACCTGCCTCCAAACTCGAAGACCCAACCCCACCCCATGATCTCAACCACCCCACCGCTAACCCGACTCAAGCTCCTCTGTCTTGGAATCCTGGCTCTGCACGGCTTGGCGGACTGCCCAGCCGCCACGCAAGTCAGCGGCATCATCGCCGGACAAACATGGACCACGAATGGGTCGCCGTATCAGGTGAACGGAGATCTACTGGTGGCGAGCCTGAACATTCGGCCGGGCGTAGAGGTTAGGTTCATGGGCAACTTTGCATTCGAGGTGGCCGGGCGACTAAACGCTGCGGGCGAGGCAGGAGCCATGATTCATTTCCGGCCTGACAACCCATCGACCGGCTGGCAGGGGATTTTCTTCAACGAATCGCCAACGGGGTCGACCCTGGACTACTGTCGAATAGAAGGGTCAGTCAAAAGCGGTATTCGCGTGATCAACTCGGACCCAGTGATTCGTCGCAGCATCATTTCCAACAACACGACCACCAACAACGGCAGTGGCGCGGGAATTGTTGCAGAACTGAAGTCTGGCCATGTTATCGTGCAGTCTTGTGTGATCACCAACAATAGAGCCATTGGAAAGTCGTCAGGTGGTGGGGCTGCAGCTGTCAGTCCGGGTCGAATCACAATTTCCAATTCCTACATAGCCCACAATTCCAGCGGCTATTTCGGGGGCGGCTTATGGGCCCATGATGGAGGGCAATTCATAGTCTCAAACTCGTTGATCACCTCAAATCGGTCGGCTTGGGGAGGTGGCGCGAGAACAGATGGTGGCCGATTGGATTTTCGGAACTGCACGATCTTAAAGAACGAACCGGATGCGCTCAGTACGTATGAAGGCACTATCACAGTGACCAATTCGGTCGTGCATCTCAATGGCACCGGAGAGTGGCTTACACAATCACAGTCCTCAGTCACTGTCGCCTACAGCAGCATTCAAGGCAGCACCCCAGTTGCCGGACTTGGAAACAAAGCAGGAAATCCAGTCCTACATCCAGTCACCTTCGAGCTGCTCCAAGGCTCCCCTTGCATTGACGCAGGGAATCCCAACAACGCGTACAACGACATCTGTTTTCCGCCTTCCATGGGCGGAGCCCGCAACGACATGGGTGTGTTCGGCGGCCCCGGCGCCTGCCTGGGAGTAGGCCTGGGATCCGATGACGCGGATGGAGATGGTCTTCCGGACAATTGGGAGATCGAGTACTTCGGCACTATCACCAGCCAGAATGCCGCCGGAGATGCGGATCAGGACAAACTCACCAACGCCGGTGAGTACAAGGCAGGTACCCATCCCACCAAGATCGACACCGACGGCGACGGGTACTCCGACTTCGCCGAGATCCGCTCCCAGAGCGATCCGTTGGACCCGAAGAGCATCCCGCCGGCCGACCTGATCCTGACCGTCGAACAAGTTCGCCTCGAGTTCGTCGCCGGGATGAATGAGAAGGTCGCCATTCAGCGTTCCTCCGATCTCACGCAATGGACCGACGTTGAGTTGATCACTGGCACCGGTGAAATCGTCACCCGGATCTACACCGTGTCCGATGGGCAGCGGTACTTCAAGACGGTCCGCCGTTAGGGACCGCCCGTCCTCCCACCTCCACCCCACCACGACCCCTGCCCCCGTTCGTCCCAAAAGGGGTGGGATCGCGTGGCGAGTGATTCTGAGGATGACCCGAAGGACCGGGAACCCAAGGCTGGGCTCACTGGCCGCAACATTCCGATCGCCGTCCGTCGGATCGATTCAGGTCATGTTTGCGCCCAGGCGTGATGATGCGGCAATGCGGAGACAGGGACCTCCGAGAGCCCAGCCACGGTTCAACGAATGCGTAGCACGACTAGGTGAGTGCCGGGCGTTCTTCCCGGGGTCTCGTCCATTCTGAGCGACGAATTCCACACCGCGTTACCAACACGCCGATTTTCCGAGAACTCCGACCATTTCTTCCCACCGGCGGCCCGATCGATGAATTGTCGCGACTGACGATGAGCGATAACCTGCGCCATCGACAGGGCGTTCCATGGCCGTCATCCCTCCCAAACCACTTTCGGATTACCCCTGGCTGCTCCGATGGTTCTTCCGTCGGCAGGCGCGAAAATACGGGACGACGCTAGCGCCTTTCTGGCTGTGGGGCCGCCTTCCAGCCCACTTCGTCGGCATGCTGGGCATGCTCGGCCTGTTTCAGCGTCGGTCCTTCCCGATCGACACCGCCTTGCGCAGCCTCGTCTCGATCCGGGTGGCCCAACTCAATGGCTGCAACTTCTGTGTGGATCTGAATGCCTACAACTTGCTGAGCGCCTCCGGTTCGATGGAGAAGGCGTCGAAGGTGTCCGAGTGGCGGAATCACCAGCACTTTACCCCGCGTGAACGCGCGGCTCTCGACTACGCCGAGGCCGTCACCGACACGGCCCGGCGCGCAGGACCGGTGCAGTTCGAGGCGCTGCGGGCCCACTTCACCGATGACGACATTGTGGCACTGACCGCCTGGATCGCGTTCCAGAATCTGAGTGCGAAATTCAACGCGGCCCTAGGAGCCGAGGAACAGGGACTGTGCTCGTTGCCAAACCCGTCGCGCTCAGTCCGGCCTCCCCTCAGCCCGTAACGCGCGTTATTCGACCGTCGCGCCGCACAGGCAATGGGGTCAGACATTGACATTTTACATTCGGAAGATCCTGAATTAAGCAGCGTGGGGTTGGTTGCCTGTGGATCTGTGTCGATTGGAATTCCTGTTTGACCATGGGCACGCAATCGGTGGTGCAGCACCACATTGTCAAATGTCGAGGTTTGACCCCATTGCCTTACCTGTTTGACCATGGGCACGCAATCGGTGGTGCAGCACCACTTGTCAAATGTCGAGGTTTGACCCCATTGCCTTACCGTCAGACAAGAGTGATCGTGTTCGGAACCTTCTGAGCCGGATTTTCACCCGCAAGAACGTCTTGGTTAGAAGAATGGGAATTCCTTGGGATAACGCCGGAGCAGCCATTGTCTCTCGTGGTCCGCCCAACGATCCCAACCCAGTCGCTCCAATATCCGAATGGCCTGCTCGCGACGATCCCGATCGGTCGGCTCGGCTTCGATGCGGGTGCGCTGCCGTTTCAAGGCCTCCCCAAGGCGCCCATGGACTTCCAGGTCATGCAGCTGAACTTCGACGTACTCATCGGCGGCGGTGTCGACCCAGCGGCGCAGTTCCCTCAGGGCGGCGTCAAACTCACCGTTCGCCGGCAAGCTGGCCTCCGACACCACCGCCACGGTGCCCGTCGCAAGGTTCGTCGAGGCCGAGTTCTGGAGTCGCCCAAGGCGGGCGAGCGCGAGCGCCTTTCGGTGGAGGGCCTCGACGAGTCGGTCGCGCTGCTTCTCCATTTCCTGATGGGCCTTGCGCGCGGCCAGCGTTTCATCCTGAACGCGACTTCCAAAGTGTGCGCGAAGGGCATTGGTATCCGTGCGGCGGATGATTTCATCCGCGAAGTCGACCACGCGGCGCAGGTTGTTCGTTGTACGGTCCTCGGCGGCCAAATGGCGCAGCTTGGCCATGAGGAGTGGCGGGTGATCCGGGTAGTGTCGTTGGAGTTCCTGGTAACTCTGCTCAAACAGCGGTTCGTTCGTTCCGCCGGTCAGCTTGTCCAACTGGGCCATCGCCAGGTCGCGGCGTTCGTCGCTCAATCGTTCGGACATCGGTCGTTCGTCGGGATCGGCCGGCGCCGATTTCTCGGTCGGCGAGACGGCTGCGGGTGGAACGAGATAGCTGAGGGGATACCTGACCGGGCTCGGATCGGACTCGTAACGGATTTCCCCTAGCAACAACTCCCCCGGCTTGACCCTGTCCGGCACGGCGTTCGTGGCCGGTGCAGCGAGGTAGAAAGCGGTCGTCGCTCCCGGCGCGAGCGTCTCGCCATGGTACGCATCGCCTCCCGTGACGGCGGCCCCCGGTTCAGGGTGGATCGACAAGACAATGTCGCCGGACAACTTCTGGTCCAGAACCACCGGCAAGGTCTTCATCTTCTCGAGTCGATCCACGCGTTCATGACGGAGTTGGAAACGCAAGGTGTGCGGTCCCTTCCCCAATTGAACCGGACCAGGCTTCCAGGCGTCATCGACCGTGAGCCGTTGTCGGTTTCCATCAAATAGCATCCAGATCTGACCTTCGAGATCGCCATCGTAGAGACGCCCCGACAGAGCGGGAAACCACGGGGTGACCGATCCCGCTTCATTCACCTCGAAGGAATAAGTGAGAATCAGCTCATACCCTTGCCGGCCTTCGGGCAGACGATCCCGCTCCGAATTCAAGGGGTGGAGATCGACACCGGAGGGATGAACCGTGCGGCGATGGATTTGGAGCGTGGCCGCGGGTTGGAGCTTCGCGGGTTCGGATCCTGCGGTGACCTCGACGCGCGCCACACGAGAGCCGCCATCCATGAAAACCTCCTTGGACTCCGGAGTGACGCCGTGGAAGGCGAGTTCGATCCCGACACGACATTCGTTGGTGCTCGTGTCATACCGTTGTCCGACGGTCAGTTCGAGGGTGCGCCCTGCCGTCACGGGGAACTCCACCCTTTCGGTACCGGTCGGATCGAGTTGAAAGAAATGCTCTCGCTGCCCATCACTCGGCAGTCGGTCAGCCAGGAGCTGGGAAGTGACTACCCCGAAGCTGCTCCCCTGGCCATGAGTGCGGGATCGAACGGTCAACGTGGCCCAAGTGGCTGCGGGCGGCACGGCGAGGAACCGTCGCGCGCTGACGAAAGTCGAGTGGAGAACAACGTCCGCGTGCCAGGGCTCATGTCCTTGGAGCCCGATGGCCTCGGGACGCATCACGGTGATCGGAACGCGGAAAGCCGGGCCCAGATCCTCGCGGCCTTCCTCAAATCCAAGGATCTCCGCCGTGTGGACCCCGGGGACCAAGCTGGTGGGATCGACGGCGAACTCGAACCCAAGACCTCCGTACGGCTCGGGTTGATAGCTCAGGAAGAGAAAGTTGCCGGAAGCAACCCAGGGTGCGGTTGAGGTGAGCTTATAGCGGTTTTCAAAGGCGAGCTTGATGGAATTGTCCGTCTTTTTGGGGAACACCGCCCTGGCCATGGAGAAAAACTCCTGCCGATGCCGAGTCTGTTCCGGGTCGCGCAGATAGATACCACGAGACGCGGGCGTGGACTGGGACGGTGAAATCGTGACTTCGATGCCGGGTTGGGTGACACCCGCCTCCGCCAACTTTTGACAGAGGGCGAAGGCGGCATCGACTTGGATCAGGCCATGACCTTGGGTGAGGCGATCGATCCCGGGAATCGCCCGCGCGGAATTCTCCAGGGCACGCCGGACCGACATCGGACTGTAATTCCTCTTCTCCGCCTTCAGCCCCGAGAGCAGCAGGGCCACGGCGCCGGACACGCTGGGAGTGGCCATGGAGGTCCCAGCCATCTTGAGGTGCCGGCCGAGGGTCCAGGGTGGCCCCGAGGAAAAGGCGCCACCCGGCGCGCAGACACTCACTCCGAGTGCTCCATCGACGGTGGGTCCACGGGAGGAGAACTGGAATAGCGTTTCGGGAATGGCTCCTGACATCGAGGCGAAACGCTCCCCCATGGCCGGGGACAGATAGGCGGCGACGCCGATCAATGCCGAGGAGGTGCCGCCGGGTGCGATGACCGTGGAGAGCGCAGGGCCGTTGTTCCCCGCCGCGGCGACAAAAATCACGCCCGCGTCCCGGACAAGTTCGGACATCAAGTCGATGAGCCGTCCGTGGTTTGGACGAACGGTGTATTCCCCGAAGCTGGCACTGATAATGTCGCAGCGCAGTTCCCGAACCGCGTTGATGCCTCGGGCGATCGCGGCCGAAGTCTCCATCGATCCCATCTGAGCAAAGCCGTTCTTGATGCCCACAATCTGGGCGCCCGGGGCGATTCCGTTCAGATCCGGTTGATCCGGAAGATAGCCGGCCGCGATCCCGGCCACATGCGTGCCGTGGTTCCCGCCTTCAGCGACAATCGATAGCACGTTGCCGTCCTGGTAAATGTTGAGCGCGAAATTGAGCAGAGCCTGTTTGCCAAACGTCGCGTACCGGCGCTCGGCTCGGTAATTGGTCAGGACGGTCTCCTCGCCGAGGTCGCCGTCCTCATCGGTATCGACGACGGCCCGCCAAGAAGTTCCGTCCTGGAAAACGACACAATCAAACACCGGGCCGGGGTCTTCGAAGGATTGGTCGAGGTCCAGGAGTTGTTCCAGGCGTGTCTCCATTTCCCGTTGCTCCCGTTGGTCCTCCTCGCCGGGTGACGGGTGTTGCGCCGTCCAGTTCACAAGTTCCTGGCGAATCCGCGCCTCAAGAGGCCGCTGATGCTCGCGCCAGCGCTCGCGATGGTCGTTTTTCAGTCGCTCGACCAGGCCGTGCGGGAAGAAATCATAGCCAGCCTTGAGACCGATGTGGAACTTGCCCGTTGGGTTCCTCCATTCCCGGCCGAGGTGGAGCGTTCGGCCGGACAGCCCGGTGATCTTGCCGTCCTTCGCTTCGACGACCGTCGAAGTATCCACGTCGCCATCGCCGGTGGCATCGATCAGATCCACGATTTTCGGGCGGCCGTCCGGCGTGGTTTGGAGTCCCGCCGCCCCGGGATCGACTCCCGTATCCAGTATCGCGATCACCACGCCGCGTCCGTCGTAATTCGTATGAGTGGCAAGGAAGCGGAGCGCGCCAATTTCTGCTTTCGGAAGCAAGCCATCGGGCGGTGCGGACTTGGCGGCGTGCAAACCAATCACGAAGCTGGCGAGCCATCCGATCCCCAGTCGCACGCGCAGAATTGTAGGTGTCATTGAATTTCAGCCTTCCGGGTTCGATCACGGCAAAATCAGATAGCTTCGTACAAGGCGAAATGCACCCCAGGGCCACCTCCCAAGTACGCCGCGGTCGCTGGTCACCGCGGACGTTGTAGAGTCGATGCCACCCACGGCATTTCGTGCCACGGTCGGTCGGACCGGCAACCATGGTCCTGATCCAATTTATTAGGGACCAGCGGGCCAATTATTCCGTTGTCGTGTGAAATCCCGCGCGGCGAATTGCGAAGTACAGAGTGGCGGTCGCCGCCTGCGATCTGGCGACTGAAGACTGGCGCCAACCCTGCACGGGAAAGGGCTGCAGGGCCGGGTGTCCTGACTATCTTCGACTCCCTTTGTAGGTTCGAAGGGCAAGCCGTCCTAGTGCAGGGAAGCGACCACCTCCTCCTATCATGAAAAACCATCCGACCATGACCCAGCACGGTTGCGCGCTTGCGCTGACTGCTTGCTTGTTGTTCATCCCCAGTGCCGTCAAGGCCGCATCGCCGGTACAACACTTTGTCGAAGGAAGCACCCACCTCTGGATCAGCGAAGCGGCCTGGCCTCTCGTCTTCGTCGTGAGTTACGAGGGTGACCGCGGCGATTTCGTTCGCAAGAATCGTGATGGCTCCTGGCTCTTCCACATGGCGGAACCTGAATGTTCGATACAACTGGCCGTCTACACAGGTCCCGACCGTACTCAGTGGCCCGTTCTGGCCGAGGGCATTGGCATGTGCCAGATCACCGCAACAGTCGTCATCTCTCCGTCGGGAGAGTTCAGTCCCAACGGCGAGGTTTGGCACGCCCACGCGCGGGCTGACCTCGAGCTTCTGGACACAGGCGAAGTCGCCACCATGTCCTGCCAGTTCGTGATGCGGGATTGGGTGACCTTCCTTTATAAGTTCGAGTACGAACCGCTCGGCCTCGATATCGACATCCACAAGTGATCCGCCCGGCCCGATTCGCCACCACCACTCAGGACGCCCGTTGAGGCCGCGAAGAGGAGCCTCGCCGATGACCGGGGCTCTCTCGACTCCGCAGGAATCGTCCCAGGTCATCAGCCAGGTCGCGAGCCGAGGGGTAGCGGGACGCCGGGTCCTTTTCGAGGCATTTGAGACACATGTTCTCCAGTTCCCCAGGCGTTTCCGGATGCAGCTCGAGGGGTGGGATGGGAAGAAGTTCAACGACTTGCCTCAACGTCGCTGCCACGGTTCGGGCGCCAAACGGAGGGCGCCCGGTGAGTGCCTCGTATAGGATGGCACCCAAGCCGTAGACATCGCTCGCCACGCCGACCTCGCGCCAACGCCCTGCCGCCTGTTCCGGCGACATATAGCAGGGGCTCCCAAGAACGTGTCCGGGGGGGAAATCATCGAATTGCCCCCGCAGGAATCCCGCGATTCCGAAATCGGCAATCTTCGGACGACCTTGCGCGTCGAGCAGAATGTTGGACGGCTTCAGGTCGCGATGAAGCACACACTGCTGGTGGGCATAGTGGACTCCGCCAGCGATGTCACGAAGCCAACGCGCCGTCTGCCGGGGAGGCGGCGGTTGGGAGTGGATCCGATGGCTAAGAGTTCCGCCTTCCGCCAGATCCATGACATAGAAAGGCAGACCATCCACCTGCCCGAAGTCTCGGATCTCCATGATGTTGGCGTGCTTGAGTCGAGCGACAGCCTCCACTTCTGCGTCGAATCGACGCGTCGCGCGCGGATCGCCGAGGCGCGGACCCGCCATCACCTTGAGCGCGACGAATCGCTTCGAGGGCTGGTGTTGGGCACGAAACACCATGCCCATGCCGCCCACGGCAATTTCGTCGAGCACCTCGTAGGCCGCCAGGCTTCCCCTAGACTCGGAACCGACCGGCCCCTCGAGCCACTGTCCCAGAGCCAGACGAGCCAGGCAGGCCGGGCAGAGCTGTTCGAGGCGGTCGGTTGGAACCCAGCCCCCGCATTCTCCGCAACGCCGACCCCTGACGATCCAACGAATGAGCACGATGATCAGTCCCTCCGCCGAGCAAGTCGCGTCGACATGACGGACCGCCCTTCGGGATTCAATTTCGCCGCCTCGCACGATTTCGGCCCAAAGAGGTCGTCCATTTCGGTCTTCACGACCATTGGGCTCGCGACCGTGCGACAGACCTCCCCGCGGACCAGTTGCTGCAGACGCCTTCTGAGTCGGTGCAACAGAACCGCGGGTGTCCCTGTCTTCACGTGCAGCTTCGAGGCCAACGCCTCGACCTCACCGGGGTCGAGACGTCGCACGAGGTATCCTTTCAAGGCTTCGAATCGCTCGGCATGGCCGAATTCCGCGCATTCATTCCTCAGGACGATCAGTGCGCGTTCCAGGAGGAGCCAAGTCCACTCCCGATCAAAAACCTGGTCCGGCGTGAGCTCGGGTGAGGTGAGGCTGGCATACCCGGACTCACCTCGCAGCACTTCAAGCGAGATCGTCTCCGCGCGACCTCCCCGTCGCCAGGTCCGGGTATGGCGTCCGTGATCGGCAAGGAAGTGCTTCAGCGCGCCCAGCAGGTAGGAGCGAAAACGACCCTTGGAACGATCGGCATGGCTGAAACTCTTCCGCCGGATGAGGCAGCAGATGAAATCCTGGGTTAGATCCTCGGCGTCGGCGACCGAGTATCCGTGGTGCCGGAGAAAGGCATACACGGCGGGCCAATACATTTGGCACAGGCGTTCAAGCGCTCTCTCGCTCCGGACGCTTTCGCCCAGGGACATATCAATGACCAAATCCCATTCGGTCTCCGGAAATGCGCCCTCGATATCCTCCATCTTTCCCTCAGCCCTTTCCCTCATTCACCCGATGGACCCCGCATCTCGAGGCTTTCCTGAACGATGGTGAGGCGCCGAGGGATGGCAAACATCCAGTGGCCGATGGGTGTGCCGATCCGAGGAGGTCGACCCGCCCGGGACGAGATGCGGGTTATTCCGCGGGCCCTTCGATCGGCAAACCGACGAGTTGTTTGCGCTGCTCGGCGACGTCGAACGTCCCGTAGAACAGCGCATTTGCATCCATCCACGTGTACAACCGTTCACGGTCCTCGGCGGTCAATTGCATCGTTCCATCACCATGGCTCGTCTCCAGGAAACGCGGGAGCGAACTGCCCAGCGTGCCGAAGCGGAGCGGCGTGGTCAGCGGCTCGAAATTATTGTCGGGCCGGTTCCAGGCCGAAAACGACACCCAGCGAACCAGCGCGTTGTAGGACTTGGTGAAATCACCTTCGGGTTCGCCAGTCAGCACGGTTCTCTGCGGGTCCTTGCCGTCGTGACACCGCACGCACTGCCGATCCAGCACCGGTTGCACCAACCGCGGATAGCTGAACGGACGCGAGCCTTCCGGACCCGGTCGAATCCGCGAGGGCGCCCGGCGAAGCGCCTGCGCCGGCAGCGACCCATTGATGCTGGCCACCACTTGTCGATGTTCATGACAACCCACACAGCTCTGATGTTCGCCCGGCTGCAGATACACCAGGCTGCGCATGGTCTGCACCGCGCGTCCCTCGGCATCCAAGGCTTGGAACAGGACTGGCATGCGGGCAGGCACCTCGAAGTGTGCCGAGCCATCCGCCTCGACGGGGACGGTTCCCAGGACCTGCTTGCCCGGGGCTGCAAAGGCGGCACCCACTCGCGGTGAATCCGCGTTCGGGGTCGTCTTCAGGAGCACCTGCACGATGCGCAAAGCGGTGATCGGATGGTTTGTTGGCAGGTACGGCCACCCCTGCCGGATGTCCTGAAGAAAGAACGTCCCGGTGTCCCGTTCCTTGCCCAATGAGGTGCTCGCCAATTCCGGGGGCGCCGCGCGCCGCGCCATCGGCCGCGCCCACACGCTCGAGATCGCCGGATCCCGATAAAGGAGCTCCTTGTTCCCGAAGGCGTCCGCAAAGTAGAGACCGAACATGTTCGGAATATTCGGCCCGGGTTCACCCACCAACCGGTCGTAACTGTACGAGACCACGAAGAAGCTCTCCGACAGCGGCCACGGCGACTTGTAGCAATGCCCGGGCCAACGCCGCTCCTCTTCCGTCGCCTCCAGCACGCCCCCAGGTTCCACCAGCGGGCTCTTCCAAAATTGCGTGATTGGAGAGTCGAAATCGGCGGTGGCCGGCGGGGAACCGTGGGCCAATGGCTCCTCGGACTCCGGGAAGCGCACGTCCGGCGTGAGCCGACGCAACGGTGCCAACCCGTCAATGCCGAGGGACGAATCGAGCAGGACGATGGAACCGGCGCTCATCCCGTGGTGCGGCGCCGCTGTCGCCATGATGCGCGACGACCCCGGAATCGACCGCGCCTCCCAGATCCCCGTCGGATTCCAGGTGTTGTTCCCGTAAAATATCCGCGCCGCACCTCCGTCCGGTAGTGTCGACCACAGGTTTTCGTAATGGACGGCATTGCGGTCGACATAATCCCACCGTGTGTAGATCACTCGGCCGTCGTTCAGCAGGCACGGATCCCACTCCTGGGTCTCATGAAACGAAACACTCCGTGCATGAGTCCCGTCGGCATCCATCCGGGCAAGGGTGTACACGAAGCACGGTCCTCGGCCGCAGCGGTGGTAGCCGCCTCGGCGCGTGGAGAGAAACAGGATATCCCCCGACGGTAGGCGCACCGGTGAAAAGTTGTCGGTGTCCCCGCTGGTCAACGCTCGGACTCGGCCGGTCTCCCGGGAAAGCTCGAAGAGATGATACCGTTGTCCCCGCGTCTGTTCGTTGAAATCCCAGGATGCGGGAGCCTCCTGAACCGGGCAGTAGGCGAACAGAATCCGCCCCGCGTCGTAGTCGAGTTCCGGCGTCATGAAATTCCCCGCGGGAAGACTGGCCGGAGTCAGGTCACGAATGCGCATGCCCTTCCCCGGCTCGAGGAGTTCGAACAGACCACCCCCGGGCCGCGCACAGTACCCGTAAACCTGGGTGAGTTGGTGACTCATCACCGAAGGCACGTGTTTGACGAAAAGAAGGGAGGACAGGCGGAACAACGGATTGCCGAGCACGAATTGGCGACGCCACCGATGCACCGCCAGCCAGCGCGCTTCCGCGGCGCTGTCGTCCTTTTCCGACCCCAATTCCTGCAACTCCCGCCACCCTGCCGCATCACCCACGCTCGCCAAACCCAACCTCACCCGCTCGGCCATCAAGGTCTCCAATCGCCGCAGGTTCTTGGCAGTCGCCTCCGCGTATGTCCGCCGCTCCCGTGGCGTCTGTATGCCGTCCTGCATCCGCCAGTCCCATTCCACCAATGCCTCGACGATCGCGGGATGCAATTCCGGCGAATCCACCACCGGAGCCCGCGAATACGGTCGCCGCCTCGGTTCAAAACCTACCGGAACACCCTCGACCGCGAATTCCCTAAGGGTCAGCGCGCCCCCAACGGAGCCCGCCCGCAGAAGCAAGAGGTTGGGTTCGGCACGACCTTCCACGTCGCCCGAGGCGGACCCATCAGGCGACAAAACCCGGCTCGACCGATACTCGATTCGCGTCGTCCCGCCGACGCCACGGCCAAATTCGAGTCGAACCTCCGCACCCGCCGGAACGGCGGCCGTGAGACGCCACGATCCAGGAACAGTGGCGTGCCCCGTGAACAAAACCTGCGCGCCGCTCGGGCGATCGGCATAGAACCACACGCCCGCGGCCGACCCAGCCGCCGGTAGCCACGCTGCCCGGTTCAACTGGACGTCAACCGGGATGGGTTCCTTAACTGGCAGGGCCCCGGCCTGACCCTCGGCGAACACCGAGCGTCCGATCGCCAGCGCCCAGACCCAACTTAGCAGCCACGCTTTCCTGGCAGAGATGTCGCCCATGCTCGTGTCGTGTTGCCTTCGAGAGTGCCGCCACCCTGCCCCCTCGCCTGCGGACCACACAATGGGAATGACGCCGACACCGCCCCGCCCTTGAACCCTTGGGACGCCAGACCGGGATTGGCGAACCGACGGTCTCCCGCGCCGACGTCCGCACCGTCATCGGGACGCCAATATCCCGAAATCGAAATGCCGACGGAGCGCGCCAGGCGTGAATCCGCTAGTGTTTTCACCAGATCGCGCGGTTGCGGCTTCGGGGCGTGGACTGGCACCTCAAGTGCTCTCGGCGGTCATCTGGGTGCGAACAGACTTTTTGCGCACCCCCTCATCGACAAGCCATGATCAGCGACCTGAAGTTTGCCCTGCGCCAACTGCTCAAGCAGCCCGGTTTCACCCTCGTGGCCGTGGTGACCCTCGCGCTCGGATTGGGGACAAACACCGCCATTTTCAGCGTCGTCAAGGCGGTCCTCCTCCAACCCCTTCCCTACCTGGACCCGGACCGGCTGGTGATGGTCTGGACGGACAACCCGTCCTTGAATCTGGGCATCCACGAGCTACCTCCGTCCCAACTCGATTTCCTCGACTGGCGCCAGCGCGCGACTTGTTTTGCCCAACTCGCCGCGGTTCGCTCCGACGCCGCGGACCTGCAGCGGAACGACGAGGTTTCCCGGATCGGCGCGGTGAGTGTGACTTCGAGCTTCTTCTCCACCCTCGGCGTGGAGCCCGCCCTCGGTCGCGGGTTTACCGCCGAGGAGGAGCAACCGGGCAAAGACAAGGTTGTCGTCGTGAGCGACCGGTTCTGGCAGCAGGAGTTCGGCCGTGACCCGAACTTGCTCGGCAAATCCATCCAACTGAACAACGAGAGCCGCGTCGTGGTGGGGATCATGCCGCCGGGCTTCCACTTTCCGCGCAGCTCCGAAATGCCGGCTGCGTATGACATGCCAGAACAATCTGACCTCTGGCTGCCACTCGCCCGCGATGCCGGTTACTGGCAGGACGACGTCAACCGCCAGCTGATCGTCCTTGGGCGCCTTAAGTCAGGCCTGCCCCTGGCCCAGGCGCAGGCCCAGATGACGACCCTCGCTCAGCAGGTCGCCCAGGAACGTCCGGCGACCCACACCGGATGGTCGACCCACCTCCGACCCTTGAGCATCCAGGTCGCCGGCAAGGCTCGCCCGGTGCTGTTCGTCCTGCTCGGTGCGGTGGCTTTCGTGCTTCTCATCGCCTGCGCCAACGTCGCCGGCCTCCTCCTCTGCCGCTCAACGGCACGCCGACGGGAGATGGCGATTCGCTCCGCTCTCGGCGCCGGTACCTTCCGCGTGATCCGCCAATTACTCACCGAAAGCGTGCTGCTCGCCCTGCTCGGCGGTGCTGGCGGCATCGCGCTGGCCTGGCTCAGTCTGAACGTCCTCCTCACGCTGAGCCCGGGCCATGTCCCTCGCCTTCAGGAAGCGTCCCTCGACGGTGCCGTCTTCGCCTTCTCGTTATTTCTCTCGCTGGCAACCGGGATTGCGTTCGGCCTGGCCCCCGCTCTCCACGCCGCCAAACTCAATCTCACCGAGGCCCTCAACGCCGCCGGACGCGGGAACTCGGAGCGTGGCCGGCGGATCAGTCACCTCGGGCTCGTCACCGCCCAGGTCGCCGTCGCCTTCTCGCTGCTGGTCGGCGCAGCCCTCTTGCTCCAGAGCCTCGGACGCCTGATCGCCTTGGATCCCGGATTCGCGAAGACGGGAATCCACGCGTTCGACATCACGTTCCGCGGAGAACGCTACCGGCAGGGCGAGACACGCATCGCAGCCGTTGCCCGCATCCGCGAACAACTCTCCCGTCTGCCAGGTATCGACCACGTCGCCCTCGTTTCCCACCTGCCGCTGGGCGGCAGCGAGAATCTATCCTATTTCCTGCTGGAAGACCGGCCCGAGACGCGCGCGGGCGAGGAACCCCTCGGGGAACATCGCATCATCTCCACCGGCTATTTCCAGACCCAGGGGATCGAGCTTCTTCGGGGCCGCGACTTCGAAGGCTCTGATGCCTCGGGCAAACCCCTGGTTGCCATTGTCAACGAATCGCTCGCCCGCCAGTTCTTTCCGGACGGGGACGCGATTGGGAGGCGGCTCCGCCTGAAGGACTCCTCCGACGATGAATGGTGCCAGATCGTCGGTATCGTGCGTGACGTCCGCGCCGCGGCGCTCGACTTGAAACCCCGCCCCGCCTTCTACTTCGCGCACTCCCAGTTCCCAACGTACTGGGAGCAGCTGACGGTCCTCATGCGCGGCTCGGCGGCTGCGGCGGCCGGGCTGGAAAGGAGCGCGCGACAGGAGTTGCGGAGGGTGGATCCCCTGCTGCCGTTCACCCGATTCCGGGCGATGACCGATCTCGTCGCTGGCGCGGTGGCATTGCCGCGCTTCGGATCCATCCTGCTCGGATTGTTCGCCGCCACGGCGTTGATTCTCACCATGGTCGGGCTCTATGGAGTGGTGGCCTATACCGTGAACCAGCGGACGCGTGAACTTGGGGTGCGCCTCGTCTTAGGGGCGGAACGCAATAGCATCCTGGGCATGGTCCTTCGGCAGGGCATGGCCCCGGTGGCGGCGGGATGGATGCTCGGTTTGGCGCTTTCGCTGGGCCTCGGCCGACTCCTCTCTTCGCTGCTGTTCGAGATGAGCCCTGCCGACCCACCCACACTGGTGGTCGCCTCCCTGACGCTCATTGGAATTACGCTTCTTGCCTGCTGGATGCCCGCGCACCACGCCTCGCGCGTGGATCCCATCGTTGCCCTCCGCCAGGAGTAATTTCCCGCCAGCAGATCTTGGCCCGCTGTCACTCTTCGCCACACCAGCGCTTCCACCTCAGGTCAGTTCTGAATCTTGATGACAGGATCGAGCGTGTAAGTCCTCGGTCCGGAAGTGCAATTCCAGGCGGCGTGGATCGCGAACTTGTAGGTTGCATTCGCCGCCAACCCGCTGCGGATCGTGGCCTTGTTCGCGGCCGGATTTGACGAACCGAGATCCGCCTTCTCCTCGTGGATCAACACCACCTTCGACGAATCGGGTCGCACCGTCGAATTGCCGAACGGGCACGAATCCGCGGGCGCGATCTGGAATTCAATCCAGCCGCACTTCACGTTGCTTGGGTCATCCGGGTTCACAAAAACAACGCCGATCGTGGGGTCGGGCAGGTTCTGCGGGTTGCCGGCGGGATGGGAGGGGATCTCCAGAACCGTGGTTTCCCCAACCTCGATCGTGCACTGACTATCCGCGTAGGCGGTAATCAGGGAGTTTTGGTGGCAGAGTTTCAGATAGAGAGTGATATCGCTCGCGTTGGGCATGGGAGGGGTGTTGGGGGTGGACGGCTGAGCTCCGGGAACCTGAGAATCTTCAGGGCGATTGTCTAGGACCTTTGGCCGCCGCCAGGGTATGCCCGACCGGGCTCTGGTCAAATTGCTCGAGTTGCTGGCGCCAACGGGCCGACTCGGCCGGTTGTTTCAACGCCGTGTAAAGCGCCGCCAGCCGTTCCAGGGCGTCGCGAATGTGGAACTGGTCGATCACCGGAATGCGACCGGCTCGTGCCACGAGACCCTCATAGCCGCGGCGCAATGGCTTCTCCGCCTCCAACGGGTCTCCTTGGGCCAGTTGGCATCCGCCCACCACGCTTTCCACCGCGAAACGCCGCCAGTCGTCTGAATCACGAGCGTCCAGCACCACCAGACTTTCCCGGGCAAGGGGGAGTGCCTCCGCCGCTTTGCCCGAGGCGAGCAACACCCAGGCGAGGTGGGCGCGGGTGATGGCCAGGTCCGGGTCATCGGCGGCCAACTCGGCGCTGCGAATTCGGAGCAAGTCCCGCAGGATCACCTCCGCCTCCGGCCAACGGCCCTGAAGTTCGCGCAAGATAGCCAGGTTCTCGCGCGTCACCAGGACGGAGGGATCCGTCGGAGTCGTGGTCGTTGCGGCGATCTCGAACACCCGGGCGTACTCCGCTTCCGCCTCGGCATGACGCCCCAGGTTGCGCAGATGATCGGCGTGGTTGCTTCGCAGGGCGAGTTCCCAACCACTTTGGCCTTTGCCGGTGCGGGCGAAGATGTCGAGGGCGGATTGCGCCAGGGCCTCCGCCTCGGCGAAGCGGCCCTGATACCCCTGTACCAGGGCGAGATAGTCCATGCTCAACAGAGTGTTGGGATGGTCCTCACCGAGAATCTTCCGTTTCGTCTCGAGGATCGACGCGTGCAATGATTCCGCTTCATCGAAGTGACCCTGACTCTGGCGCAGCAGGGCCACCGTCGCGCTGATGGTCAAGGTGAGCGGATCGTTGGTGCCCAGCGACCGCCGGGCATTGGCGAGATTGGCCAGTGCCACCCGTTCCATTTTGGCCAGTTTTCCCTGGCGGAAATAAAGGGAGGCCAAGTTATGACGGCACCGGAGCGATCGGGGGTCGTCCGGGCCGAGTTGACGCACCAGGGTTTCGGTGGCGCGGACCAGGAGATGCTCTGCTTCCGGGTATTTCCCTAGATCGGCGTAGACGATGCCCAAACGCCGCCTGGCCCCGGCCGTCAGGGGATGATCGTCGCCCACCAGGTCGCGGGACATGGATATCGCCTGGTGAAGAATATTGGTGGCCTCGGGCAGGCGGCCGACGTCGTTGAGCAGCCCGCCCAATTCATCCAGCACCACGACCATATTCGTGTGGCCCTGGCCGTACAACCGAACGGCAAGATCCAAAGCGGACCGCTGCATTCTCTCCGCATCGGCATAGGCTCCCAGGGCCAGGTACGTCCGTCCCAGGATGGTCCGCAGCTCAAACTCGACGTCAGGATGGGACTTAAGACGGCTGCCAACCCGCTGGGCGGCGGTGTCCATGATCTCCCTTAGCATCGTGGTGTCCTGTCCGCGGGCGCGGGAGGGGCCGGCGCTTTCCAACATGTCCTGGAGGAACTCCGCCACCTCCGCGCTGCGCACTGCTTCCCGGGCAGCGAGATCCCGCGCCCGTGTGGCGACCAGGGCCAGGCGCGTGGTCGCGATGATGCCCACCACCAGAAGTGCCGTGATCACCGCCGCCGCTGCCACACCACCGCGGTTGCGGCGGACGAATTTTCTTAATTGGTAGACCGTGGTGGCCGGACGGGCAGTGATCAGCTCGTTGTTGAGGTGTCGGGTAAGATCTGCGGCCAGGCCGTTCGCCGTCTCGTAACGCCGCGTTCGCTCTTTCTCCAGGCACTTCATCACGATCCAATCGAGGTCACCCTTGAGTTGTTGAAGCAGCCTCGTGGTATCGGAGGAACGCCGCCTGGAGGTGTTGTTGAGTCGATCCGCAGCCCACGCCGCCACGCGGGTGCTCGGTCGGTCCGGCTCCTGCTCACGAATCGTCCGCCGCATACCGTCGACGCCGGCGGCCATGAGCTCCTTGACATCGAACGGCGTGGTGCCGGTGAGGAGCTCGTAGAGCACGACTCCAAGACTGTAAATGTCGCTGCGCGTATCGATGTCCAACCCACTCATCTCCGCCTGCTCCGGGCTCATATAGGCCGGAGTGCCCATGAACTGGTGCAACTGCGTGTAAACGGTGATGTCCGTCAACCGGCCTTCCGTCGCCTTGGCGATGCCGAAATCGATCACTTTCGGCACGGGCACCCCGTCGTTGAGGGTGACCAGGATGTTCGACGGTTTGATGTCGCGATGGATGACCCCTTTCTGGTGGGCGTGCTGGATCGCCTGGCAAACCTTGATGAAAAGGTTCAGCCGCTCTTTGGTGGTGAGATCGGCCTGGTCGCAGTACTGGGTGATGGACACACCACGCACCAGTTCCATCACGAAGAAGGGCCGGCCGGACTCGGTGGCACCCGCATCGAGCACTTTGGCGATGCTGGGATGGTCCATGATGGCCAACGCCATGCGCTCCGCCTCGAACCGTGCGACCACCTGCTTGGTGTCCATTCCCAGCTTGATGATCTTGAGGGCGACCCGCCGCTTGACTGGTTCTCTCTGTTCGGCGGCCCAGACGGTTCCGAAACCTCCTTCGCCGAGTTTTTCCAGCAGTTTGTAGCGCCCCAGCATCTGGCCCGCGACCTCGTCAACCACGGGAGAGTACTCGAGGGTCGTGGCCCCGTCAGAGGTGGGCACCTCGGGATCAGCGGATGGATTCGGGACGATGGGGTGGGCGATCAGTCGGGCCTCGAGGCGTCGCCGAAGGTCGGGATCCCCGGCGCAGGCATCGTCCAGGAAACGGGGCCGTTCGTCAGATGTCTTGGCCAGTGCGGCGACAAACAGGGCCGCCTCGCGATCATCGGGCGATGGAGGAGACACCTGCGGGTTCACGGACCGTTTTTAGAGGTCCCTCTCACCAACGGGAAGTCCTGAGTCGCGTCGCGCCGATCCGACTCCCGAACCCGGCCTCAAGGCATCCAACCTTGTCCGGGCCCGAGCTTCAATTCGCCCGGGCCGGTCGCCTTGAGAGCGATGTTCCGGCCCAGTACCTCGCCCTCAAAAAGGTTATCGTCGATGCGCACATCCCGGCACGCCTCGAACGTCAGGGTGGCCTTGCGGGCATGGAACGGCGCGAACTCATGGCTGCGAATCATCCGATTGTTCGAGAAGATCAGTCCCCGCACCGACTTGGCATAGAGGACCGGGTAATCGAATGGGTGGAAGGTATTGTCCTCGATGCGAATGTTCCGGTGGAACGGATGCTCGGGATCCAGCCGGGGGATCTCGGGATCGATGCTGATGATCCCTTCCGAGAATTGGTACATCGAGGTCAGACACGGCGACTCAAAGACGTTCCGTCGAATCGTCACATCGGTGACCGCCCCGGATTCGTACCACTGATTGGCATCCCCTGAGATCAGGATCGCCGAACCGCTGGATTCGAACCGGTTGTTCTCGATCACCACGCGGCCCGGCGTGGACACCAGGATTCCCCGGGCACGGTTGGAGGCGAAATGACAGCCCCGGATCTCGACGGCCGGTGCCCACGTCAGGTTCTCCAGGGCGTCGCCCACCCGGATCTCCCCAGGCGCGGGCGCTTCAAGAATCACTTCGAAGGTGTCCCGATCCCGAGCCTCAAATCGCGCGCAAACACCCTGCGCGACCGTTCGCATCGAGTCGCGGTCGATGAACCCGATCCGGTCGCCGGCCCGACCCCAGATCATACCGGTCGATTGAGGGTGCATGAACTTGCACACCAGGCGATCCGGGGCCCGACGCTCGATGATGCGCACGCTGGTTCCGTGGACATTGATCGGGTCATCCATCAGCCCGTGGAACCGACAGTCCTCGATTCGGACCAGACCGCGGCAGTTCGAAACATGCACGCCGTCATCATGGCCCGACAGGACCTTGCGTCGCGGCGACGGCACGGCTCGGAACCGGCGCAACGACACATTCTCGGAGTACTGCGCCAGCAACCCGAGACCGGCGCAGTGGAACAGATCCACGTTCTCCACCCAGATGTCTTTGCTGTTCACGATAAACAAACCGGCGTGATCGCGGACGCTGTGCCGGAGCACCAGGACGTTGCCGACGGCGGGTCGCCGGCCAAACCGGTGCTGCAGTCGGACCCGGCCTTTGTCCAACTCCTCCGCCCGGTAGTCTCTCCAACGCGACCCCAGGCAACCCGCGTCGCCAGTTTGGGGCACCACGCGAAGCGTCTTACCATCGAATTCCATGGCATCGCCCCAGGCGCTCTTCCACCCCTCCCCGACGAACACCAGTTTCCCGCTCTCGATGACATAGGGGAATTGCCGATCATCGATCCGAAGATCGAGATACCCCTCCGTGGCCTCTTCAACGGTGGCTTCGGCCGTCAGTGGGATGTCCCAGTCGAGGCTGCAGTTTCGCAACGTGACCTGAGTCGAATGATCGACGGTGAAGGGCTGCATCCGATCGTGAAACACAAAGGTCGAACCGCTGCCTTCCACCGTCAGGCCGCGGAAGTTCTCGATGAGGATGGCCAGACGCTTGGGATTGTCTTGGGTCGTGTTGGACTCGAAGTAATCCCGCTCGATGCAGCCCTGGGGCCAGAAGTCGTAGCGGCCCCGCGGAAAAACGAGCACCGGGCGTTCAAGGTTCCGACACGCCTCCAGGGCGCGCTGCACCGCCCCTACCACGTTCAAGCGGCTGTCGGGTCGCACCCCGAAATCCGTGATGCGGACTTCGGTTTGCCCGGGTGCCGGACATGCCGAAACCAGCATCCATAGGCCGAGGATGGCCGACGGATTGATCCTGCGAATGAATGGGGATTTCGTTCTCACGGTGCCTCCGAGATGTAGCAGTCCAGCCTTGGTAGCGGGTCAGATGAGAGGGTAAATCGAACTCAGCTGCGTCGGTTACGTTCACGGTTTCAACCGTTCAAGCACCAGCACCCAGTCCTGTGGGGATGGAACGTTGCGCTGGGACTCCAGGGGCTGGGCGGCGGGTTTGCCAGGCTTTGCCCGGGCTTTGACCACGCCTTGATCAATGGTCCGTGCGGTGGCAATGAATGCCTCTCCACCGCCAACGTCATGCCCCACGGCGCGAGCAGCAGGAGACTCAGGAGCGATAGCGTACGCTTCATGGCATGTGATCCCCGGACGAAACCTGCGGCAGCGCCGCCTGCCGCGCAATGACCATGACCTCGCCTATGAAGCTCCGAACCCCGCACGCCTCGTCGCCGCGCGACGAGGGCCACCTGACTGGGCCCGCTTTCCGATTCAGGTAGGCCCCGTCGCGCTGCGACTGGGCAGTCTTCTGTGACGCATCAAGGCTTCCAACGGTACATCAGCACCTTTGCGCGGTAATCCTCCTCCACGAAGACGAGGTACTCCCCGTCCTTGCGCCGGTGCGCCGTGATGCCGGTGAGGATATCGATCCAGCCCGTGCCTGCGACGCCACCCACGATTTCACCCGGTTCGAACACGCCCACGGCGGCCCCGTCCTTCATACGATTCACGAAGATGCGTCCACGCTCCTTCCACCCACCGGTGAAAACGTAGTCACCCACCGCGGCGACGCAGCCGGCTTCCTTGCCGGCTCCTGATTCGAACGAGATCGTTTCGCGCTGACCGGCAAGATAGTTACGGCAGACAAAGACGCGACCGATGTGTCGCATGTCACCCGCTTCGTCAGCCACGATCAACGTATCGGTATCATCAAGGTAAACGACGCGGGCGATCTTGCTGACGCCCTTCGGCGGATCGAGCACAGTGATCTTATCGGCGCTGTAGACGGGATTACCCCTGGCGTCGAGGCCCTGACAGTCATAGCGGAAGAAGCCATAGGCCATCCAGATATTGCCTTTCCGGTCCACCCAGAACGGCCCGGGTTGCACTTGCGGGGTGTTGGGAGAGAATTCATCAGACTGGTAGTCGCCATCCCCGTTCAGGTCGCGCCAGATCGAAGTTCTGCCCTCGGGCTTGTTGGGAGGCCACTTCTGTGAGGTGCGATAGAGGTTGTTTCCCCATTGGAGAATCAATCCGGACGGAATCGCCACTTCGTCGTCGTAACGGAAGATGTTGATGAAATTGCTGGCGAACATGCCCCCGACGAAAAGGAATCGCCGACCCTGCAGGTAGACGACCTGTGGCGAAGTAAGCCCATGCTCGCCGTTTTGCTTCACGAAAGTGAGGCCCCGCGGATCGTTCGGATACCGGTGGCGAATCAGTGAGTACCCGACCAGCCTGGCCTCGCGACCCGCCGGTTGGGTGTCGTCCATTCGGAAGTGTTCCTGCACGCCCCACACATCCAAGGCATCGGTCGTGGGGTCGGCACTCACCACATCGACAAAGAAATCCCCACGCAATTCCCAGAGGAGCTTGCCGTCGGGCGTGAACTTTCTCAGGCAGGAACCCATTTCACTCATCGCGACATAGAGGTTTCCCTCCGCATCCATGCCACACCCGCGAATTCCCCAGAACTTGGTGGGAGTGACCTCCCCAGGCTTGCCACTGGCGATGCCGCCCTCGTCGCCAAACGCACGGGTCAATCTCGGGGCCTTGGCATCGGTGATGTCATAAAACAGAATCTGCTGCCTGGGACTGGTCAAAGAATCAGCGACCATGAGCTGACCGTCATTGGCAAGCGCGAGCGCGGTGGGGACGACGAGGCCTGGGAAGGTGACCATTGCTCCGTCACAGGTGATGCCCTTGGAACGGAAGTCGTGTTCGTGAAACTCCGGCTCGACGTATTCGAATTCGATCTTCCACTGACGGCCGTGCGAGTCCGTCACCGCCAGGCTGTTCGGGTTCACGTTGGTGTTTCCGACGACGTCGCCATCGCGGTAAACCCCGAAGCGTCGACCGCCTTCGTCCCAATGGCTCCAGGTGTTGACCGTGCCGTCCGGTTGCACCCTGGTGTGGATGAAGAAATTCTGGACCCAACGGTTGCTGGCACCTCCAAAGGTGTTGCCAAGCCATGAAACCCTGTAGATCAAAAGTTGCTCAGGCTCGGCAGCCTGGGAGCCGGTCGACCACGGAACGAGGAGAGTGGCGAACATGGCCGCCGCGAACCGGCACCTGGGCAGCCGCCACCAGGGCGTCCGGGCGCCTCGAAACCACCCACCCATCCGCCCTGGGCGCGCGTCGGTCCGCGCCGCATCCGCTTCATGCATGGGCGACAGGCTAGGCAAACTCGCCAAACCGGGCTTGGACGAATGGGTCACCGGACTAGAACGAAGGAAACCGCTCCTCCACCGGCGAGGTTCAATACCGACATTGGACAATCTCGTGAACGTCCTCGACGACGAGATCCACGCGTCGGCCGCGCTTTTTGATCTGGGTGGATCGATGAAGCGGCCTTGCGCTTCTCAATCCGTCCCTGAGTTCGATGCTGGCCCGAAACATGGGCGTGTCCTCGATGAGTCCCGGCATCACATAAGGACGCTCCTTGGGCGGAGTGGTCTGAGGGGTGGCGTTGTAGGCGATCAAATGAACGCGAAGGGTTCGTGTCGCCGGATCGTCCGTCACCACCACTTCGACATTGGCGGGCGCAGTGATGCGAAGGCGAGGGTCCGGTTGCAGCAGGCGTACCCCGTTGGCGAATAGCCTTCGGGCCTCGACGATGTGATGTTCGCTCGCCGTCGCGAAGTCCGGCGACCCCGCGAACGTGAGCACCATCCCCCGCCCTACCCTGTTGACCAGCACCGCGGGACCAACGACCTGGCGGGCGCTGAGCGGCCAGTCCTGATTGTACCCGTTCGGATTGGCCAGGGCTGTACGGTGCGAGTCCATCAGATCTCCGACCGACGTCGCGGTGGTCGCTTTGTAAAGGGTGGCCGGACCTCGAACCAGGAAGGGCACGCCCGCCATGGATTTGGATCCCGTACGGCTCCCGCCCTGATGATCAAGACCAGTCCCCAGCGCCTCGCCATGCGGGGTGGAGTCGAGGCGGACCCAATGATCGAGGCCGACCGACCGTTGTTCGACCGTGGCGCCAATCAAGCCTTCCAACATCGACGCGGCTTGAGGTCTGCCCAGGTGATCAAACTGTCCGGATTGGCCCGTGATCAATAGCTTGCCGCCCTCCTCCACGTAGCATCTCAACAAATCGACCTCAGGCTGCGTCAGAATCCCGACGTTCGGCAGACAGACGACCGGGAACTGCCTCAAACCGTCCAGGCTCAGGTTCTCATCGAAGAGGAAACCAAACCCGAAATGTTCGTAGACGCAGGCTTTGTGCACGCCCAGCACGCTGGGATACCAGGCCGACGGCTTGTCACGCCCGATCCAGTCACGGGAGCGCGCGCTGAAGTAGATCCCGACGTCACGCACCGGGACATGGCCGAATTCCCGGCGCTGAGCCCTCGCCTCTGCCAGCACCGCGCCGATGCGGTCGTAGGCCACGGGATCGAGCCAACCGTCGTAGGCCGTCTTGTCGATCATGGTCACGAAGGCGCCATGGGCGAGCAGGGTGAACATTTCCCAACGCATGTCGTTCAACGGCCGGGTGGTCTGATCGTGGTACATGCGCACGCCGCGCTGCACCGCAACCTGAAACGGCCTGCCCGGAGCAGCAGCGCGGTACCACTCCGCGTTGAAGCTGGCGGACAAGGCGCCAAAGGCCCAGAGACCCGCTTCCCCGGTCACAAAGTCACCGTTGCCCGCATGGACCACCGGGGTCTGGCCAACCTCCCATGAGAAGGGAGGATTGCCGTGGTAGTTGAAATCCACCGTGGCACCGGGAGCGACGCGTCGCACGTGTTCGGTGAGCATCTTCTCGAAGCGATCGCTGGCAGCGTAGCGAAAACTCAGCATGCGGTCCCAATCGTTGTCGTCCCAATTCACCCCTTTGGGCATGGGCCGGCCGTGCTCAGCCTGGAAGAGCTTCTGGCAAGTCTCGCACCAGCACCCATGCGGCGCTCCGAATCCCTGGTCTACCATGTCCAAATGGAGGCCAGCGATGCCGTAGGACAGGATCTCAACCAAGAGAGCCTTGACGACGTTGGTATATCCCGAGTTGAAGCAGACCAGGTGATCGATGGGCTTGCCATCGGCTTGGCGCGCCTTCCATTCGGGATGCTGCCGCAATTCATAGGCGGGATACTGAAGCTGGCAGTAGGCAATGAGTGGCAACGTGTGCCTTCGCGCCTCCTCGACCGCCTCGCGCAGCACGTCCCGGTCTCCGAAACCCGCCGGTCTGGGAAGCAGCCGGGAGTCGTGGAAGGTGAAATCTCCGTCGCGCACCCAGAGAACGAGGTACTCGGCGTTGGCGGCCACTGCGCGTCGCACAATCTCGACTCCGTTGAAATTTCGCGCGTAGTCGGGCGCATGCTTGCCGCCAGCAAACTGCGCACCAGTGGGTCCAACCTCCATGCCGACCAGCGTGCGGGTGAACCACGGCCCTTCCGCCCGCGATTCCAATCCGGCAAAGGCAATCGCCACTGTCAGCCAGATCCAACCGAACTGCCAACCCTCTCTGGCACGGCGAACGCCAACGCGAACGAAGGGGTGACGGCCGATGGCGCGGGATAAGAGCGTGTTCATAAGCAGAATGGACCAACCTGAAATCGCGCATAAGACCAAGCACCCCGGGGCGCCCGGCCGCGACGAACCGCGAGGTGTCCCCACGGCGCTGCACTGGGTCCTCCCTATTCCTGGCGCGTCCAGCGCCAGGCCACGCGTGGTTTCCAGGCGCGTTGCTGCGAGACCGGGACAGCCCGCCGTCCAAGGGCTGGGTCGGCCATCCTGTCGATCGTTCGGGCTACCGAGAGCGCGGCACGATTCCATACACCGAGGCAGCGTTGCCGCCGAAATACTTGGCGAAAGCGACAGGCCCGCGCTCGGTGAAATACTCCGCCACGATGCCGTGCACAACCTCCAGCGGGGCGAATTGCGCGCTCACCGGCCAGTTGCTCCCGAATATCAACCGATCCTCGCCAAACGCGTTCCAGATCGTATCGAGAAGCGGCCGATAAAAATCCACATCTCGCGGCGCTGTGCCGTCCGTGCGACCCGTGCCTTCCACCAATCCGGACACCTTCATGTAAACGCGGGGGTTTCGGGCGCACAACGTTATCAACTCCCGATAAGCGAGAGGCGGCACTTGGCCAGTCACGTGCACGTTCGCGCAGTGATTGATCACGATGGATTGCCCCGGCAATTTCGAAGCCAGTTCCTCCACGTTCATCAACTGCTCCATCCCCACCAATACGTCGAGCACCAATCCCGCATCCGTCACGCGCATCAGATCTCTAAGGACCTTGGCGTTCCGGCAGGCCGAGGCCACCTCGGAACTTCCAATCCGTATCCCGCGAAAGCGCAGGTTCCCACTCAGCCTCTCGAGATCCTCCGCGAACCCGGCTCCACCAGGTTGGAGATGCCCGACCACCCCAACCAGAAACGGTTCGCGCCTCGCCAGATCCAGAACCCAGTCGTTGTCGGAGACCCAATGACTGGCTTCGACCACCAGGGTTCCCTCAATGCCAAGCGGACGTGCTATCCGTTCGTACTCGGACGGCAAGACGGTGCGGTATAGAAATCGGTCCCCCTCCGCCGGCCACGGAACGCCTCCCGGACGAAGGGGATCGTAGAAGTGCGTGTGGGTATCGACGATCCTGGGCACGCGACTGCCTGAAGGCACGGTCCGGCAACCCGCACTGCCGACTCCCGCAGCAGCGGTGAGGGATCCGAGGAAACACCGACGATTCATCAATTCCGGCAGCGATCGAGGCATGTGTCACCACGACCCTGCCGACCTTTGTTGCCTTTCGCCAATCCCGATTCCGCCTCGCCCCGGGCTCCTCTCCGAAGGGTCTGGGCAATTTCCGTCGGAACAGCGGAAGAGGGCTCCCGCACTCCAAGACGACCAGCGCCTGCTTGGCCCCGACTGTGGACGGACGCGAAGCGTCTTGGGCTGCGGCAGTCACCTGCCGCTTTCCCAGCACCGCAATTCCCGCCTCGACGGAGAGGGCGCTGCAGCGAAGCACTTCACGGACCTAGCGGTCCTTTCGCGGGGCCAATCCCTCCAGTGCCGCCAGGTCGGCCGGCCGGCGACCCGGGTCAAAACCGAGGGCCTCCTCCTCGGCAGCGAGCGATCGGCGTCGTGCCTCAATACGGGCCTGTTCACCCGGCGTTGCGGCAACGACAAATACGGCGACCCGGCTGGCCTGGTCACGGATCGTCATCTGCCCGGCATCCAGCGAGTATCCCACCTTCGTCACTCCATCGGCATCGACGCGGAACACCTCGGCGGGGGCGTGAAGGTAGCGGGGTAGCGGAAACCGGAAGGTGGCGTCCCGCGGCGGTCCAAACCGGAATACTTTTTCGTTGGGATCGGGTTGGTAATCGAGATCAAGGGCGAACAACACGGCCCCGCGCGGTCCAGCCACCACATCCAGGTCCCAGTCCGCCTTGCCATCACGCTCCACTCGTTGATGGCTGGTGGCGTCGCCCTCGAGGTAATAATCGTCCAGCATCCGAATCTCGCGCCCCACTCGGGTGATGGGGTCGATCAGGTCCGGAAAGGCGAGCAACGATTTCAGACTGAGGTTGAACCAGTAGAGCGAGGTGATCCGGCTCGCCAGGGCATGATAGGCTTGGAGGCGCAATTCGTCCGGCGTCGGCGAACCGCGCTTTCGTCCCCCATAACCATTCCAATCATGGTGGGCGCCCTGGGACCAGTAGGCGATCGGTCGCGGCCGATTCAACTCACGCAAGGAACGGGTCATTTCCCCGATGGTCTCCAGGGGGGAACCCCAGCGGATCGTTTGCCCCTTCCAACGGTCATACTTCGACCACGCATCCGGTGAAGGCGCCGTCACCCGGTATGCATCGTAGTGGGGGTAGTCTGACAGTCCCGCATAGAACCGCCACACGCGTTCTTCGCTGTGCGTCACACTCGTCGGAAGTCGCGTCGCCTGGTAGGGAGCGAACGCCCGCCAGACCTCCATGGGCGGCACTGGTTTTCCACCGCCGTACTGGGGCTCACCGAGAAACTCGACCGCGTGGATGCGCGGCAGCATCGCGTCAGTGTCGTAGCGTTCGAACGGCTGAAGGCGATTCATGTACTTCAGCGGGTAGGCGTCGAAGAGAGCGCTGTCGGAGTAGCCGGGCATGTCCTGATGCATACCCGCATTCACGTGCATGCGACGAAGTGTCTTCAAATACGGCAGGGCCAGCAGTGAGTTGCTGCCGCCGAGACCCTCCGCCACCCATCCTCCACTGATGTCGAAGACCTCCCGCTTGATCCGTTGATGCGTCCAAAGGGTCATCAACCCCCCATCCGGCGCGACCAGCCGCACTTCCACCGCCGCGTAGGTCAAGGGTAGCGGGCCGGTCACCACGCGCGCCCCGCCCCGATCGCTCGAAGGAATCAGACCGTCGGTGGGAAATCGTTCGAGCCGGTTGCTGATCCAGGGCTGCGCCCTCAACGCCCGCCACGTGGCAGGGTTCTCAGGCAGCCAAAGGCGACAGGCATCGACACGCAGCGCAACCGGGGAATGGTTGGCCACATGAAAGACCAGCGTGTCTGGGCGAACCTCCGCCGACGCGCCGAGAAAAGTCACCGCCGAAAGCCACGCCTTGGGCGCGTCGAGGGCCACTGTCTTTCGTGACACGGGATTGTCACCGGGCAGCGCCACAGCCAGATCGGCCTGGGTATTCGTCCCCCAAGGCGCGCGCTTTCCATTCCAACTCCAAACCGTCATTGCGCCAGGCGGTAGTCGCAGCGGTTCTCCATCCCACGCCGACGGCAGGTCGTGCCACGCCCATTCGTCGGTCTGCAGCAGTTCGGAAGGGGTTCGTCCACGAAGCCTAACTTCCGCGGTCGACGGAAGGACGATTTCTTTCCCGGTCGCATTGCGCAGAAAAATCTCCACGCGCGCGCCCAGGCTGAAATCAACTTTCTGCCGATACCGCATTTCGGTCGATTGCAGGTGTGGCACCACCTGGACGCCTTCGACGGAGAGAGTTGCCTGACAGGGGCACAGCCACCACGAGAGAGAAACTCCCAGGAGCAAGGCGACCGGGGAACACACAGGCATTCGCGTCGTTAGTGGGCGAACTCGAATCTTCATGACGTGGTTCTCAATTCGGGAACAGTTTCTCCTCAGGCGACGCTCATGGCTTCCAGACGAACGTGGCGATGGACTTCGGACCCAGCGTCACGGCGAAGGACTGTCCGTCCCATGCCACGGCCAATCTCCGCTCCATTCCGTGGGGATGGGCAACGATCAGCACCTGGGTGCCGTCGGGGTTCCGGAATGCGATGTTGGCGAAGTTGCCCGGCGACGATCCGATCCGAACCGCCCCCCGCTG
This sequence comes from Verrucomicrobiales bacterium, assembly GCA_016795425.1. Lineage (GTDB taxonomy): Bacteria > Verrucomicrobiota > Verrucomicrobiia > Limisphaerales > CAIMTB01 > CAIMTB01. The sequence goes on from JAEUHG010000030.1 coordinate 113,449, forward strand.
AATGAACTTCATGAACTGGCCATAAATGTAGTAGTCCGCCCGATACTCAGTGGAAAGAGTGTCCCGGTTCAAGACGACCATGGTGGGATCACAATCATGGAAGCCGGACACGTTCGGCTTGCCGCGGTGATCGATGAGGGTCACCCAGGCGTTGTAACTGCGCGCCCAGTTGCGAAAGTACTTAATCATCTCCACGGCGCCCTGGACCCCATAAACCGAACCTTCGGTGAAGTAGATGGACTTGCCTGGAAACTCGCGCCGGAGCCTCGACATCGCCGACGGCTTTCCCTCGTATAGGTGGAAACCGGTTCCCTCCACGAACCGTGCCGCGGCCGGGTCGCGGAGAATCGTCGCTGGAAACGCCGGGTTGTTGAAGTTGTGATCGAAGCACCAGATGAGCGTTCGAATGCCTCGCGCCTCAAAGAGGGGTCCCAGATAGTCGCGAATAAAGTCCCGTTGCTGTTTCGCCGTCCATAGACAGCTCGGATACGCCTCCGGAGCGAACTCCGGTTCGTTCTGGATGGTAATCGCGTGGACCTCGATTCCTTCCCGTCGGTACGCTTCGATAAACCGCGCCAGATACTCGGCGAAGTACGGATAACACTCCGACCGCAGCGAGCCGCCGCCATAGCGACCGTTGGTCTTCATCCAGGGTGGCGGCGTCCACGGTGAGGCAAAGAATCGCAGCTCGGGATTCAGTCGTTGGGCAGCCTTCAATACGGGAAGGACATATTCCCGGTCTCGATCGATCGAGAATCGTTCCAACCCGTGGTCTTCCCGACCTTCCGGCAAATCGTCGTACGTGTAGAACGGACCGGGAGCAAAGTCAGAGGTCCCGATGCAGATCCGCATCAGGTTCATGCCGAGGCCGCGCTCGGGATGAACCAGACTTTCGATCACGCGCTCCCTCCGCTCTGCCGGCAGCAAACTCAGATTGTAACACGTGCTGTGCTCCAGCGAACTGCCTAGTCCCAGTATGCTTTGATGGGCAACCGTGTCATCCACTTCGATCACCTCACGGGACGACCGTGACGCGGACTCGAAACGCAGGGCCGGTTGCGGCGACAGTTGATCCCGCAGATCCTCGGTCGAACGCCACCAATTGACAACCGTACCCGAGGAGCCGCGCGCATTCGGCGAGACGGCGGAATCGGTGGGATCCGCAGATGCCGCCAAGCCACAGGCCACGGCAAAGATCCTGAAAAATCCACCCAGCTGCGGGCCAAGGCGTCGCTGCATGGAGGAGGTTGTGGAGGATCTCCCTTTCGCCGACAAGTTTTCGGACGTCGCGCGACCAAGGGCCGGAGGTGAAGTGGCGTTCCAGGCAAAATAGGTCCACAACCCGGTCCTCAGTGCGACGGTCACGCTCCGCGGGTATCAGACCGCAACCATCGATTTCGAAGGCACACCGCGCTCATCCCCATACCCTCGACAGCGCGGAAACGCGGGAGAAACGTGCCGGCATCCCAAACGAACCGCGAAGAGGACTCATGACGAAAATCACAGATCGCATTCGACCACGGTGGTGCCTGGGGATACTGGTGGTCTACCTGGGGACATTTTCCTGGAAGGGCCGCGCGGAATTACCCTTCGGACTGATTCCGTCGCCAGTTTCCGTGGAACGTCACGATGGGCGATTTCATTTCACTTCGAACACTTGCGTCGCCGGCGAGGGAGTCGCCGCAATCGAGGCCGAAAAGCTGGTCGACGCCTTGGCACCCGCCATGGGCTTCCGGATGAAGCTGGTGAGGGATCCCGCCGCGGAGAATTGCATCTCTTTGTCGATCGATGTCTCGGCCCGGGGGCCGTTAGGTGAGGAGGGCTACGAACTTGGCGTCTATCAAGACAAGGTGGTCATCCGTGCCGCGGCCGCGGCAGGCTTGTTCTATGGCATCCAAACGCTCCGGCAACTGTTGCCAGCCG